>JAYVOC010000107.1:0-2651 GCA_043758125.1 Bacteroidota bacterium | reverse complement strand
CCATTCTTTAAAGATTGGTTGATGGGAAGAGGATAAAAAGATAAATTTAGTAACGTTATTCCCATTCAGCATGGCAATTACCTTATTCAGCTTTTTTTTTACTTTTTCAATCTAATTGTACTTATATTTGATTTGTGGTAACAATGGTAGCTTACTTTTTTTATTGAAACCATAAATAAGATCTTTACAAATTAAATCACACACAGAAAGATATTCATTACTGTTAATCGTTGGCCGTAATTCCCAAAAGGTTGGAAAAGTGGACAAGGAAGACACATAAAGGAAATGGGTCAACGGTTAGCAGCTTGAATGTCGAATTAAAAAATTTATGAAGAGAATATTACTCATTTTAGTTGCTATTGTTGCAGTTGCTGTTGGAACGGCTTTCGATATATTAAGTAATAATGGTAAAGCTGGATATGCTGGTTCACCAAGTGAATCTACTTGTAGAAATTGTCACAATTCTTTTACAAATTCAGGAGCAGGAACAATTTCGTTCAATTCGAATTTACCTGGAGTAACATCAAAGCAATACATTCCTGGGACAACTTATCAAATGAGTGTTGTTGTTAAATTTTCTGGAAGAGGATTGTTTGGAGTTGGCGTAGAAGCGCTAACAGCAGCAGGAGCAAATGCTGGAAATATTGTTGTTACAAATTCTGCAATGACAACAACGAAAAATGCAACTATTGGATCCAATTCTAGAAAAAGTTTGACACATACATTAAATGGTGGCGCGCATGCTGATTCTTCTGTCTTTGCTTTTAACTGGACAGCCCCTTCAACAAATATTGGTAATGTAACATTCTATTATGCTGGAGTAATGGCAAACAATGATGGTAACTCCTCAGGTGATTACGTAGCGAATGGAAACACTATTGTAACTCCTGGCTCTGCCACAGGAATTAACGAAATTGCGAATTCAAATAATGCGCTTCATGTTTTCACGTTAGCAACAGAAAGAAAACTTCAAGTGAAATTTAACACGACTGAAAATTCAAATGCAGAAATTGCGTTGTTTGATATGAATGGGAAAGAAGTTACGCATTTGAATGCAGGGAAAATACATAGCGGTGATGTTAGTTTAGAAATGAATTTACCACAACAAATAACAAATGGTGTTTATATTGTTATTGTGCGTGCAGGTTCAATACATCTTTCAACGAAAACTCCAATTATGTTGTAAAACACAATCAGGAAAAGTTGAATTGTTAAATATTTGTTAACGACAATATGCTAAACAATTTCAACAAAATATAAGCGTTAAAGTAATGGTTAGGTTCTTTATTGAAAACGGCTACTGTCAGATAGATGGTAGTCGTTTTTGCATTTTGAAATAACAGAAGTTTATAGCTGATTAATTTTATTTAACTGGTATTACCTCTCAAAAAAATGCATTTCTTCAATATAATCCGCAACAGATTCTGGCATCATGTAACGAACATCTTTTCCATCACGAATTGCATTACGAATAAAAGTGGAGGATAATTCCATCATCGGCGCATCAACCCATTTCACTTGCTTATGATCTTTAAACTGTCCACCATCTTGTAACGGACGAGGATAAACATAAAGTTGATGTTCTTCTAATATTACCTCGTAATTCTTCCACTTATGAAAAGTTCCAAGGTTATCACTTCCCATAATCAAAGCAAATTCATGTTGCGGATATTTTTCTTTCAAATAAACCAATGTATGAATCGTAAAACTAGGACGAGGTAATTCGAATTCAATTTTGGAGGGCTTCAATTTTTTATTGCTACCCACTCCTAATTCTACTAAATGATAGCGATGATAATCTTGCAACAAACTTCCCGCAGGTTTTAAAGGATTGTGAGGCGAAACGACTAGCCATACTTGATCCAAATCAGTAAACTCCGAAACATACCCTGCAATCACAAGATGTCCGTTGTGAATGGGGTTAAAAGAGCCGAAGAAGAGACCGATTTTCATTGAGATGTAATTTTAATTTTCTGTTTCCTCTACATCAGGAATCACATCATCAAGAAATTCTTGAACCAGTTTTTCGGCAGTAGTATATGATTCTTGCAAAACAGTATTCACAACAACATGATTAAAACGATAAGCATATAACATTTCTTTTTCTGCTTTATCTAATCGCTTGCGTAATGATTCTTCCGATTCTGTTGCTCGTGCAACAAGTCGTTTATGCAGTTCATCAACTGATGGAGGCATCACAAAAACATCCAACATTTGTCTGCCGAATTCTTTACGAATTGCTAATCCACCTTCTACATCAACATCAAACAAAGCAATATAACCATCTTCTAATATCCGTTGTACTTCCGACTTTAATGTCCCATAAAAACGATCGTGATATACTTCTTCCCACTCGAGGAATTCATCTTTAGCGATGCGTGCTCTAAATTCATCTGGTGTAAGAAAATAATAATCTTTTCCGTCAGTTTCATTAACTCTTTTACTACGCGTTGTTGCAGAAATACTAAAGCGCATTTTAGGAAACACCTTTAGCAGATGATGTACAATCGTAGTTTTTCCGCTTCCTGACGGTCCGCAGAAGAGTACTAATTTATGAAGATAATTAGGATGGATTTTCACAATACGTTTGCGAGTTGTTCTTTTAATTTTTCAAGTTCATCTTTCATCTCCACTACGGTTCGTTGCATCAC
>JAYVOC010000106.1:0-16591 GCA_043758125.1 Bacteroidota bacterium | reverse complement strand
GTAACTAAAATTATTTTCTTCATTAGCTTAATATATCTTTTCTTTTAAACGCAACTAGGGTAATTGTTAGGAAAACACCAATATGTGCGATCAAAATTAATATTGAGTTTCTAATTAATTCCATAGGAAGTGGGTTATCAAAAAAATTACGCCAGACAACCATGTGAGTTGTAAAAAGGTAAGGTTTTATTTTATCAAAAAACGGAATTTCCATCGTGCCAATAATTGTAAATAAAATTATTACAGCCATTGTAGAAATAATTGGTCCTATCGAATTATCTGCAAAACAAGAGAGCGCTAGAGAAAATGTCGCAACAACAGTTAAGCTTAGAAATGCAATTCCAAATGCACAAAAAAATCGCCATAAGGTATCCGTTCCTTGAATTATAATAAGCTCTTCGCTTTTGAGTACTATTAAATCTCCTGATCCAAAAAGCCAGAGGCCTAACCCAAGAGAAATCAATCCTAAAAATAGAAGTAACGCAAAAGTATATGCGGCTCCAGCAAAAAATTTTGACATCACAATTGAATACCTGCTGATAGGACGTGTTGCGATAAGTCGTATCGTGCCCATTGCAGCCTCGCCACTTAACATATCACCAGTTACAAGTGCGACAAGAAGTGGAATTTGAATAATTAATGTTTGGAGAATAATAAAGCAAACGAGATTTCCATTTACTATATTTCCTTGAAGGGAAAAAGCTGATTGTATTGGGGCTGTTATGAAACTTATATAATTTAATCCATCGAGGTACATCGCGAGATGGATAAGTGCTACAATTACGGCAATCGCAATAAAGCCAATGTAGCTTCTTGGCCTAGCGGCAATTTTTAATAATTCGCATTTAAAGAGTAGATACATCATTAAAATAAAGTTGTAAATTAAAGCCTCAATTATGCACAAAAATACATGAATAGAAGTTGAATTATGGAATGATAACAGATAAATTCAAGGAAAGTTAACGATGATAGTAATTCACATCTAATTATGGATAAACAAGTGGAAAGCGTTAGAAATTCAGGAATTGATGTGCTATCTTAGCGTTTAGAAAATTAATTGATATGAAAAAGCTAGCACCAATTTTAAAGAACAAGTATTTATTTACTAGTATTTTCTTTTTGATATGGCTAATTTTCTTTGATCGTAATGATATTTACTCGCAGCTTACCTATCGCAAGGAGCTCAAAAAACTAGAATTAGATAAAGAATATTATCTAAAAGAAATCGAACAAAATAAACTCGATATGAAAGAACTTATGTCGGATCCGGCGCACTTAGAAAAATATGCTAGGGAACATTATATGATGAAGAAAGACAGTGAAGAAATATTTTTAATAATTCCGGATTCAGTTGAGAAAAAGAAAGAGTTTAAAGAGTAACGATTTACTTTGCAATTACGCTCCTGTATATTCTCCAAAAACATTACGCATCGTATCAGATATTTCTCCAAGAGTTGCATAAGCTTCCACTGCTGATAATATATGTGGCATTACATTAGAACCCTCTCGCGCAGCTTTTTCTAGATCAGCTAAATAATGTTGAACATCTGAATTATTTCTTTCCGATTTTACTTTATTTATTTTATCTGTTTGAACTGTTCGGATGCTATCATCAACAATAAATAAATCTTCGAATGGTGGTTCTTCCATAGGAAATTTATTTACTCCAACAATTATTTTATCACCTGATTCAATATCGCGTTGATATTGATACGCTGATTGTGCGATTTCACGTTGAATATATCCAGCTTCAATAGCACTAACGGCACCACCCATTTCATCAATACGGTGAATATATTCCCAAGCTTTTTGTTCCACTTCATTCGTTAATGCTTCAACATAAAAACTGCCTCCCAATGGATCAACAGTCATTGGAACTCCACTTTCGTATGCGATTACTTGTTGTGTTCGTAATGCTAACCTTGCTGCGTCAGCGGTAGGTAAGGCGAGCGCTTCATCAAATCCATTTGTATGTAACGATTGCGTACCACCCATTACAGCAGCTAATGCTTGAATAGTTACTCTTACAATATTATTTTGAGGTTGTTGTGCTGTTAATGTAGAGCCTCCTGTTTGTGTATGAAATCGAAGCATTTGTGCTCGAAGATCGGTGGCTCCTAATTCTTTAGTAATGCTTGCCCACATTCTTCTTGCAGCACGAAATTTAGCAACTTCTTCAAATAAATTATTATGTGCATTAAAGAAAAATGACATACGTTTTGCAAAAACATTGATATCTAATCCTGCATCAATAGCAGCTTTCAAATATGCTTTTCCATCTGCCAAAGTAAACGCTAATTCCTGTACTGCATTTGCACCGGCTTCACGAATATGATATCCAGAAACAGAAATAGTATTCCACTTGGGAACTTCCTTAGCACAGTAAGCAAAAATATCAGTAATGATACGCATACTTGGTTTAGGAGGATAGATATAGGTTCCTCTCGCAGCATATTCTTTTAAAATATCGTTTTGAATAGTGCCTGAAATATTTTTCAAATCAGCACCTTGCTTTTTTGCAAGAGCTATATACATACATAACAATGTCGATGCTGATGCATTAATAGTCATTGAAGTTGTAATTTTCTCCAATTGAATTCCATCAAATAATATTTCCATATCACGTAACGTATCAATTGCAACTCCTGCCTTACCTACTTCGCCTTCCGATAATGCATGATCAGAATCATAACCAATTTGTGTTGGTAAATCAAATGCAACTGATAATCCCGTAGTTCCTTGGTTGAGTAAATAATGATACCGTTTATTACTTTCTTCAGCTGTTGAAAACCCTGCATACTGACGCATGGTCCATAATTTACCACGATACATATCTGGTTGAATACCTCGAGTGAATGGGTATTCTCCAGCATCTTCATTTAGTGATGAAGCATCTTTGTAAATACGATTCACTTCTATTCCAGAATCATTGTTATGTGCAGATTTTTTATCTTCTATCATTAAATTTATTTTGAAAATTAACCGAATAATTGTGCAACTTCTGCTTTCAGGATAATAAGTGCTCTTTGAGTTGGAAAATCTTCTTTCTCTAACATCGCATCGAATATTTTTTTGCTCAACTCATACGCTTGTGCATTCGGATCAAGTGAAGCAGCGCTGAAATTAATCAATCGTGCAATATCTTCTTTTGCATTTCTAACTACAGTCCAGATGGCTGGAGATACATAAATTTGTTGCGCAAAATTATGTTCAAATTCTGTTCGAACTACTTCTAATAAATTAGCTTGAAATTCTTGTACAGTTGTTCCAGGATGATAATTATTAACCAGCATTACATTGGGTGAAATGCGCTCCAAATAAATTGCTAATCGTTCGTACGCTTGTAATCGCAAAGGGATAAGATCTTTTTGCAAAGAAATCTTTGTTTCGATTAGTTTAAGATTTTGTTCTCTTTCTAAGAATTTTTTAATAAGTGTCCATGCAGTAAAAAAAACCAGCAGCGAAGGAGCTAAATACACTAAGAAATCGATAATGCCTTTTGGTAATTCCATAATATTGTTGAGAGGTTCCAAATATCGGAAAAACATAGGAGAAGAGGTAAATGAGCTAATAATCGAATAATTAGTCTTTTAATCAAAAGAAACGGATGAAACCTCTTAAATAGAAGACTTTTACATCAACAAAAATGAATTGTAAAGTAAATAGAATCCAATTTGAAAGGCATTTTTTGATAGTTTTGCGTTGCTTGAAAAAGGCTTAACGCCAATATGAATCATCTCTCTACCCGCATTAACGATTTAAAAGAATCGGCAACAATTGCAATGGCTCGTCTTAGTCGTGAATTACAGGAACAAGGCCATGATATAATTAGTTTATCATTAGGTGAGCCCGACTTTGTGACTCCAGATAATATCTGCGATGCAGCAAAAAAAGCAATTGATGATGGTTTTACATTTTATCCTCCTATTGCTGGTTTCAGAGATTTACGAATTGCAATAAGTGAAAAGTTTAAACGAGAAAACAATTTAGATTTTTCTCCTGATCAAATAATTGTATCTACAGGTGCAAAGCAGAGTATTGCAAACGTTGTGCTTAGCTTAATTAATCCTGGTGATGAAGTTATTGTTCCTGCACCATATTGGGTGAGTTATTCGCAAATAATAAAACTTGCTGGAGGAATTCCGATATACATAACAACATCTGTTGATAATGATTTCAAACCCTTTCCTGAGCAGATAAAAGCGGCGATCACTACTAAAACAAAATTGTTTATTTTTTCATCACCATGTAATCCAACAGGATCCATGTTTTCGAAAAAGGAATTGAAAAATATTGCTGATGTTATTCATCCGCATCCACAAATTTTTATTCTTTCAGATGAAATATATGAGCATATTCGTTTTGATGCGAATCATGAAAGTATTGCGCAGTTCGATTTTATAAAAGAGCGTGTAATAATTGTGAATGGAGTGTCGAAAGGATATGCAATGACTGGTTGGAGGATAGGTTATATTGGTGCTTCCTTAGAAATTGCAAAGGCTTGTGATAAGATGCAAGGACAGTTTACTTCTGGTGCATGTTCTATTGCACAAAAAGCTGCGCTAGAAGCGGTGAGCAGCGAATGGGATCAGTACGATTTTATGCGTGAATCATTTTTACGCCGACGAGATTTAGTATTAGGATTGATGAAAGATATTCCAGGGATAAAATACAATATTCCAAAAGGTGCTTTTTATGTTTTTCCTGATGTTTCCTCCTATTTTGGAAAAAGTAATGAAGAGGATAAAATAAATAATGCAACGGATCTTTGTATGTATCTACTAAAAGATGCAAAAGTTTCGATTGTTACTGGAGAAGCTTTTGGCGATAATAATTGTGTCAGATTATCGTATGCCACATCGGATGAATTATTGATTGAATCGATGAAGCGAATTAAAGAATCATTAGCAAAGCTAAAATAAGCTAGAAACACTTGAAATTGGTTGAACCCTAACAGAATTATATTTTTTGATCTGTCATTTTTAATATTAACTCTCAATGATGCATTATCGACAAGCTAATTCATTTTTGTTAAATTTGTACTCCTAATTTATGGCTTTGAGCAAATTCACATCAATTCAAGAAATATTCGACGCATTTAACCATCTTAAAGTGATGGTAATAGGCGATGTAATGCTAGATGCATATCTATGGGGTAAAGTTGATCGAATTTCCCCCGAGGCACCAGTTCCCATTGTAGCAATACAAAAGAGAGAAAGTCGTTTAGGAGGAGCTGCGAATGTTGCGATTAATATTCGTGCTATGGGAGCAACTCCAATTCTATGTTCAGTGGTTGGTGATGATCGCAATGGTGAGGAGTTAAAAACTTTGATGCTCGACATTGGTATGGACAGCGCAGGTATTGTAAGTTCATCCGAAAGAGTTACAACAGTAAAAACAAGAGTTATTGGCAACAATCACCAGCTATTGCGCGTTGATGATGAAGTAATTCATGATTTATCAGCACTCGAAAATGCTGAATTAATAAAAATGATTTTAAAATTAATTGATTTATCAAAACCCGACGTTGTAATTTTTGAAGATTATGACAAAGGCGTTTTAGGCGAAGAGTTAATTTCAAAAATAGTTTCGGTTTGCAATAACAAAGGAATACCAACAGCTGTTGATCCTAAGAAGAAAAATTTCTTATCCTATAAAAATGTTAGTTTATTTAAGCCCAACTTACACGAATTAAAAACAGGATTAAAAATCGAGGTTGAAAAACCATTTGCAAAAAATATTGAAGAAAGCACTCGCCAATTCAGAATAGATCACAACATAAAAACATTGATGGTAACTTTATCGGAAGCGGGAGTATTTTATTGTGAAGGAAATAAAAGTGAAGTAATACCAGCGCATATTAGAAATATTTCTGATGTATCAGGTGCAGGAGATACCGTTATAAGTGTTGCTTCATTATGTTTAGCACTTAACTTATCATCGGCAATGACGGCAGCTTTAGCAAATCTTGCTGGTGGATTGGTTTGCGAAAAAGTTGGAGTTGTTCCTATCGACAAACAACAATTATTAGAAGAAGCGAAGCAGATTAAACTATGACGGTAATCCCTCAACGGTATAAAGGAACTAGTAAACGTGAACGTGTTGAAGAAATGTTTAACAGCATTGCTCCACGGTATGATTTGCTTAACCGTGTTTTATCAGGAGGTATAGATCGTTCATGGAGAAAAAAAGCAATAGATCAACTAAAAAATCTTCAGCCAAAAAGAATTCTTGATATTGCAACTGGCACAGCAGATCTTGCGTTAGAATGTGTTAGATTATCACCATCAGAAATTATTGGCCTTGATATTTCTAATAATATGTTGGAAATTGGTCGAGAAAAAATTAAACAACGTAATCTTCAAAATATAATTCGGTTAGATCAAGGCGATTCAGAAAACTTACCTTATAACGATAATTATTTTGATGCAATAACTGTTGCATTTGGAGTTCGCAACTTCGAACATTTGGAGATTGGATTATCAGAAATGTATCGAGTTTTAAAACCTGAAGGAAAAGTTGTGATATTAGAATTCTCTCAACCAACGTCATTTCCAATCAAACAAATCTATTCTTTCTACTCAAAATATATCTTACCTTTAGTAGGTCAATTGATTTCAAAAGAACGATCTGCTTACGAATATTTGCCTGAATCAGTGAGAGCATTTCCTTATGGAGATCAATTTTTAGAAGTTCTTACAAAAGTAAACTTTAAGGATACGAAATGCCTTCCACAAACGTTTGGGATTGCAAGTATTTATACCGCTAGAAAATAATGAACCAACGTATTTCAATCATTTATTTTACAGTTTTATTTCTACTGTTTTCCTTAACAGGATTTCAAAGTTGTTATGCACAACAAATGAAAGTTAAGAATCTCGAGAAATATGATAATCAACTTATGCATTTTGGTTTTCTTTTGGGCATTAACAATACAGATTTCAAAGTAACACGTTCAAGTGAGTTATACAAATCCGATAGTGCTTTGATAGTAGAACCAGATGGTTTAACTGGGTTTAACTTAGGTATCGTTTCCGACTTACAACTCTCCAATAATTTTGACTTACGCTTCGTTCCAGATCTAGCTTTTTCTCAACGCAATTTAAATTATCAAATTATAAATCCTGGCAAAGCTCCTATTAAAGTAATTAAAAAGATAGAGTCGACATTCATTGAATTTCCTTTAGAAATAAAATTTAAATCAAATCGCATTAACAATTATCGCATATATGTTTCTGGTGGATTCAAATATATGATTGACTTAGTATCTCAAGCAAAGGTTGAAAATAATCAGCAACTGGTTAAATTAAAGAAAAAAGATTATGGATATTTTATTGGCTTTGGAATAGATTGCTATATGCCACTTTTTAAGTTTTCTCCAGAGATAAAAATGTTTCAAGGAATACCTAACGTATTACAAAATGATCAAGCGATTTATACTACTTCTTTATCCTCGTTGAAGTCACGCGTTTTTACCGTATCACTTTTATTCGAATAAATGCTGCAACGCGTAGAGCTTCTGTTGCTGCCTGAACAAGCTGCCCTTGAGCAACAATTTCCAAATTATATTGCACATTATCTTCAATGTCGTTCTGATGAAATAAAGGGATTCAGATTAGTAAAACGATCTATCGATGCGCGTTCTAGAGATGTAAAAATTCGTTTGTTTTTTGATGTCGCAACGAATGAATCTTTACCAACTGAAATTAATGAAACTCGTCAGTATCAGAACGTAAATAATGCACCACCAATATTAATTATAGGATTTGGTCCTGCAGGTATGTTTGCCGCATTACGTTTAGTTGAATTAGGGTATAAACCAATTGTGATTGAACGAGGAAAAGATGTACGAAGCAGAAGAAGAGATCTTGCAGTTATTAATCGAGAAGGAATAATTAATGAGGATTCAAATTATTGTTTTGGTGAAGGTGGTGCAGGAACTTATTCCGATGGAAAATTATACACACGTGCAGATAAGAGAGGAAATGTTCAGAGAGTACTTCATAGTTTTGTAGAGTTTGGTGCGAACGAAGAAATATTAATTGATGCTCATCCACATATTGGAACAAATAAATTACCAGGAATAGTTTCTGCAATGCGTGAGCGTATCGAATCATGTGGTGGAGAAATTCATTTCAATACTCGACTTATAGAATTCACAATTGAATCGAGTAAAATTAAGGGCGTGAAAGCTAAAGCAGTAAATAATACTATAGGTGAATTTTCATTTAAAGCGAATGCTGTTATTCTTGCAACAGGACATTCAGCGCGTGATGTATTTAGTTTGTTGCATCAACAAAATATTTTAATTGAACAAAAGCCATTCGCTCTAGGAGTACGTATTGAGCATCCACAATCCTTAATTGATCAAATCCAATATCATTGTAATGAACGAAGTTCCTTTTTACCGCCTGCCTCTTATGGTGTAGCAGGCCAAGTGGCTGGCAAAGGTGTTTATAGCTTTTGTATGTGTCCAGGAGGAATTATTGCACCAGCTGCAACTGCTCCAGGAGAATTAGTAGTGAATGGATGGTCACCATCGAAGCGGAACAATCCATTTGCAAATTCAGGAATTGTTGTGAGCGTAGATGAAAATGATTTTAAGGAATATAATTTTCATGGACCCTTAGCGGCAATGCAATTCCAATCCGCAATAGAAAAAAAATGCTTTGACGCTGGAGGCGGAAAATTAGTAGCACCAGCACAAAGTATGGTAGATTTTTGTGAAGGAAAACGTACTGCTAAAATTCCAAAAACATCCTACATTCCAGGAGTAACCAGTGTTCAACTCAAAGATATTTTACCAATTAAAATTGTTGATGCTTTAAAATTCGCATTAAAAGATTTCGGAAAAAAGATGAGAGGATATTATACCAATGAAGCAGTATTGGTTGCTACTGAATCAAGAACTTCTTCCCCCGTAAGAATTCCTCGAGAAAAAGAAACATGTATGCATCCACAGATTGCTGGATTATTTCCATGTGCAGAAGGCGCAGGTTATGCTGGAGGAATTGTATCTGCTGCTATGGATGGTGAACGATGTGCAGAAAATGCAGTGAAATATTTACTTCAATAAAATTCAACTTCCTTCGTAAGAAATGCCGAAACCGATATTTTTTAATTGCTCAAAATAATTTGGATAAGATTTACTAACAACATTCGGGTTTGCAATTTTCACTTTAGCATTTGCTGTGACTAGAATACTCAATGCCATTGCCATTCGATGATCTTCATAAGTATTAAATGTCGATTTCTCAATTTTTATTGCATCCGCTTTACCCGACAATCGTAATGAATTATCATCTATCAAAACATGAACGCCTGTTTTTTCCAATTCAATTTTAAGGGCAAAAAGACGATCCGTTTCTTTAATTTTTAAAGTAGAAAGACCAGTGAAATAAATTGAAATACCCTTTACCGCTGCAACAACAGCTAAAGCTAAAGAAAGATCAGGGTTATTGGTAAAATCTATTTCATTTGGAGGAATAGCTATAGTATTATTATTTGAAATTACGATATCACTATTTACGTGATGTGAGTGAACAGAGAATTGTTGCATCCACACTTCAAGGATTGAATCACCTTGAAATTTATCAGTTGAAAGATTTAGTAATTTAATTTTACTTTCATTAGTACAGGAAATTAATCCATACCAATAGGAAGCAGAAGTCCAATCAGGAGTGCACGAATACTTTCTTGCTAAATAATTTCCTTGTTTGATTTGAATCGAATTATTTTCTAATTGTACATCAACAGAAAATTCCTTCATTAATGATGCAGTCATAAAAATATAAGAAACAGAAACAGGATTTCCCGTTAAGAATATTTCAAGTCCACCATCTAAATATGGAGAGATCATCATAAGTGCACTAATAAACTGACTAGAAACATTTGCATCAATTAAGATTTTAGCACCGTTCATTTTTGATGCATTTACTTTAACAGGAGCAAATCCATCTTTCTCTAAATAAGTAATTGATGCGCCGAGTTCTCTTAATGCATTTACTAATGGTGAAATGGGTCTTGTGTTGAATTCTTTTGAACCTGACAATGTAATTTCTTTTCCTTGCAATGCACGCAATGCTAACAGAAATCGGAATGTCGTACCTCCAGCTCCTGTATTCTGATTTTTAGAGTCAGAATTTATAAGTTCATTTAAAATTCTTGTATCATCTGACGTTGACAGATTCTCTATCTCGAATTTTTCCTCACAGAATGCGCGAATAATCAATAAACGATTACTTATACTTTTAGACCCTGGAATTTGAATCTCTGTATCAAGACTATTGATTGGAGGAGTGACAGTAACCAACATATCACTAAATTGAAAACGATTTATAGCGATTGAAAACTACTTCTATATCTGAAAGTGAAACCGGAATATCCCATGAGCAATTACCAATAGATTTTAACAAAGAAAATATTATTTGATTGCCATGATTCTTTTTATCATGCCGAAGATATTTCAGAATATCAATAAAATTTAATTTTTCAAAATCCTGTTTACCAAAAAGTGAAAATAATTTATTTGTTATTTTACCTGTATCTTCTTTCGATAAGCCATTTTGCATTTCTGATAACCATGTTTCCATAATCATACCAGCTGCGACTGCTTCTCCATGTAAAATTTCATCATCAGTATTAAGATAGCAGCTTTCCAACGCATGGCCGAGAGAATGTCCGAAGTTTAATATTTTACGCCTTCCTTTTTCATAAGGATCCTCTTTCACAATATTGTTTTTCACTTCAATTGCATTAGCTAAAACTACGTCGACAACATCACGATTTATTTCCATAGAAGATACATTCAACCATAATTTTTTATCAGCAATCAAACCATGTTTAATGATTTCTGCCAATCCATTTTTAAAGTGACGATCATTCAAAGTATTCAAAAATAAAGGATAAATAAAAATCATTTCAGGGAAATTGATTGTGCCGATTTGGTTTTTAATTGAATTCAAATCAACACCGTTCTTCCCTCCTATTGCCGCATCTACCATGCCCATTAAAGAAGTTGGAATATTTATAAAATCAATTCCACGTAAATATGTTGATGCTATAAATCCGCCAATGTCAGTAACAACACCGCCTCCTAAATTAATCAACAAACTATTTTTATCTGCACCAGCTTTTGAAAGTTGATTCCAAATAGATATACAAGATTCTATAGTTTTATTTTGCTCTCCACTATCGATTTCAATTAGTTCAAATCCTAGCTGATTAAGTAACACCTTTGCAAGAATTGGCAAACAATATTTACTAGTATTCTCATCCGTTAAAACAAAAATATTACTTGATTTATACTCAGCAACAAGAAAATTCGATAAAGAATCAAAGCTATTATTCTCAATTAAAATCTTTGACTCTTTAAGTTTATTGCTACTCATTATTATTCCGATTCATTCATCTTATGCTCCTCTGATTTGCTAATCTTATTCATCTGTTGCGTTTGCTGAAAAATTGATTCTTCGTGAATGATCGAATACAATTTCAAAATAAAATCTTGTGTTAGTTCCTTACTGATTCCAAGTTGAGTACGACTCTTAATTATTTCTTCCCAACGTTCAGGTTGAAGAATCGTAACTTCATTTTTATATTTATAATTTCCAATCTTACGAGCAATTTCCATCCGACTTGCCATTAGATTTACGATATCATTATCTACTTCATCAATTTGATCACGTAGATCTTCGAGTCTACTTAATTCGAAAATATTATCACAAGTAGGTTTTCTTACGATTAACGATTTCAACAAGTCCGATAATGCTTCAGGAGTTAATTGTTGTGCAGCATCACTCAATGCATTTTTAGGATGGCGATGTGATTCAATCATCAAGCCTTCGTACTGAAGATCTAAAGCAAACTGAGAAACGTATGCTAACATAAAAGTATTTCCGCAAATATGGCTAGGATCACAAAGCATTGGTAACTCCGGCATACGACGTCGTAATTCGATTGGAATTTCCCAATTCGGTTTATTGCGATAGGTACTATTTTCATAACTTGAAAAACCTCGATGAATAGCAGCAACTCGATTATTTCCTGACTTCAAAATTCGCTCAATTGCACCCTGCCATAATTCGAGATCTGGGTTTACAGGATTTTTTACAAGAATGGGAACATCAATTCCCACTAAAGCATCTGCAAGTTCTTGAACCAAAAATGGATTTACAGTAGTTCTCGCACCAAGCCAAAGCATATTCACTCCTGCTTTTACCGCAATATCGATATGTCGAGGATTTGCGACTTCCACCATTACGGGCAATCCAACTTCTTCCCCTGCATCCACAACCCATTTCAACGCTTCGTCACCCATCCCTTGAAAAGATCCAGGGCGCGTTCGAGGTTTCCAAATGCCGGCTCTAATGGCGTGGACTCCAATATTTTTAAGCTTTTGAGCAGTCTCTAAAACTTGTTCTGGAGTTTCAGCACTACAAGGTCCAGCGAATACTATCGGCCTGCCAGACCATCCAAAACCCCATTGGGTAAGCGGTTTAATTCCCATTATCATTGTGTATACAAATGTAAACAATGTAGAACAATTTTAAAGTTAGAAAGTTCATAGATTTTAAGCGTTAATTAATAACTGATTGGTAAAATTAATAGCGCTAAATCGAATTCTCATTTAAAAAAATTACTGCCTAGAGATCTCAATTGTTCATCTTACAAAGGCATGAAAATAAATCGTTATTGCTATATTTGGGCACCAATGAATTCTGATCCTAAAGTAAACTTCGATAATTTAGAAAATGCATTTGCTTCAAAAAGTGATGCAGAAATAAATCAAGCCTATTTATTATTTAAAGCGATTGGAATTCCAACCTTAGTAAAATATGGTGGTAAATTAGCAGAACTCGCACTTCAATATCATTTGCCTGTTAAAAGTTTAATACGATCAACAATATTCCAACAATTTTGTGGTGGAGAAGACATTCAAGATTGTAGTAAAACAATTGAAAAACTTGGCAAGTATGGCGTTGGAAGTATTTTAGATTATTCTGTTGAAGGAAAGGAAGAAGAAAAAGAATTTGATCATTCCTGTAATGAAATAGTAGCTACCATTGAACGAGCAAAAGGAGATTCAAATATTCCATTCTCTGTTTTTAAAATTACTGGCTTAGCACGATTTGCTTTATTAGAAAAATATAGTTCGAATGTTACTTTAACTCCGGAAGAGCAAATAGAATTTCAACGTGTGGAAGATCGTGTAAATAAAATTTGTGCACTTGCATTTAATTTGAAAGTGAAAGTTTTTATTGATGCAGAAGAATCCTGGATTCAAAAAGCAATTGATGATTTAGCGATGTTGATGATGCATCGTTATAACAAAGAAAAAGTTTTTATTTATAATACCATTCAGTTTTATCGTCATGATCGCTTAGCATTTTTAAAGCAGTCGTTTGATATAGCGATGAATGATAATTTTTATCTGGGAATTAAATTAGTTCGTGGAGCTTATATGGAGAAAGAACGTGAACGTGCTAAAGTAAAAAGATATCCTTCACCGATACAAAATGATAAAAATGCTAGTGATCGTGATTACAACGAAGCATTAAAGTTTTGTATTGAACATATCGACCGAATGGCAATTTGTGCTGGTACACATAATGAAGCAAGCAGTTTGTTATTAACACAGATGATGGAAGAAAAAGGTATTGCAATGAATGATGAGCGGATTTATTTTTCACAACTGCTAGGAATGAGTGATCACATCAGTTTTAATCTTGCAAAATCGGGGTATAGAGTTGCAAAATACCTTCCTTACGGACCAATTGCTGCTGTGCTTCCATATCTAAATCGACGAGCGCAAGAAAACACTTCCATCTCTGGACAAATGGGAAGAGAATTATCACTTTTAGTTGCAGAGAAAAAGAGAAGAAAATCGATTTGATGGTTAGCTGATTTGAAAATTTGAAAATGTAAAATTGGGTTTACTTTTTTAATTGTATTTTTAATTGTGATTTACATTTTCAATCTTCTTTAAAGGGAGAAGATGATAGTTTTTCAAATTGAAATTTTCACTTCTACCTTTTTATCTATAATTTATTTTGTAATTCCGTAACTCAGCTCAGCTTGAAAACGTTGATCTAAAGCACCAATTCGTTGAGCAGCCGCTTGGGTAATTTTAATGATGATATTTGCATTATCTCCAGTGTCAGGTAACAATCCAACTACTTTAACAAAAACAGAATTATTATTCATCTTATTGGTGATTTTAATGATCGTTCCAACTGGTGCTGTACGATGCATTGCATAAAATTTATTTTGATTTAATTCGCCATCAGTAATCCATGTTGCAAG
Organism: Bacteroidota bacterium; assembly: GCA_043758125.1. Taxonomy (GTDB): domain Bacteria; phylum Bacteroidota; class Bacteroidia; order AKYH767-A; family OLB10; genus JANXSD01. Next base: position 2,287 of record JAYVOC010000106.1, on the reverse strand, counting down.
TCCACTTTGTGAAATTTTTTCCGTGGTAATTCCCGTTTTCGGATCTTTTTCTAATGCCGATGAACTTGTATTTCCAAGCGTGCTATATACCGATGGTGAATCAATTTTTAGAGTTCTAATAGGTTCTTGCTTTACTGACATGGTTGTTTCTGCAGCAACGACTTTTATTTCCTTTTTTGTTTCGAATTTATTTTCATCTTTTTTTTCTGATGAGGTATCTTTTATTTCATGTGTTGATGTTGGCAAAGGCTCACGAACTTCTTCTACCAAATTTTTAGTTCGTCTAACAATCAATTTCTGACCAAGACTAACATTGTTCGATGAAAGATTATTCAATTTCTTTAACTCATCAATGGTGATAAAATTTTCTTTCGAAATACGATAAAGTGTTTCACCTTTTATTACAACATGATACAAAATTTTCTCACTTGATGAGGATGGAATTTGCTTTTTGTCTTTTATTTCAACTTTCTCCTTCGAAATAGTTTTTGCTTTCGTTTTTTCTGACGTAAAGTAAGATCCAGATGCAGGCACTTGAATAATTTGTCCAATCTTTAAAATAGAAACTCCTGGATTCGCATGTTGTAAATCTTCAACGCTAATATTATTTTTTTTAGCTACGCTTGTCCATGTGTCTTTTGCTACCACTTTATGCAGTAAAAACTTCTTTCCGTCAATCCATTTCGTCTTTAATGAATCAGGAGGATAAGCATTTGAAACGTGAACAGATGCTATTAACATCCATAAAATTATCATTATCCCAAAAAAACTGTCTTTGTTATTGCTCTTCATATCTTTACACAAAGTAAGCACATGGCGTATAAATCCTTTATGGTTGTTGGTCATGATTATCAACATTTTAATTAACACGAAATGACTCGAATATTTACAGGTTTAAAATTTGTATTCCTTTGGTTAACGGTACTTTGTCCACTTTTGGTATGTGCCCAAGTTGATACATTATCAAAAGTTCCAACTCGAATTTATCAAATTAACATACAAAGTGAGATCAATCCTGGCATCGCACGACAAGTTACTAAGGCACTTGCTGAGGCAAAAAACAAGAAGGCTGATCGTATTTTGATTCACATGAATACGTATGGCGGATTACTTGATGCTGCTGATAGTATTCGAACACAAATGTTAAATAGCAAAATTCCTGTAACAGTTTTCGTAGATAATAATGCGGCTTCTGCTGGAGCATTGATTGCGATTGCATGTAATAAAATTTATATGCGTGAAGGTGCAAGCATTGGTGCAGCAACTGTTGTTAATGAAAAAGCCGAGGCGATGCCTGATAAGTACCAATCATATATGCGAAGTATGATGCGTTCAACCGCTCAAGCTAGAGGGAGAAATCCAATTATTGCCGAGGCGATGGTTGATCCTCGAACATATATTGAAGGCGTAAATGATTCGGGAAAAGTATTAACAATGACAACTGCAGAAGCGCAAAAACAAGGCTATTGTGATGGGGTTGCAGAATCGGTAAAAGAAGTGATTTCAGCAGAAGGAATTACCAACTATGCTATAAGTGAATATGAAGTTAGTTGGACAGATAAATTAATTGGTTTCTTAATAAATCCTGCTGTTTCTGGTGTGTTAATATTGGTGATGTTAGGTGGTTTGTATTTCGAGTTACAACACCCAGGAATTGGATTTCCACTTTTTGCATCTATTACCGCAGCCTTACTTTATTTTGCGCCTCTTTACCTCGAAGGATTAGCGGAAAACTGGGAAGTATTAATTTCCATTGCAGGAATAATTTTAATAATTCTTGAAATATTTGTCATACCCGGCTTTGGTATTGTCGGCATTTCTGGGATACTACTCTTACTCTTCGGATTAACTACAAGCATGCTTAATAATCGTGGTTTTGATTTTAGTGGAGTGAGTGTTCAACAAACGTTTAGTGCATTGGCTGTTGTTCTTTTATCGATGGTTGGCGCATTGACTTTATTTATTTTTTCTAGTAAAGTATTTTCAAATAGTCCTGCATTTAAAAAGATGGTGTTGCATGAAAGTATGAACTCATCACATGGATTTAAAGTAACCTCTTTAGATGCAATTATCATTGGAGAAAAAGGTATTGCTCACTCAACACTTCGCCCTTCAGGAAAAGTTGAAATCAATGGAAGAATTTTATCTGCAACGGCAGAGTCAGGTTTTATTGAAATAGGAAAGCCTGTTGAAGTTACGGGATTACAATCTTCAGCAATGGTTGTTGTGAAAGAGTTGATTTAGAAAATTGCTTTACAACATAATTGAATTATTTCATTTCGCTCAC
>JAYVOC010000105.1:0-15300 GCA_043758125.1 Bacteroidota bacterium | reverse complement strand
CCGGAAACGCATTGGTGATGGCTCAACAACACGACAGCATTTACTACGATACTTCACAAGTAGACCTACAACTTATTGCGTTAAAATCTGGTGTAGATTTTACAAGCTATAAATTAACCCCAGTTTACAATATATTTAAGGATCAAGGTCTCTTTACTGATGCCGACCATATTCTTTACCAATTAGTGATGAAAGATCAAAATGGCGATACTATTAAACTTATATCTGGTATCGATTATAAATTAAAATTTACTAATAAAGTAACCGGATTGATTGATACAGCCATTACAAAAATAATAGAACCGATATCAGTTCAAAATTTTGGAACCTCCACTACTTTTCCTAAAATCAATTTAGCCGCTAAAGACCCCTATATAATAAGACTTTTTGCAAGTAAATATGCAAAAGTATATGGGATGATCTTTCGATTTAAGTATTTCGAAAAAAATAAAACGACTCAATTAATTACTGTTAAAACTCTCGATTATTACCTTAAAGATGTTGTAAGTCGAACTATTACTTCTACTTCTGATATCGAAATCCCACTCAATGGGCAAACTATTTTTCAATATTTGGGCGCAAATATCAAAACTGATTCTACCGTTTCAAGGTCTGTTAAAAGTTGCGACTTTGTCCTTACTGCCGGAACTCAAGAATTTTATGATTACTACCAAATTAATAAACCTTCTAATACAGTAAATTATATTCCGGTTTTTTCAAATCTTAGTGTTGGAAAAGGAGTATTTGCATGCAAAATTAATTCTCTTATAAGCGATGTTATTTTTAATGATCTTACTCTCGATTCACTTTATAACGGTAGCTATACCAAGCATATTTTCCAAAATTAATTTTAATTTATTTCTGTCTTTTTGGCAGCATGTCACCTTTTATAGGGTAGAACAGGACCTAATTCTGTCAATCTATTCTTATTAATTCCAATGGCATACAAGTTGAATAGCCCGTTTTAATTAAACGTAAAAAATAAAAATCATGAGAAAAGTAATCGGAATCGACCTAGGTACAACAAACTCTTGCGTTGCAGTTATGGAGGGAAGCGAACCGGTGGTAATTCCAAATAGCGAAGGCCGTCGTACAACACCATCTATGGTAGCTTTTATAAAAGATGGTGAACGTAAAGTTGGTGATCCAGCGAAGCGCCAAGCTATAACAAACCCAAAACATACCATCGCTTCTATTAAACGCTTTATGGGCGAGTCATTTGATAAAGTATCAACTGAAATTTCACGCATGCCTTATGAAGTAGTTAAAGGCGATAACAATACACCTCGCGTAAAAATTAACGATAGGATGTACACTCCTCAAGAGATTTCAGCAATCATCTTGCAGAAAATGAAAAAAACTGCTGAAGATTATTTAGGTTATGAAGTTTCCGAAGCTGTTGTAACAGTTCCAGCTTATTTTAATGATGCACAGCGTCAGGCAACGAAAGAAGCAGGCGAGATTGCTGGATTAAAAGTATTACGTATCATCAATGAACCAACAGCAGCAGCATTAGCTTATGGTATGGATAAAAAACATACCGATACCAAAGTTGCAGTATTCGACTTAGGTGGTGGTACTTTCGATATCTCCGTTCTTGAATTAGGTGATGGCGTTTTTGAAGTGAAATCTACTAATGGAGATACACATTTAGGTGGTGACGATTTCGATCAAGTAATCATTGATTGGTTGGCGGCTGAATTTAAAAATGATGAAGGTCTAGATCTGCGTAAAGATCCTATGGCTATGCAACGTTTGAAAGAAGGTGCTGAGAAAGCAAAGGTTGAATTATCAAGTTCGGCACAAACAGAAATCAATTTGCCATACATCATGCCTGTTGATGGAATCCCAAAACATCTTGTAAAAACATTAACACGTGCGAAGTTTGAACAACTAGCAAATACTTTAATTCAACGCACTCTTGAACCTTGTAAAAAAGCTTTGGCGGATGCAAAACTTTCTCCTAATGATATTGATGAAGTAATTCTTGTTGGTGGTTCAACGCGAATCCCCGCTATTCAAGAATTAGTAGAAAAATTCTTTGGTAAGAAACCATCTAAAGGAGTTAATCCTGATGAAGTGGTTGCATTGGGAGCTGCAATTCAAGGAGCAGTTTTAACTGGCGAAGTAAAAGATGTATTGTTACTTGACGTAACTCCACTAGCGCTAGGAATCGAAACGATGGGTGGTGTTTTCACAAAATTAATTGAAGCGAATACAACTATTCCTTCAAAGAAATCTGAAACATTCTCAACAGCTTCTGACAATCAACCATCGGTAGAGATACATATCTTACAAGGAGAACGTCCGATGGCTAAAGACAACAGAACAATTGGTCGTTTCCATTTAGATAGCATTCCACCTGCACCTCGTGGAGTTCCTCAAGTTGAAGTAATATTCGATATTGATGCAAATGGAATTCTGCATGTAACTGCAAAAGATAAAGCAACAGGTAAAAGTCAAAATATACGTATTGAAGCATCTTCTGGATTAACAGATGAGGAAATCAAACGTATGAAAAACGAAGCTGAAGCAAATGCTGAATCGGATCGTAAGGCGAAAGAAGAAGTAGAAAAAATTAATGCTGCTGATTCAATGATCTTCAACACCGAAAAACAATTAAAAGAATTTGGCGATAAGATTCCTGCAGAGAAAAAAGTTACTATCGAAAATGCACTTACACAATTGAAAGATGCGCATGGCAAACGTGATGCTGCTGAAATTGAAACTGCAATGACATCAATTAACGCAGCTTGGCAAGCAGCATCTGAAGACATGTACAAAGCAAGTCAAGATGCAGGTGCTCCTCAAGGTGCTCCAACTGCTGAAAGTGGAGATTCGCAAGCAAATGCAGAAGGTTCTGGTGTTACTGATGTAGAATTTGAAGAAGTAAAAGACGAAAAGAAATAAGTTTTCTTTCATATAAAATTAAAAGAGGCTACTCCAGTGGAGTAGCCTCTTCTTTTTTGAATATGCATTACATTTTCACAGCTCTAGCAGCTACAAAAGATTTGAAATATTGATCTAATGGATTTTGACCACCCCAATCATCTTCGTACAAATCGGTAAGCTGAAAACCATTTCGCAACAGTTCTCCTATTTGTTGATTAAGCGAATGTCCGAAAATCATTGGTTCTTTAAGGTTAATTAAACGTTCTCGTTCACTTTCAGATAATGATCCAATATCTGAGTATGGCATTTTATATTTTAATACGAAATGATCACTTTCAAATGATTCGTTCACTACCAAATAACTTTCAGCTTTTGTAAAACCCCACATAATAACTCCATCTTTTTTCAACACACGGGAACACTCACTCCAAACGGGAATTAATGAAGGAGCAAAACAATTAGAACATGGATGGAAAATTAAATCGAATGATTCATCAATGAAGTCATTAAGATTTGCCATGTCCCCTTGAACAGTTCTAATAGTGAGCCCATTTTTTTGGGCCACCATTTGATCTTGCTCAAGCTGTGCACGAGAGTTGTCAAGTACTGTTACTTCAGCACCAGCAGCGGCTAATATTGGTACTTGCTGACCTCCACCAGAGGCTAATGCTAAAATTTTCAAACCTAATAATTGTGGAAACCAAGATCGCGGAACTGGAAGTTCTGGAGTAAGTACAATTGAGAAATCACCAAAACGAGCACGACCAATTTCATCATTCGTTACTGGAATTGTCCAACGATTTTTATTTTTCACTAAGTGATCCCAAGCATTACTGTTAAACTCAACAATATTCATATTTTTTTTTAATTATGGTGATGATCAAAAAAAATTAATAGTTATAAATACTGTTTATATTTTTATAAAAAAAAAATTAATTACGATTATATTGATTTTAAAAATCGAAATTAAGTGCCGTTATAAAAAATTTAATCTTGCCATGAAAACTTCTTTGTAGGATTTTCCGATAGGTATAGTTTTATCTCCAATCAAAACAGTATTTTCATCTAAAACATTTATTTTTTCAATTGGAATAATATAAGATCGATGCACTCTTAAAAATCGATGAGAAGGTAATTTGTTCTCTATATCTTTCATCGTTGAGTGAATCACAAACTGATCGGCATTTGTTTGAATAATTACATAATTATCCATCGCTTGTATCCACTGAATATTATCTAAATAAACTTTTACCAACATCGATCCTTTCTTAACAAAAAAGGAATTTTGAATAACTTGATTATCGAGAAATGCCATTTTTGAATCAACTTCAGTTCGCGCTGCACCTGTTAATTGTTTCTCACCTAAAACCAAAGCGGAACCTAAATATTGATTCTTCTCATCATGTACTGGTGATGCTGTTAATGATAACGCAACGCTAGTATTATCGCGTTTCAAAATTAAATGACAATCTGCTATTTCGATTGGTTCATCTTTACGCATCGAATCAAATAATGCATCCTTCTTAAGTTGAACACCGCCTTCTTGTTCAATCGAAAAAAGTTGAAACAAGTCAAGTCCAATTGCAGAACTATTTCCATAACCTAATAATGTTTCAGCGCGCTCATTTAGATACGAAATTCTTCCTTCTATATCAGTAATTATGATTGATTCTTCAACCTTTGCTAATGCATTTGCTAAACGTTGTTCACTGTCTCTAACTTCACGATCACGACTAAATTTAAAAAGAGCCATTTCAACAGTTGTCTTTAAATCAGACTCATTAAAAGGTTTAACAATATATCCATAAGGCTCCGTAACTTTTGCACGATCCAATGTTTCTTGATCTACATACGACGTTAAGAAAATAACAGGAATATTATATTTTTCTTTGATATGTTCTGCGATATGAATTCCATCCTCTTCTCCTTTTAATTTTATATCAAGAAAAACAAGTTCAGGTTGGAGCTCTTCCAATTTTTCATAGGCAGAAGCAGCTGAGGAAGCTGTTGAAGGAACATCATAACCCAATTTAATTAGGGTGTTTTGAATATCTTTAGCTACTATACTTTCATCTTCAACTACTAAAATTCGCGTTTTACTCATGTTTAATTTTTCTTAGTTGATGCGTTTAAAATCTATTGTGTATTTCACACCATGATTAGGTGCTCCTTCCATTTTCATTGTCCCTTCTAATTGATCTGTTAGTGCTTGAATCAATTGTATTCCTAGCGAATCCGAACTATCAACAATAAATCCTAATGGCATTCCAATACCATTATCATTAATTGACATTCTGAAATTGTTCTCAGTAGTTTGTATTAGTTCGATAGTGATGATTCCCTTTTGACCCTCCTTAAACGCATGTTTCAGCGAATTAGATACGATTTCGTTAATAATAAGTCCGCAAGGAACAGCAGTATCGATATCCAAAGATATTCTCTCCGCATTTATTTTCAAAGCTACATCATCTCGATTAACTTTAAACGACTGAAATAAATTATCTGCTAACCGTTTTATGTAGTCATCAAAATCAATTTGCGACAAACCATCAGTTTGATAAAATCGTTCATGAATTAATGCCATACTTTTAATCCTATCTTGACCTTCTTTTAAAGCTTTATAAGCGGATTCATCTTGAACATAACTAGTTTGAAGATTAAAAAGGCTTATAATAATTTGCAAATTATTTTTTACTCTATGATGAATCTCACGAAGCAACACTCCTTTTTCTTCTAAAGCTGTTCGGATCTGTTCTTCCATATTTTTTCGAAGAGTAATATCCGTATCAATCACAACAATATTTTTTAGCAACCCCTTTTCATTTAGGATTGGTGTCAATGTAGAAGAAGCCCATCGTTTTTCACCATCTTTTGTTTCTACTTCAGATTCATAAATAAAAGATTGTTTTTCTTTAATACAATCATCAATATGATCAACTACAAATTGGTTAGTACTTAAATCGCTTAAATGTGTTCCTTTCCTTTTCCGAACTTCATCAAGAGTATAACCAGTGAGTTTCGTATACCCTGTATTTACCCATTCTAATTCGAGAAATTCATCGAAAATCATTACTGCATTATCCGTTTCGGATGCCACTAACGAAAGCTTAGCTAGTTCCAAATTTTTCTCACTCAACTCTTTAGTACGTGCCTCCACTTTTCGTCTCAAAAGTTCAGAACTTCTTCGTAAATTCCTCGTACGCATCCTATACGAAAGCAGAATCGATCCCGCACCAATTACGATATACATCAGATAAAAAAATGGTGTTTTCCAAATAGGAGGTCTGATCGTGAAATTATAGGTTAGTGGAACACTCCAATCGCGACTATTAACCGTTGCTTGCACTTTGAAAACATAAGACCCTGGTGGGATATTAGAATAACTAGAAATGTTTAATTTAGTTGCTGGAGACCACGAATCATCAAAACCTTCGAGCATATAACGGAATTGTACATCTTCTGGCGTTGTTAAATAAATTCCACTACAAATAAAACTAAGATGGTTATTGTTATATGGGAGAACTAATTTTATTGGTAAACCAGTATGGATATCAATATTTATTCTGCTTTTCGACCAATTAACATTTTCTAGAAAAAGCTGTATATTATTTATGGTCACTAGTGGCAATGTTGGCTTCATTGCCTCAGAAGTAGGATTAAATCGAATCGCACCATTAACTGTTGCAAACCAGATATTGCCTAATGTATCTTCACTTGCAGCGTTACTTTCTACCCCTAAAAATCCATTACTTTTATCATAATGAATATTTTTTATGATTCCAGTTTGAATGTATTCATCCCAGTTAATACAATCTAATCCTTCTGGGGTGCCAAGCCATAACATATTTCTACTATCGACAAAATTGAATAAAAGTCGTTCACTGAAAAGTCCGCTTTTCTTGTTTAGAATTGTTACAGGATTTGCTTTTAAAATTGGATTATACCTAATAATGCCAAAATCATAGGTGCTTATTAAAATATTGCCAAAATTGTCATTGATAATAGAAGTTATAGGGGCTTTTGGTAATTTGTATTCTTCATTTAAACTAACCACTTTATTTCCATCAAGGTAATAAACTCCCTTCAAAGTTCCGATCCATATTTTCCCTTGTGGATCTTCAATTAATACACGAACTTTATCATTCGACAACCCTTGATTAACTCCAATTTGCGAAAAAATACCCTTATCAAAACAATAAATCCCTTTATCAGTACCAAAATACAATTTACCATTTTTATCTTGAAGGATTGCATAGATTATTTGGTTTTGCATATTCGGAAAAGGGTGCTCAACGTTTTCACGATCTAGGTTATATCTAGCGGGACCATTAGTTGTCCCAAACCAATAATTCGAATCCCTATCTTGATAAATACACCAAATTGTATTGCTTTTAAGCCCATTTTCTGTACTCAGCTTACTATAACTTTTCCCATTAAAGATATTTACCCCACCTGCTAAAGTGCCAAACCACGTTTTATTATGAGCGTCGGTATAAAGACTTAAAATATTGTTGTTTGATAGTCCATCTTCAACAGTATAAGTTGTAAATCGATCTCCATTGTATTTGTAAACGCCATTCAATGTGCCGATCCAAAAATTACCTTCTCTATCTTCTGTAACAGTTTTAATAATATTACTATTTACGCCGCCTTGTACATGAATTCCTACAATCGTATCCTTAAATAATTTACCAATTCCTCCACCGTACGTTCCAAGCCAAACATTGTTATTCCTATCTATTTCCAAATCTTCAACTCTTTCATTAGGAATACCATTTGCTAACGTAAAATTTTTAAAAACTTTTCCGTCAAAGCAACTTATTCCTTCATAAGTACCAAACCATAGTTTACCATCCTTTGCTTCTTGAATTCGGTATACGATATTACTTACAAGCCCTTGATCAATAGTATAGTTTTGGAATTTTTTACCATCGAATTTACTTACCCCTCCAATCGTTGCAATCCATAAATTGCCATTTCTATCAAAGTGAAGATCAAAAATATTGTTATTGATAAGGCCATGTGTTGTTGTATAATTTACAAAATTCTTACCATCATAACGGCTAAGGCCTTCGGAGGTGCCAATCCAGATGACCCCATTATTATCTTCACAAACAGCATTTACAATATCACTTAAAAGACCATCATTTGAAGTATAATTGAAGAAACTAGTTCCAGTATATTTTACTAATCCTTTTCGAATAGTACCAAACCAAAGGTTTCCTGATTTATCTTCAAAAACTGTTTTTACTGGATTGGTTGTCAATATATTATCCTCAGAAAAGGGAGTAAAAATCTTGCCATCAAATCGTACTAAACCATTCATTGTACAAATCCAAAGTTTGCCGTAACGATCTTGAATGATTTTATTTACTTGATTACCTGGTAATCCTTGAGTTGTTGTATAGTTTGAAAAATTAAACCTTTGAGCCCCTGCCTCTATTGACAGAACAAGAATTACAAAAAGTAATATTAATCGGTTTTTCACAGAATGAGAGAATCTTCTAAATTGGATTTGCCAAATATCGGTAATGTTGACACGCAATTTTAGATTATTTTTTGCATTTAAAATTGATTAATTAAAAGGATGAAAAAAAATAAAATAATCTGTCACTTCTTAGTGCTGCAATGGTTTCAAAGCATTACCTTTGTTTAAATATCCATAAAAGTAAAACCGTAAATAATCTAAATATGAAACAAACCTTTACAAACACAGTATGGAAGTACTTATTGGTAGTGCTTTTCATTAGCTTAGGTGCTTCTGCTCAAGCTCAAACGCCTAGTGTTGCGATTGTCCCTTCGGGACCGATAGTATGTGCTGGAACAAAATTAGATGCAATAACAACTAACTTGGTTGGTCCTTATATTTATTTGTGGAGTACTGGCGCAACTACTTCATCAATTGTAGTAACTCAAACTGGATTTTATCGTGTTTCAGTTTTGGGAACATTCAATGGCAGTATAAGAAAAGTGCGTAGTAACTGGGTTCCATTATTTGTAATTCCATTAACAAATGCTTCCATAGCAGCTAATGGATCAACGAATCTTTGCCCTGGTGAAAATGTAATATTGACTGCTAATGGAGGACAATTCTTTAGCAACTATTTATGGAGTAATGGTTCTTCTAACCATAATATCACCGTCAATACTACAGGTGATTATTCAGTAACTATATCAAATAATTTTGGTAGTTGTAATACAAGTACTACTGCAACAATTCACGTTCAATCATTTGATTCAACTTTCATCCCGAACATTAATGCAGTCGGACCTATTACAGTTTGCAAACCAGGATACGTTCATTTAACTGCCGATTCAGGTTTCTCAGGTTACTCATGGTCAACAGGTGCTACTACACAAAATGTAAACATTTTAATGGATGGCATTCAACAAGGTCCAGTTCTAGATACATTAACTGTTTACTTAACTGTTCAAATAAATAATTCTTGTGAGTTTACTAATCCAAACGGAATTGTTGTTCGTTCAATCCGTGAGCCTAAATTAACTACAGCTTCTTGTGGTAATTTTAATTACACATCAGCGGATAGTATTCATAGTGAAGTAGTATTAACTTATTTGAATTTCATTCCACAATACGAATTCGAATTTGAAGAAACTACACAACCTGGAATTACTTGGACTTATCTTTCAAATACACGTTGGGCAAATTTTGCAAACGTAACTCCAGCATTACAACCAGGATCATTTTATAATGTACGTGTTCGTGCAGTTATTGGCGGAACACCATATTGCTATGGTAATGTATGTCAGATTGGTTTAACTCCACTCAGATTATCAAATGTAAATGCTACTCAAGCCATACGTACTGATGGAACTTCCTTAGATGCTCTAGTATTTCCAAATCCATCTTCTGAATCATTTAAATTGGTAATACGCAACTTAAATGCTGATCAGTCTACTTCAGTACGTGTATCTGATGTTTCTGGACGATTAGTTAACGAATATAAGTATGATGCTACATCTGAATCATTACAATTTGGTCAAGAATTAAGTAATGGAATTTATTTCGTTACAGTTGAACAAGGTGATGCTAAATCAGTAACACGTGTTGTTAAAACAAATTAATTTAACTTAAAGGTTATAAACCACTGCTTGCATAAGAAGAGCTCCGTAATACGGAGCTCTTCTTGTTTTAAATCTATTCGCAATCCTATTTCGCTGCAATCAAAAACAAGATATCATGGAGCATCCAATTCACGTTGTGCAAGAATTATTTATAATTCAGAATATAAAAAAATACTGATTGCGCGGAAAAAATCAATTTTCATTTTTGGAGGATTGTGGGAATTTCCAGGAGGAAAAGTTGAAGAATATGAAAGTTATGAGATGGCACTAAAAAGAGAGCTCAAAGAAGAATTAAATATTGAAATTAATTCTATTCAATCCTATTTAAGTGAGCTATACAATTCAAATGGAATATACATTCACTTACATTCATTTCAATGTAGTTATCAATCTGGAGAAATAACATTAAAAGATCATGATGAAGTAAAATGGGTAGAAAAGTCAGAGTTGTCTTCTTATAATTTTTCGCCATCGGACATTCATATTGTGAAAAATATATCCTCATGCCTTTAAACGATCGAAAACTATTTTGCTATTAATTCTCTTATAAGAGCGGTCATTTTTATCTCTGCGGCTTGAGCCACTTTTAAAACTTCTTCATGAGTAATAATCTGCACATCTTCCAAACCTCCCATATCAGTAATAATAGAAATTGCAAAAACAGGTAACCCCATGTGACGAGCAACTATTACCTCTGGGATGGTAGACATCCCTACGCAATCAGCACCTATTGTACGAATGTATTTGTATTCCGCACGAGTTTCATAAGTTGGGCCAGTTACTGCAGCGTAAACACCTACATGGCAGCGATAGTTTTTAGCTTTAGCGATATCCATAGCAGCATTAACTAATGTTGGGTCATAAGGAGCACTCATATCAGGAAAACGTGGTCCTAGCTCATCAGTATTAGGACCTATCAAAGGATTTGTACCCATCAAGTTAATATGATCATCGATTATCATAAGATCACCAACTTGAAAATTCGGATTCATACCTCCACTTGCATTCGATAAAAACAAACGATTGATACCTAAATATTTTAAAACACGAATGGGAAATGCAACATCTTGCATTGAATATCCTTCATAAAAATGGAATCGTCCTTGCATAACTGCAACTTTTACTCCATTTAATTTACCTAATAATAACTTGCTACCATGCCCATGAACTGTAGAAACTGGAAAATTAGGAATATCACTGTAAGACAATGAATGTTCAACTTCAACATCTTTCACTAATCCACCTAATCCAGATCCTAAAACAATTCCAACCTCAGGAGTAAATCCAGTTTTTGACTGTATATAATCAACGGTGGCTTTAATTCGATTCAACATAATGTTGTATAAATTGGTTAAATTCGTTTGATTGATTTCCGACAAATTCAATATCGATATCAATTATTGCAATTGGCAAATCTTTAGTTAACATTTTTAATTCTGGTCTTTGCAAACGCATAGCATCTTTGCGAGTAGTGATGATATATGTTGGAGTATTTTCAAATGACATCGCAAACATATCAAATTTCTTTCTTAGATGAACTATATCAGCAACAGAATATGAATGATGATCTGGAAATTTTAATTCATCTATAGCAAGACAATAATCAATGAGGAATGCCTTTAATGGTGCTGGATTTGCTATACCAGTTAGCAGTAAAATATTTTTATCTTTCAACTCTTCTAGCGTAATATTCCTTTCATTATCTGTTGTTAAAAAGTCATTGTATTTGATAAATGAGAAGAATATTTTCTGGAAACTATTTAGTTTTAATCGTAATTTTATTGAAGCCATCTCCGTTTCACTAAGTGAAGCCGGACATTTTGTAACGATGATACATTGTGCTCTTTTTGATGAAATTGCTGGCTCACGTAATCTTCCTAAAGGCAACAATTTATCATCAATATACAGGTCATCAAATTCAGTAAGTAAAATATTCAATCCCGCTTTAACATAGCGATGTTGAAACGCATCATCCAAAATCACTACATCTGGAGTTCCTTTATTTTGAATAATAGATTCAATTCCTTCCACTCTATTTTCAGAAACAGCAACAGTTACATCCTGTAAAAACTTTGCGTATTGAAGAGGTTCATCGCCAACATCAATTGAATTATCTGTATGATTCACAAAACGAAAACCTTTTGTTGATCTTCCATAACCTCTGGATAGTATTGTTATTTTATGAGAAGAACGAAGAAGGTTTGCCAGGTAAAAAACATGTGGTGATTTACCTGTTCCTCCAGTTTTCAAATTGCCAACGCAAATAACTGGGAAATAAAATGATTTTTGCTTCAATATGCCTTTATCGAACAAGAAGTTCCTAATGAAAATTATCATTCCGTACAATTTCGCAAAAGGCCAAAGAAGTATTTTCATCCTGCGAAAATAGAATAATTCACTGCATCCTTAAAGGAGACAATTGATTTAGGCATAGCTTAATTACCTTTGTGTTCAAATTTATTATCATGCGCCTAAAGGAAATCATCAATGTAATTGAACAATTAGCACCAAGTTCCTATCAAGAGCCTTACGATAATTCTGGTCTTATTACAGGGAATACTGAAATGGAAATTACTGGTGCCTTAATATGTTTAGATAGTTTGGAAATCATTTTGGACGAAGCAATAGAAAAAAAATGCAATCTAATAATTGCGCATCATCCAATTGTTTTTACTGGGCTAAAACGATTAAATGGCAATAATTATATTGAACGAGTTATTATTAAGGCAATCAAAAATGATATTGCCATATATGCAGTACACACTAATTTAGACAATGTTTATGATGGAGTTAATTCAAAAATTTGTGAGAAATTAAATTTAATCAATTGTAAGATGCTTTCACCAAAGAGTCATCAACTAAGAAAGTTGGTGACCTTTGCACAAAAGAAAGATGCCGAAGCAATTAGGAGTGCACTTTTTAAATCTGGAGCGGGAGAAATTGGTAATTATAGCGAATGTAGTTTTACAACAACAGGAATTGGAACTTACAAAGGAAATGACGAATCAAATCCTACTGTTGGTGCAAAAAATATTACTTCATTTGAGCAAGAAGAAAGAATAGAAGTGATTTTTCCGAAGCATTTAGAGGGGCAAATAATAACAACAATTAAATCGAATAACACTTATGAAGAGGTAGCTTATGAAATTTATGAAATTAGTAATGACAACCAATTTATTGGAGCTGGAATGGTAGGTGAATTACCAAATGCAATGAATCCAAATGAATTTCTTCAGTTTGTTAAAATCAAGATGAATGCATCTTGTGTTCGTTTTACCAAACCATTATTAGAACCCATTAAGAAAGTTGCAGTTTGTGGAGGTTCAGGAAGTTTTTTGTTAGAACATGCCGTCAAATCTGGAGCACAAGTTTTCATTAGTGCCGACTTTAAATACCACCAGTTTTTCGATGCAGAGAGTAAAATCATGATCTTAGATATTGGACACTTTGAAACTGAGCAATTTACAATTGAGCTCTTAGGTGCCTATTTGAGCGAAAAATTCCCTAAATTTGCCGTCCATTTGACGGAATTAAACACCAATCCTATCAACTACATTTGATCATGGCTACCAAAAAGACCTCCAAAAAAGAAGACATTGCAGTAGCCGAAGCTCCAAAGAAGCCTTTGCCGATAGTGCGTACTATTGAAAAAGGTGAAAATACTATTGAAGACAAGCTTCGTGCACTATTCCAACTTCAACTTATCGACAGTCAGATCGATAAAATCCGCATTACAAGAGGAGAATTACCAATGGAGGTAATCGATCTTGAAGATGAAATTGCAGGATTGCAAACTCGAATCACGAATTATACTGAAGAAGCCAAAAATCTTGACGATCAGGTTAAATCGAAAAAGCAGACTATTAAAGATGCTTTAGCATTGATAAAGAAATACCAAACGCAACAAGGAAGTGTTAAGAATAATCGTGAATTCGATTCTCTTAACAAGGAGATGGAATATCAACAACTAGAGATTCAATTAAGCGAAAAACGAATTAAAGAATTTTCTGCAGAACTAGTTGCTAAAAAGCAAATCATCGACGCCTCTGAAAAAACTTTTGAAGATCGCCAAATCGACCTTCAAAATAAAAAGGCAGAATTAGATTCAATTATCGCTGAAACTGAAAAAGAAGAATTAGAACTATCTACTGAATCGAACAAAGCGTCTACTGTTATTGAAGAGAGGTTACTTACTGCTTATTATAGAATTCGTGGTAATGCACGTAATGGCCTTGCGGTGGTTAGTATTGCTCGTGACGCATGTGGTGGTTGTTTTAATAAAATCCCTCCACAACGTCAGCTAGATATTCGTCAACGTAAAAAAGTTATCGTTTGTGAACATTGTGGTCGAATACTCGTAGATCCAAATATTCTTGATAAATAATTCAGAAAATATAACCGCAAACAAA
Organism: Bacteroidota bacterium; assembly: GCA_043758125.1. GTDB lineage: Bacteria > Bacteroidota > Bacteroidia > AKYH767-A > OLB10 > JANXSD01. The sequence goes on along the minus strand of JAYVOC010000105.1, from coordinate 913 downwards.
AGCCTCAAAGAAATTTGAGGCTTTTGTTTTAAACGAATAAAGAAACGTTATTTACTCCCTTCAAACAAATCATATCCAAGCAAGCGACTTTCTTGGTCACCATTAAACAACTTAATTCGTTTCTTAGCTTTTAGTCCTATTAGCTTACCAATTTCAGGATTACCTGTAAAAATATATGCTTTGTAATTTGTAAATTTCTGTTTAAAACAATTTCCAATATTCGAGAAGAAATTTTTATCTTCAATAATATCCTCTTTATTTCCAAAAGGTGGGTGAATTATAATTGTTCCTATACCATCTGGTCTTTCAACTAAATTAAAATCAACATTGCTAATTGTAATCATATCATCCACACCAGCTGCATTGATGTTTAAAATTGCTTTTTCATAATCATCTTTAATGGATTCATTTGCATAAATACGAATTGGATTATTTACAATTCTTGCAATTTGTTTATCACGAATAAGATTAAATAAATCTAAATCTAAATCCATCCAATTTTCAAAGGCAAAATGCTTTCGAAATGCGCCAGGCGGAATTTTCGCAGCCCATAATGCAGCCTCAATCGGAATAATTCCTTCACCACACATAAAATCAATTAATGGTTGATGTGGCTCCCAACCTGATAGTATAACAATTCCTGATGCGATAATTGGATCAAGAATTTCAATAGCATCTTCTCCCAAATAACCTCTTTTGCTTAGTGATTCTCCAGTACTATTTAAAAGAATGGCTCCATTGCTTTCAATAAAAATAAAAATTTCCACATCTGGATTTATCACTTCATTTTTTGGAGATTGACCGGTCTTATTTTTAAAGAAATCAATGACTGATTGCTTGGCATTTGTTGCACACAATAATTTATCTTCAATCAACTCAGAAGTTATCGTACAAATTACATTGAACGACTGGT
>JAYVOC010000104.1:0-38212 GCA_043758125.1 Bacteroidota bacterium | reverse complement strand
TCTAGTGTCTAGCGCTCCGTTTCGCTACGCTCCACTCCACGCTAGACACTAGTTCCCTTAACCTAAATCTCTGTTTACACAATCTTCTTTATACTACCGAAATTTTTGTCATATTTTGGTTTTAAAGTAGAAATAAAATCTTTTTCATAAAAATCTATTATTTTCTTAAACTTCCATTGTGTATCTTTGATCAATAAATAGCAGCCAAAACGCTATTAAAACCACAATTTATACTTCATGAAAAGAAAATTACTCCTTATCTACATTTTAATTGCTGTTATGGCAATACCTAAAATGCTTAATGCACAAGACTGGATTTCAAAAATGAAAGATCCTTCAGTCAATTTTTTCGAGGTTCAAAAATCCTTCAATAAATACTACAAAAAACAAGAACGCGATATGGAGAAATTCAATCGCATGGTAATTAAGCGCAATGGTAAAGCACTCAATGAAGATGAAGAAGTTGAAATAGGTGGATATTCACAATACAAGCGTTGGGAATGGTTTATGGCTCCGCGTGTATCACCATCTGGTGAACGTTTTAATCCATCTCTTGTTTGGGATGAATATCATAAATACCGCAATCAATACCAAACTTTAGCTGCTGGAAATTGGACTTTAATTGGTCCTATCAACACAATTCCTAGTAATTCTGGTGGTGCAGGCCGAGTAAATTTTGTTCGCCTTGACCCTACAAATAGCAATACAATTTATATTGGATCACCAGGTGGTGGATTATGGAAATCAACAAACGGTGGAAGTACGTGGTCAACGAACACTGATCAATTAAGTCAGGTAATTGGATGTACTGATCTTGCTATTGATCCAACAAATACGAATATTATGTACCTCGCTACAGGTGATGGTGATGCTGGTGACACTTACTCTGTAGGAATGTTAAAGTCGATAGATGGTGGTGCAACTTGGAATAAATCAGGATTAAGCTACTACATTGCGAATAATGTACAAATGAGTAAAATCCTTATCAACCCAAATAATACAAATACAATTCTTGTAGCTACCTCTTCTGGAATTTATCGTAGTACGGATGCTGGTGTTACTTTTTCTCAATCGGTTGCTGGATCATTTAAGGATATGGAGTTTAAACCTACTGATCCAAATACAGTTTACGTTTGCGGTACGGAGCTTTATAAATCGACAAATGGTGGTCAATCTTTTACAAAAATTACTGCAAATATTGCTGCTGCAGGAAGTTTAAGCAGGATGGCTCTTGCCGTTACACCAAATGATCCTAATTACGTTTATTTGTTATCTGCAAGATCAACGACCTATACTTTCGAAGGTTTATATAAATCCACAAATAGTGGAACTAGTTTTTCTAAAATCCCAGTTTCAACTTTCAATATTTTAGGAAGAGACATTTCAGGTACTGATTCCTCCAATTGCCAAGGTTGGTATGACTTAACAATCGATGTTTCTCCAGCCGATAAAAATGAAATTACTGTTGGTGGAATTAACATTTGGCAATCGGTAGATGGTGGACTCAATTTCGGCCCAATAACAAATTGGTTGGGAAGCGGTGCACCTTATGTCCATGCTGATGTTCATCAAGTAATGTATACCGATCCAAGTACAATTTATGCAGGTTGCGATGGTGGAATTTTCAAATCTACATCTGGAGGAGGTAGTTGGAGTGATTTGAGTACTGGATTACAAATAAGTGAAATGTATGGCTTCGGACAGTCCACTACAAATCCTAATCTCCTTTTAAATGGCTGGCAAGATAATGGAACAAATAAATATGACGGTACAAGTTGGCAAAAAGTGATTGGTGGTGATGGGATGTTATGTTTTATAGATCGAACCAATGATCAAAATATGTGGGGTGAGCTTCCTAACGGAGGTTTAGAAAAATCTACTAATGGAGGTAACACTTGGACATCAGCAGCGTCAGGTATTACTGAAGCTGGAGCTTGGGTTACCCCTTGGATTCAAGACCCAATAGATCCAGCCACACTTTATGCAGGATTTATTAACGTATGGAAAAGCACGAATGGTGGTACATCATGGACCAAGAAAAGCACATTCGCAAATACTGGAACACTATCAACAGTTAGTGTATCTCCAGCTAACAACCAAGTAATATGGACTGCAAAACCTGGTTTTCTATATAAAACATCAAATGGTGGCACTACCTGGACTACCATCACCAATGTTCCAACTGGCACTATTACCTCTATAGCATGCAGCAATACAGATCCAAATAAAGCCTGGATTACTTATTCTGGTTTTGCTAATAAAAATAAAGTATTTCAAACAAATGATCAAGGTGTAACGTGGATCAATTTATCAGCTTCTATACCTAATATACCTGTAAGTACTATTGTTTATGTGAATAACTCAAACGATGCACTTTATATTGGAACCGATGTTGGTGTTTTCTATAAAGATGCTTCACTAAATGTTTGGCAACCTTTTATTAATGGATTACCAAATGTTGTTGTAACCCAACTTTCAATTTTTTATACTGGGAATAAACTACGTGCTTCAACTTATGGACGAGGAATGTGGGAATCTGATTTATATGTAGCTGGAACCTATCCTCCTACTTCTGCATTTGGATCTGACAAAAAGATTTCTTGTCCTGGAGCTGCAGTTCAATTTACAGATTATTCTGCTGGTCAACCAACTTCATGGAGCTGGACTTTCCCAGGTGGAAATCCATCAACATCAACATTACAAAATCCTATTGTATCTTATAATTCACCTGGAACATATTCTGTTTCGCTCACTGCAACAAATGTGAATGGTACTGATGCAACAACTACAAATAACTTTATCAACATCAGCTCAAGTCCTGTAAGTGCGCCTGCAACTGTGGGTGCTGTACGATGCGGACCAGGACAAGTGAACATGACTGCTACAGGATCTGGACAAGGAACACTTCGTTGGTGGGATGCTGCGGGTGGTGGAAATTTACTTACAACTGGAAATACTTATTCAACCAATATTACACAAACAACAGCTTTTTATGTAGATGAAGATTTGCCAGCTGGTTTAGTAGATTATACTGGATATCCTGATAACACAAGTGGAGCTGGAGCTTTCTTTACAGCTAATGATATTAGAGGATTATATTTTGATGTAATGAATCCTGTTATCCTAACAAACTTTGATGTTTATGCAAACTCTGCCGGAAACAGAACTTTTGAAATTTTAGATGCACAGGGAAATACATTCGCTGATACTACTATCTTTATTCCTGCGAGTGCAACCGTACCATATACGGTAACTTTAAATATCACATTATATCCTGGAACGGATTATTTCATTAAATGTCGTGGAACAGTAGATTTATACCGTAACAATACTGGTGCTGTTTATCCTGTTTTAAGTGCTACGAATGATGTAACTATAACCCGTTCAAATGCTGGATCTGCTGGCTATTATTACTTCTTCTATAACTGGGTCTTTACAGAGATAACATGCAATACATCACGTACAATTTGCGTTGGTCGTGACTCTTGTAGTTCTGTAGGTCTAAATGATCTTAATGCAGATGGAGTATTGTCGATTTATCCAAACCCGAACAATGGCGAATTTTCATTGAAATTCAATTCTCAAAAAACCAATAACTATACTATTGAAATACGCAATACGCTTGGTCAATTAGTTTACCAAGAATCATTAAAAGGATTCAATGGCGAGTACGATCATAACATCGACATTAGTAAGTTTGGTAAAGGAGCTTATACATTGAGCATTTCCAATCCTGATAACAAATCAATTAAAAAACTTTTAGTCTATTAAATTAGTAACATCAAAACCCTTCAAAAGAAGCTATCAGAACTCGATAGCTTCTTTTTTTTTGTACAAATCGGTAGAAAAACAAGAACCTTAAGAACCTAAATGAACTCAAATCAGAAATATTGCTTAATGAATTTGCACATTTTGTTGAGTAGGTTATAGAATGCTTTATCTTTGTAATCCGTTTATTGTTGAACTATGGATTTTTAGTAGGATCTGAGTTCAATCGGTTATAGAAAGAAAGGAATAGAATCTCGCAAATAATAACAACCCAATAAAATGATTGAAGGCAAGTACTTAACGATATGGCAGAAATATTTACCGGTAATCCGCATTCTGCTTAAAAAATCGACCAAAGAGGAGCAACAATTAACGATCAACAAAATTGATTTTGAAACTGTAGGTGAAAGAGGCGGATCAGGTTATTCTTTTAACTTGGAAATTGAAAAAGGAAAAGTAATGAACGGAATTAGTGGCACAGCGGTGGCACGTGATCTTTTCAAAACCTTAACTACCGATCCTCAAGTAAAAGAATTCTTCCTTAACAAAAAAGCAAAGGTGAGAATGAACAAGCAATTTATGCTCATCATGAATACCGTAGAAATTGAACCCGTAGAAACTGAAGAAGAAGTTTCCGTATTATAATATTAAAACGCTCCTCCTCTTTTGAGATTGAGTTCTAAAAAGGCTATCATTTATTTTGATAGCCTTTTTTTTGTGATCAATTTAAAATGATTAGTAGACAACTAATTTTCATTAAATATATTTTGTTCCAGCAGCACTTCCATTCAACTTATGCAAAACTTTGCTTCTTATGATTTTATAGGTGATATACATGGACATGCAGATGTTCTATTGAAGCTATTGAGTCAATTGGGTTACATTAAAAAGAATGAAGTTTATGCGCACCCAGAAGGACGCAAAGTGATTTTCATGGGTGATTTGATTGATCGTGGACCAAAGATTTTGGAAGTATTAGCAATAGTGAAAAACATGGTAGATGCAGGAAATGCAATTACTATTATTGGTAATCATGAATATAATTTCATTTGTTACTTTACCGTAGCAGATGAAAAATATTTACGTGCTCATTCGCAAAAAAATAATGCTGGAATACGAGCAACAATCTTAGCGATGAATAACGATCTTGAATTAATTCACCACTACGTAAAATGGTTTCGCACACTACCAATTTATATAGAGAATGAATATTTTCGTAGTGTTCATGCACAATGGAAATCTACTTACATAACCAAGTTGAAAGAATTGGGCATTAATGATTTTTCAAATCTTGAATTTCTTAGAAAATCTGTAGTGCAAAATTCACCAGAATATAAACTTGTAAACTGTTTATTAAAAGGCGAAGAAATAAAAGTAACAGGTGTTCATTTCCATGATAAGGATGGAACAAAAAGAGAATACTATCGAATCAAATGGTGGAAAAAAGGAAATAACTTTAAAGTTGAAGAGATATTATTCGATTTTCCATCAGACAAAAGCGAGATGAATATTTCATCTTTAGGCTATCTAGAAAATGATGTGCCCATATTTTTCGGACATTATTGCTTAAAGGATGAACAAATAATTCTTCAAAATAAAAATATTTGTTGCCTCGATTATTGTATTTCTAAAGGAGGAAAATTAATCGCTTATCGTTTTAACGGAGAAAAAGAATTGGATAGTAAAAACTTTAATTATGAAAATATAATTGGATAATACCGCGATTATAAAATTCAACTACTTACTATATTAATAAATCAATAGTGAATTTAATTCTGACACCTCAAAGAACAATGGTATGGATAATCATCAAATAGCAAAAATGTGGTTGCAAGCTTTTAATGAACATCATCTAGAAAATTTATTATCACTTTATGATGATGCTGCCGAGCATTATAGTCCGAAATTAAAAATTCGCAAGCCCGATACAAAAGGTTTAATTAAAGGAAAGGAAGCGATGCACATTTGGTGGCAAGATGCGTTTGATCGATTACCAGATCTTACATATCAAGAACAAAGCATTACTGCAAATCAAGATCGTGTGTTTATGGAATACACTCGTATTGTTTCTGGAGAAGAGAACACAAACGTAGCTGAAGTTCTTGAAATAAAAAATGGATTAATAGTTTTTTCAAGAGTCTATCATGGTTAAATTTTTTCTTTCAAAAAGAATTATGCATTAATTTGCTTTCTTGCTGAGATAGAGAAAACCTAAAGCTGTGAATAAACTTAATACAATGAAAAAATAAAACATCCAATCAAATCCATACTTACTTGCAATACCTAATCCTAGTAATGGAGCTGCGATATTTGCTAACCCATACGAGATCGAATACAATGCAGAATATTGTCCTTGACGTTCCTTTGGTGGTCGGCTAATCGCATAGTTCATCATAAATGGCATTGCAAATATTTCAGCCATTGTTATCATCAACGTGTAAACAATAGCCCAAATTAATAATCCATTTCCATTTTTTAAAATGAGATAAGAAATCGGAATACACAGTACTCCTATTATAATAAATCGAAATATTTTTTGTCGCTTTTCTAATATTGCAATGAGTGGCATTTCAATAACGACAACAAGTAATCCATTTAAGGCTAGCAATAATCCTATTGTATCTTCATTGTAATGACAAACTCTACTAAAATACTGAGGAATACTTGCAAATAATTGAAAGAAAGACATTCCATACAGTGCTACTAAAACAATAAAAAATAGATAATACCAATCACGATAAGCAGAAGTAGATTTGTCAGCTAAAACAGCTGATTCATGCCTGTTAGTTTCCGTTTTTACACGAGGTAAATAACCATACAACATGAGTGCAGCTCCAAAACTGGTAAATGAATCAATAACGAAAAGCCATCGATATCCTAAATGCAAAGCTACGAAACCACCAACAGCTGGTCCAACAGAGAAGCCAAGATTAACAGCCATGCGAACTAAAGAAACAGACCGTGTACGATTCTTTACATCACTATAAATTGCAATTGCTGCTGAATTTGCTGGCCGGAATAAATCAGCAGTAAATGCATATAAAAAAATAATAGTTGCAATAGCAATTGGAGAACTAAAAACAAGTAGTAAGAGCAATATAAATCCACTACAAATGAGTGAAAAAATCATGATATCAAAGAAATTTTTTCGATCCGTTAGCCAACCACCAGAATAAGAACCTAACACTGATCCAATACCATAGCAACTCATCACTAACCCTGCTTCAGACATACTGAAGTGTAAATTTTTAGTCATGTAAAGCGATGAAAAAAGCAGAACCATCGATCCACTTCTATTGATAAACATTGCAATGGAAAGCACCCAAACATTGCGTTGTAAATTGGCGTAAGATTCTTTATAAAGAGAGAAGAGTTGTTTCATTGATTGAAGAATGCAAACTTAGTTAAGAAGACATTGATATTAGAAGCTACAAAGAAAATATTAACAATTAAGGGATCATCCCTCTTGACAACTCTAGTAGTTAGCGTCGATAAAGTTGGTGGTGCATTCGTAAATTCCTTTACATTTACATCATGAATGTGGCATCACTACAAGAAGTAAAATCTGAGCTTCAAAATTTATCTGAAAAAGAACTTGTTGAATTATGTATTCACTTAGCAAAATATAAAAAAGATAATAAAGAATATTTAAGTTATCTTTTATTTCAATCACAAAATCGTGAAGGATATTTACTTCAAATTAAAGCAGAAATTGAATTGCAATTCGCTGAGATTGACGGACAAAAAAATGTTTATTTTATCAAGAAATCATTAAGAAAAATATTAAGAATCTTAAACAAGTATTGCAAATATGTAGGCGACAAATCAAACACCGTAGATTTACTTCTCTTCTATTGTTTAAAAATGAAAGAACATCATATACCCTTGCAGAATTCAGTTGCATTAGAAAATATATTTTTGTCGCAGATTAAAAAAATTAAAACTATAACCGCTAATTTACATGAAGACCTTCAAGCTGACAATATTCGAGAAATGGAAAATATTATAGAGATGAGATAAATATTAGCGGTTATTGAAAAAAATAATTTTCTATAAGTATTCAGATAAAACTAATAATGATATCTGTTGTGATTGTTAGGTATTTATTAGTTTCTATAAACCTGATAAATTGGCAACTCTCTAAACGTTAAAAGCACCAAAAATCTAGAAATTTAGTAGATAATATCAGTAGATAATAATGGAAAAATTATATTTAAATTAATGGGAACAGCTATTTTTTGAATCCGCGTTTGCAAATTACTTCGTTATGAATTATCTTTATAAAAATTATCCATATTATGAAAAACTTAAAACATCTAGTTCTAGCAACATTTGTATGTTCGCTGTTCTTTATCAACTCATGTGATAAAGCAAAAATTGACGTCGATTTTGATCTGGAATTGACAAAAATAAATTTTGTTATAGATACTACTTCCGCTTCTGGAAGTATTTCATTTGCTAATACAAGTTTCACCTCTGATTTAGAAGCGAAATTAAAGGAACATAATGCTAGTCTTAGTGATGTTCAATCTATAATATTAACTGGAGCTACGATGACAATGATCAATCCTGCTGGACAAAATTTTGATATTGTTGATAAGGCGTATGCATTTTTTTCGGCACCAGGATTAACTGAGACTAGAATTGCTTACAAAGAAATTGTTCCAAAAAGTGTCTCGCAAATCTCTTTAGATGCTGATCAAGCTGACTTAAAAGAATATCTTAAAAAACCTATAGTTAGTTTCAGAGCCTCTGGAGTGACAAATGGCCCCAATGTTCAACCTGATAGTATTCATGTTGATATTACATTTAAAATAAGGGCTTCCGTAAAACCTTAAAATTACTTCCCAAAAAAAATGCCCTGAAGTTTTCGTACTTCAGGGCATTTTTTATTAATTTTTTATAACCTTCTGAGTAATTTTTTCTCCAGCACAGACTAAATTCACAAAATAAATTCCCTTGCCAAGATTATATTTGTCAATAAATTTAAAAGAATTATATCCTTCCGTTCCATCAATTTTTTCTTTTGCAATTATTTGTCCTGATGAATTGATTAATGTAAAATCAATCGTTACATCTTTCTTTAAGCTGAAATTAATTTTAAAATTTTCAGTAAAAGGATTAGGACTAATATTTTGAAATGAAATGTTCTTTGTAATTTCAGTGGTTTCATAACGAACTACTTTTATTGGGAAGTAGGCAAATTTTCCATCATAATCCGTTTGTTTTAAACGGTAATAATTATTTCCCTTTTGTGGGCTCTTATCTATTAAAGAATAATAGTGTTTTACTTGACTTGTACCTACTCCTTGCTTTCTAAATATTTGTTCAAAATCCTTTCCATTAGCGGATCTTTCGATGGTAAAGTAATCGTTATTTTTTTCAGTTGCAGTAGCCCAAGATATTTCCACATCATTGCCAATTAATTTAGGTTCGAAATACAATAACTCTATCGGTAAAGTTGTTACAGGAAAATTAAAGAATGATTTAAAATACAATGATGCTTGTCTTACTTGTGAGCCTCCAGTTGTAGTTACACCAGTTCTGTAACTAAAGTTATTTATATTCCTATAGTTCACCATAAACATTGCTTCTGTGTGATTGGTATCAATACTTGAGATTGAATTAAGGGTTCCAGCAGTTGCTGTAAAATCATTACCTGTTTTCGAAATCACTAAAGTAGAACTAGAAGCTTGTGAAATACTGTATGGCTTATATGCTGTAACAAATTCTTTTAATGCTGATCCATCACCGTCAACATCAATAGCGGCGAAAACAATGTTAGGTAAAATTGTATCTCTAGATGTTCCGCCAACTTTAAATGTTATTTTCCAACCTACCGATGAAGCTGTATTTGATGCGCAATTAATAAACGGTTGCCATGCATCATCATATCCATTACTTCCTGTAAAATTATCAATGTCGGAAATGGAAGCTCCCCCAGTAAAATCTAATACTTCAATCCATGCATCTAAACCCATTCCAACATCAGTAACAAGATAAACTGCTCCAACTTGCAAATCAACACCAGAAATTAAAGTATGATTATCAAAACTTAAAATAGGTGGCCCTTGACCGAAACCAATTCCTAAATCTCCAAAGGAACTTAATCCACTTTTATTTGCAGTTAATGTTCCAGCACTATATTTAAATGCTGCATCACTTCCACTTTGTTGCCATGATGAAGTTGTGTTTGCTCTAACTAAAATTGGATAATAATAAACTGATGAAATGGTGTTCGTAAAGCCTTTCATAGCAGCTTTAATACTATAGTTACCACCAGTAAGTGCACTGTTTGGTGTCAATGTCCAGTAACCATAATTGAGCATGCTATCAATATGTGCTTCACTCGCAACAATTCCAGTTAAAGGGTAAGAAGGATTAATAGGATTTGCATTTGTGAATGATCCTAATAAAGTGCTAAACCCAGATACGCTATTTAAGGTAACAGTTAATAGTTCGTAATAACTAGAAGTACCTACTGGATAAGTGTAGGTACCTGATGAACTTACTGTGCGACGAAGGTTTCCAATCACATAATTTGTGGATGAATTTCCTGTAATACAACTTGTAGAATTATTCGTAGTCCTCAATTCATTAACACCAGTAGTAATTATTCCACTTGAAAATGTGATACCTGTACTTGCAGTAACAGTATTTGTTAATGTTAAACCCGTGCTATTATTTAAGATAATATTGTTTATAGTTGATGGCAACCCATTTCCAGTTACTTGCGCAGAAGTTCCATTGTATGTATAATCTGCGGAAGCATTTAATGATCTAGTTCCAGTTGATTGAATATTTCCTGTTGCGCCAGAGCTTGTAATACCTGCGGGAGAGCCAATCTCTAAAAAACTGCCAGATGCCAAAGTGAAATTTCTTCCTCCAACAATACTCGTTCCCATTGATAAAGTGGAACCAGTGTTAACAACAAAATCAATATTACCAGTAACAGTTCCTCCAGAAACAAATGTTTGTTTAGCTAAACCGTTAAACTGAATTCCTGCTGTCGTACTGGTATTACCACCTACGGTTATTGTACCTAAAGTATGCGACCAATTACCAGCAACTTTTATTGTTCCAGTAGCGCTACTTCCATTCACAACCGAAAAAGTTCCTCCTGATTGAGTATAATTTCCAGCAATAGTTAATGTATTTGAAGCACTACTTGATGTAGACATAACAAAAGTTCCACCTGTTTGGATATAATCTGTTCCTACATTTAGGTTTGTACTGCCACTAGCTAATAGTAATTGTTTAGTTCCTGTTGATGCAATAGTAAATGCTTGACCAATTGTTGTGATGCCACCATTTAAATTGATATCATTTGCTTGCGACGGACAATTCCATGTAAAATTGGAAAACGTTTGCAATCCAGAAGGTACAGTAGCATTCGTTGTATAACCAATAATTTCACATATAGAACCTGCATTCCATGTTGCCGAAGGAATAGTACCTGCAGTAGTTGTGTAATTATGCTGGTACTTTCCACCACTTTGAAAAACGATAGTTACGCCGCCTGATGTTGAAACTATTCCAGCATTTTTAAAACTACCACTTACATCCAAATCCGTCCCTGAGCCATTAGCGAGAGTGAGGGTAATACCAGAGTTAACTGCAAGTATTCCACCAGCGTTTACTACTACTTGATCAACAGTTACATTTAAACCCACAGTAACTGTATTGCCAGTCATTATATAAATACTCAAATTAGTGCTATTTGGAGCTGTGATGGCAGCACTCCACGTTGTTCCATTGTATTTCTCCCATGTAGTAGCTAACGCCCAGTTCCCTGAAGCTTTAGAACGATAATCGCCATTTACATAAGCGAATGCTTTATCACTATTTGCAAAATTCATAAACACAACGAATCCGCCTGCAACAAGTAAAGCCAAACAAAGCCCAACTTTTGTGATTTGTTTAAGTGATAAACGTTGACTCGTACTTGTAGATATTTTAAAACGATTAATTCGATTGGAGGAATTAGATTTCATAATAATGTAAATAATTAATTGTCCCACTTATACTCGATTCGAATACTATTGGTTCTATATAAAAATCAACTATTTAAAGGAATTGTAAATTATTATTTTTTGCATCTGTAAGGTTTAATTAAAATTTGCTCAAAATGACATGGTTATTATGTCGAATCATTCGCAAATTTTTGTATTGAAGAATATTAATTCTCATTCGAATGGATTGTTTCACAAGTAAAAAAACGATATTTCTAAAATGATTTGTTTAAGTTGAGTCCATTTGGAGTTTTGTAATATTTACAGAAAAAATGTCCGCTTTTTTTGATTTTAAAAATTGATTTAAAAAAAGATAGAATCAGTTAAATAATGTCAGAATTTGAAAGCTATTTTTTGGAATAGATGCCATTATAAAAGCAAAATTTCAATTTTCAACTCTTTAACTAGCTAAAATTTAGCTTCTTAATTATAATTGTATTCATTTTAGGAATTCTTTAAGGAACTGAAATAAAATTATATCTTTGCAGCCGCTTCACAAATTTCGGGGTGTAGCGTAGCCCGGTATCGCGCCACGTTTGGGACGTGGAGGTCGTCAGTTCGAATCTGGCCACCCCGACAACATGAATTACGAATTTCAGATTCCGTAGCTCAGCTGGATAGAGCATCTGCCTTCTAAGCAGACGGTCAGGCGTTCGAATCGCCTCGGGATCACTTTTTGATTCAACAAAATCAACAAAAAAATATAGATAGAGCATCCCGTCGTTCGACGGGACGGTCAGGCGTTCGAATCGCCTCGGGATCACTTTTTGATTCAAGGATATACAAGAAATAAAATTACTTTCTTAAATCCATTTCCACAAAAAGCACTAATAATCCTTTCTTTTATAAATTTTTTTGAGATTATCTCTTCAAAGAATTTATAAGGTCAAACATCTATATTTGAAAATTCCAATCATTAAAAATGAAAACCCTTTGTCTGATGCTGACTTACGGGATTCTGAAAATGTGCCGTTGAAAGAGAACATAGAAAAGTATTTTAAACGGGAAGTGCTACCTCACTTACCCGATGCATGGATTGACCACAGCAAAACAAAAATTGGTTAAGAAATAAATTTCACAAAATATTTTTATCAATAAAAACCGCTACGCGGTTTGATGGACATACGAAATGATATTTTGGCGTTGGAGGAAGAAACAGAAGGAATGATAAAACAGGTAATTGAATAAATGGAAAAATTCAAAAATAAATACCGCATACCATCTGCCAGATTGCAAAATTGGGATTACGGTTCACCAGGTTTGTATTTTATTACCATTTGTACCAAAAATCGGGAATGTTATTTTGGTGAAATAAAAAATGGTGAAATGAATTTGAATGAAACAGGAAAAATTGCAGACCAATGTTGGGCAGAAATACCAGCCCATTTCAAATTGGTAGAATTGGGTGAATTTGTAATCATGCCAAATCACCTTCATGGGATAATTATTATCAATGAATCCGTTTCTGAAAACGTGTCCGTTCCCGAACCCGTAGAGACAGGGCATGCCCTGTCTCTACAACCAATCGCACCACCATCGATACAAAACCCCAAACCCCATTTTCGTTTTCGCAATCAGGGAAAAAATACGGTTTCGGCAATGGTAGGTTCATTTAAATCGGCAACAACACGGTTGACACCCGATGATGATTTCGGATGGCAACCCCGTTTCCACGACCATATCATTCGTACACACGATGATTTTCTACGAATATCCAATTATATATTAAACAACCCATCCAATTGGAACAACGATAAATTTTTTAAATGACGACCTACCCAAAATATAAACCAACAGCCATTGATTGGATTGGAGAAATTCCACGTCATTCGGAATTAAATAAAATAAAATATTGCTCATCTGTCAATGATGATGCTTTACCTGAAAATGCCGAGGAGGATTTTGAAATGAGTTGTGTAGATATTTCAAGTGTTCAAAAGGAAAAATAGAACCAATGGAAAATTTCAAATTCGTATATGCACCATCAAGAGCAAGGCGAATTGTGCAAAATGGAGATTCCATTTTATAAACCGCAAGAATATATCTAAAAGCAATTGCCTTCATTGAAAATGTAAAGGGAAATTTAATCTGCTTAACTGGATTTGATGTTATCAAACCAAATCAAAAATTAAATGAGAAATTTCTATACTTGCTTTGCCGTTCACAAAAACAAATTGATTAAATAATTTCATTCTCAAACGGCTATAGTTATCCTTCTATAAATTCTGAAGATGTAAAAAATATTGAAATTAGTTTTCCGCCATTCATAGTACAAACCAAATATTGTTGACCACATCCAAACCAATACAAACCTTACAGACAACACTATTTTAAAAACAGAAAAATAAATTGAGTTAATTACTATTTGCATATTGTTTTTTGAACTAACAAATTGAAAAAAAAAATCATCTCCAAAGTTTTGTTAACAAAAAAGCAGACTGGCTTTCAACCAGTCTGCTTAACAAAGTAAAATCGAAACTATTATTTTACCAACAGTTTTCCAGTATGTGTTTTACCATCGCTGATTAAAGTAACGAAATATACACCTGCGTTTAATCCTTTGGTGCTGATTATTTGTTTATCACTAACAACATGCTTAGCAATTATTGTACGACCTGTAACATCATAAATTGTAAGTAACGAAGCTGTTTTAGTTGCGGTAGTTATAGCAAATGATTCATTAGAAGGATTCGGATACATTGCAACGTCACTTGTATAATTGATTGTATTTAATCCAGTTGTTAATGCTATAATATCAGTAACGGTATTCGTGATAATGGAAGGGTTATAATCGAAATTAATTTTTGCATAATTATTAATTGTAGTACCAATTACTGCAGAAGTCTTTGGCTTAATTTTATAAGCAACATATCCATGACTCATTGGTTCGTTAACAGAAGCAGCAGCTAAATTAATATTATTGAAATCAAATTTCAACGTATTTCCAGTAACAGAAATCTCAGGTTGAAAACTATATCCTGTAATTTTCAAAGTTGATAAATCTAAGTTCTGATCGATATCATCCACTACACTTACTTTATACGCTTCATCATTACCGACATTTTGGAACATGATTGTATATGCTAATTCAGTTCCATGTGCAACATTCGCAGTTCCTGCACCAGCATGTAATTCTTCCTTTTCATTTGGATCACAACTGTTACGAACAAGCATACAAACTGTAACGGTATTGTCTGCTGGATTTGCATCGCCAGTCATTGGATCAATAGTCATTGTTATACATAAAGTATCACCAAGGTTTGCACTGATATCTGTTAAAAGTGTTAGTGCAGTATTAAAGTCTGAATAATTATATCCCAATAATTGACCAGCATTAAATACAATCTGAGATCCACTTACTGATAATGGTGTTGCTGAAGAGCTCACATAACTCAACAAGGGATCAAGAGTTACTGTTACTGTAGCATTTGGCGAAGCACAAGTTGCTAATTTATTATACGCTGATAACCAAAGTGTAGTTGATGCATTGTTTCTGAATCCTTGTCCATAAATATTACCGGTTAAATCCGATTGAGGATTGCATAAAAGAGCGAAATCATTTCCAGTAGAAGGGAAAGTAGAAACGGAATAGCTTCCAGCAACAGGACAAGCAACAGTAAAACTATTATAGTAATAGGGTGTAATAGTATAAGTAAATCCACTAGGAACTGAAATTGAATAATCACCTAAAGAATCAGTTCCTCCATAAGCGATACCACTTCCATTAAAACTTGCTTCAACGTATGACCATGTTACAGGAGAATCGCCTGCATCATAAATACAATTGTTGTTATTATCAAGATACAATTTACCACTAATAGTATTACATTGTGTAGCAACTAAAATTGTATTATCAACTATTGTATCCGTACTTCCATCTGGTCCGGTTGCAATAAACTGCGCCGCATACAAACCAGGAAGCGTATAAATATGATTAATATAACTGCTGAAATAAACGCTTCCCTGAAAAGGAATCATGTAAAAAGAAGTATCAGTTCCATCGCCAAACGCAATATTGATTAGGATTGAGTCAGTTGCACTATAACCAGATGCCGTGCCATAGCAATACATGTCTCTTACATCTGGAACCACACAAGAGGAATTCCAAGAACTATCTCCAGCAGCTATAAGATCTATTCCAGGTGTGATGACCTGCGCAATAGCCCTACCATAACTCATGTAAAGCATGGAAGCAGTTAAGAATAAAAATGTAAATAATTTTTTCATAATGTTTGGTTTTAGTTGTTTGTGCTACAAAGGTCTTTATATCTTGATATTCTACAATTGAGATTTAAGTAATTCTTACGCTTCCAAAAGTACTATCGTTCTAAATTCTATTAGAATTAAACCCGACAAATCAATGATAATGTTCAAATATTTTTACGCCTTCAAAAATTATACAAGACTTAAATTAGGCGAATAAAGTATCAAGGATTTATATAATCTTTTACACCTATAACTCGATTTCTTTCGAGAAGCTAATGAAGCAATATGCTGCTACCTTTGTAAAATCTCAATTGACTATTACTATGAAGTTCGAAGATTATCAAATAGCACCAGAAATAAAGCGCGGTTTACAAGATTTAGGGTACAAAAAACCTACAGATATTCAATTTAAATCCATTCCTGCGATTTTGAAAGGCGAAGACGTTTTAGCTATTGCGCAAACAGGAACTGGAAAAACAGCAGCGTTTGCTATCCCTGTATTGAATATGAGTTTGGAAAATAAACGTGCTAGAAGACCTGAGGGTATTCGCTGCATTGTAATGGTTCCTACACATGAACTTGCACTACAAGTAACAGATGTTTTTGAAACGATTGGAAAATATACGGACGTAAAAATTCTTTGCTTAATCGGTGGCGTTGATCAGTCACCACAAATTGATCAGTTGGAAGATGGTGTAGATATTTTAATAGCTACTCCAGGACGCTTATTTGATTTAGTAAGTCAAGGACATTTATTTTTAAATAGAGTTGATACACTTGTGTTAGATGAAGCGGATCACATGTTGGATCTCGGCTTTATTAATGATATTAATGATTTGATAAAACGATTACCTCGTGATCGACAAACATTATTTTTCTCTGCTACAATTAATGAAACAATTAAAAATCTTGCTTACGGATTAGTGCGTAATGCAATTAGAATTCAGATTTCACCGAATGATCCTGTTGCCAAAAAAATAAATCATGCTGTTGCTTATATTGAGATGGATGATAAACGATTTTTTTTAGAACGTATCATCAAAGAAAATCCAGAAAGTAAAATTTTAGTTTTCGTTCGTACTCGCGTAAGAGCAGAACGTGTTTCTAAAGCAATGCAAAAAGTTGAAATTGATACACAAACAATTCACGGTGAAAAAGATCAAGATGATCGTGTTGACGTATTAAATAAATTCAGAAGTGGTGAACTTAAAGTGCTAATAGCTACTGATATTTCAGCTCGAGGAATTGATGTTCCTGATATTGATTATGTCATCAATTATGATCTTCCAGAGCAATCAGAAAATTATGTTCACCGTGTTGGAAGAACTGGTCGCGCGAATAAAAAAGGAATTGCTATCACTTTCTGTAGTAAAGAAGAAATTCCAACATTACGTGAGATCGAATCATTTTTAGAAAAGACAATTGAAGTGATGGAAATCAATAAAAAAGATTATTCCTATACACTCGAATCAACTTTTGATACAGATACAAATTGGCGAAAATTAATGCTTGATGATGAGAAAGCACAAGCGTTAAAAAAGAAAAGGAAACGATAACAATTTAAGAATTATCACAAATAAAAACCGAGCACCATTTACACAGTACCCGGCTTTTCCTAACCAACCTTATGTACTTTACAAGTACGATTTCAATAATTTATTTCTTGAATTATGTTTTAATCGGCGTAATCCTGTCTCTTTAATTTGACGAACACGTTCTCGTGTTAAACTTAGTTGCATTCCAATTTCATCTAACGACATAGAATGTTTTGTTCCAATTCCGAAAAACATTTTTATCACTTCTGATTCACGTTTTGATAAAGTATTTAAAGAACGATTTACATCTTCCGTTAATGATTCATCGATAAGATGCGAATCAGCTAAGGGAATATCATCATTCGACATTACATCTAACAAAGTATTATTGTCTTCGTTATTATCAAACGGTGCATCCATTGAAATAGGCTTATTATTAACCCGAAGTACATCACGTACTTGATCTCTACTAAGCTCTACAACTTCTGAAATTTCATCTGGACTTGGTTCGCGTTGATAGGTTTGTTCGAGTTTCGATAAAGCCTTTTTAACTTTATTCATCGCTCCTATTTGATTCAATGGTAATCGAACCATTCTTGATTGTTCAGCAATGGATTGCAAAATACTTTGACGAATCCACCATACCGCATAAGAAATAAATTTGAATCCTTTTGTTTCATCAAATCGTTGTGCGGCTTTTATTAATCCTAAATTCCCTTCGTTAATTAAATCAGGCAAACTCAATCCTTGGTTTTGGTACTGCTTCGCTACTGATACTACAAATCGGAGATTAGCTCTTGTTAATTTATCTAATGCTAATTGATCTCCTTGTTTTATTCGTTGTGCCAGTTCTACCTCCTGATGTGGAGTCACCATCTCTTCCTTACCGATGTCTTGAAGATACTTCTCTAGTGAGGCACTTTCTCTGTTGGTAATCGACTGTGTAATTTTTAGCTGTCTCATATTCTTATTTTAGCGTAATGTGTGTTATTTTCCAAGAGCAAATTTTATGCCATATAAACACTTCAAAATCAGGCGTATCAACTCACTTTCAAGAACGTTTCAAAATGAGTTTTAGTTTATTATAGATACGAACTTTTTAATAGTATGGATTTTAAGAGTTGGAGTTTTTCTCATAATCGTATGTTCATATTCAACAACGTATAGAGGACAATTCTATTCTGCAAAAGTTGATGCGATCCCTATATTTTACGCTTCCTTTACAGACTTGCAAAAAATCATAAAAATATGTCTTCAAATAAATTTTATATAAAAAACTACATATCAATGTGTTAAGTTTAAAAAGGTACTTTACAAATTTTCACTGATTGAAGGTCAAAAATTATAGCGCTGTTAAAATAAGATTTAATAATAAATGGGATATATCAATGATGAAATAACGATGTTTATAATGACCATTACATTTAAAATGCTCCTGCCAATAATTCACAAAATAATTCGTTGTACAATATCATTTTACGTCCAACTATAACATCATTGAAATGCTATGAAATTATCGCCACAATATTACCGCGCATTCTTTAACTTCGTGCGATGAAGAAATTATTCCAAACAAAGTTTTTGATCATTATAATGGTACTCTCAAGTCTCGTTATAAAAGCACAAGCGCAACAACATCCGTCACAAGATTTAATTCAATTTTCTGGTGTTGTAGTTAGTAATGATTCTTTACAACCACTTCCTTATGTAAACGTGATTATTCATCGTACGCATAGAGGAACAGTAACAGATTTTTATGGCTTTTATTCTTTTGTTGCGATGAAAGGTGATACAATCGATTTTCAATATATTGGTTACAAACCATCACGTTATATTATAGCTGATACCCTTACAGATAACAGATATTCACTAATTCAAACGATGAAACGTGATACGATATTATTAAGAGAAGCTACTATTTATCCATGGCCAAGTAAAGAAGAATTCAAACGTGCATTTCTTGAATTGCAGTTACCTGATGATGACATGAAACGTGCTCAACGAAATCTTGAACTTGCACAACGAAAGGAAATTCAAGATGCAGTACCTTATGATGGAAGTATCAATTATAAATTTGTAACGGCTGAACGTCAAAGTAGATTATACACTGCAGGACAATTACCAGTTAATAATATTTTGAATCCGCTTGCATGGGCCTCATTCATCAAAGCATGGCAAGACGGTGCGTTTAAACGAAAAGAAAAAGACGAAAAATATTAGTATGCGCAAACGTTATTTATTGTTGCTCACATTTCTTGTTATTTTATTTTCAATAGATACTTCTAAAGCTCAAGATGGTATTTTAAATGGAGTAATTCGCGATTCAATTGGTAAACCAATCGAAGGAGTTAATATTTCAGTAATTGGATTAACAAACGGAACATCGTCTGATATTCGTGGTCATTATAGTTTAAAAATTACTCCTTATAAAGATGTAGAAATTGCATTTTCTATTTTAGGATTTTCAACACAACGCATCTCCATAAAATTAACAGCTGGTGAACAAAGAAATTATGATCCAGTATTAAAAACGAATATCACAAATTTAAGTCCTGTAAATATTAAGGCAGAAAAGGCGCGTGACATTAGTACCACTCGTATTGAACCAAGAACAATAGAGCATCTTCCTTCTGTATCAGGAAATTTTGAAGATGTTTTAAAAACAATGCCTGGTGTAGTTTCCAATAATGAATTATCTTCCAACTACTCAGTTCGTGGTGGCAACTATGATGAAAATTTGGTTTACGTAAACGATATTGAAATTTATCGTCCATTTTTAGTACGCACAGGACAACAGGAAGGATTAAGTTTTATCAACTCCGATTTAGTAGATGACATCAATTTTAGTGCTGGAGGATTTAGCGCAATGTATGGTGATAAATTATCATCTGTTCTTGATATTAAATACCGTAAGCCAGAAAAATTTGCTGGTAGTGCCTATTTAAGTTTTTTAGGTGCAGGATTTCACTTGGAAGGATTATCAAAGAATGAAAAATTTTCTTGGCTCACTGGATTTCGTCAGAAGTCGAATCAATTTCTTTTGAAAAACCTTGATACAAAAGGAGATTATAAACCATCGTTCACAGATTATCAAGGATTATTAACTTATAAATTCTCTAAGAAAACAGAACTCTCCTTTTTGGGAAATTATTCTAGTAATAAATACAAAGTAATTCCTTCAACAAGAAAAACTGAATTTGGGAATATAAATGAAGCTTTACGTTTCACAGTTTTCTTCGATGGACAAGAAGTGGATCGATATCAAACAACGCAAGGTGCTTTATCATTAACACATAAAGTAAATGACAGGTTAAAATTAAAATTAATTACTTCTGGATTTTACACTAAGGAACAAGAATTTTATGATATCGTTGGGCAATATTATCTTGATGAGTTAGAGCGCGATTTAGGATCAAGTAGTTTTGGGAATGTAGCGTTTAATAGAGGCGTTGGTGGATTCCTTGATCATGCGCGTAATGAGCTAAAGGCAAATGTTACTAGTGCAGAGCACAAAGGTTATTATACAACAAATAAAATTGCTCTGCAATGGGGAGTAAAAGCTCAGCATGAATCCATCAGTGATAATATCAGTGAGTGGCAATACAGAGACTCTGCCGACTACTCTATCGTACATGTACCTGATATCCCAGGAGATTCAATAGGTGGTTATATTGGACAACAAATTGTATTGAACAATGTTGTGAAAAATAAAATCTCTTTAAGTTCAAATCGCTTTAGTGGATTCGTACAAAATAATTGGAATTTCGAAACATTTACTATTAATGCTGGTGTTCGTGCAACCTATTGGGACTTGAATAAAGATTTAAATGTTAGTCCGCGAGCATCAATTTCGTATAAACCAAAATGGAATAAAAAATTAACAATTCGTTTTTCAACAGGCTTATATTATCAACCACCATTCTATCGTGAATTACGAGGACTTGATGGACAAATCAATAAAAATATTGTAGCACAACGTTCACTTCACTTTGTACTTGGAAGTGATTATGAATTTCTTTCTTGGGGAAGAGAATTTAAGCTTACCTCAGAAGTTTACTACAAAAAAATGGATAATTTAATTCCTTATAAATTAGACAATACACGTGTTCGTTACTTAGCAAAAAATAATGCTACTGGATATGCAACTGGTCTTGATCTTCGCGTGAATGGAGAATTTGTTAGTGGCATTGAATCATGGGCATCCTTATCTTTTCTAAAAACAGAAGAAAATTTAAGTGATGATTATTATTACAATTATTATAACTCCGATGGAAAACAAATCATTAAGGGTTATACTTTAAATGATGTTCCAGTTGACTCGGTAAAAAATTATCCTGGAAATATTCCGCGCCCTTCCGATCAACGATTAACATTTAGTGTTTTCTTTCAAGATTATCTGCCAAAATTTCCAACATTTAGGATGCACTTAAATTTAGTTTTCGGAACAGGATTGCCTTTTGGTCCTCCTGGAAATGATCGTTATAAAGATGTTTTACGAGGACCAACTTACAGAAGAGTTGATATTGGATTTTCAAAAATCATCATTGATGAAGACAAGAAAAACACATCGCGTTTAGCTGTTATAAATAAATTAAAATCACTTTGGATAAGTCTCGAAGTTTTTAATTTATTACAAGTTAGTAATACTGTTTCTTACACATGGATTACCGATGTGACAGGACGACAATATGGAATTCCAAATTACCTTACTTCACGACTTTTAAATTTAAAATTACAAGCTAAGTTTTAAATCATCACAAGAAAAAATAATTTTGTCTTCAATAAAATATTTTCTACTTCAAGAATTAATCACTAAAATTCATGTCGAATAAAAACAAAGGAAAGAGTGGTTTGATCTATTCAACAAATCCTGATTTAAAGATAAATGTGGAACAGGAATCAAAGGAGAGTATTGCAAATGGTAAACAAGATTTAAGAGTTTGGCTCGAGCGTAAAGGCGGAGGAAAAGTTGTTACTGTTGTGAAAGGATACGAAGGACCTGTAAGCGCTATGGAAGAGTTAGCAAGACTTTTAAAAAGTAAATGTGGCGTTGGTGGTACAGCCAAAGATTATGAAATACTAATACAAGGGGATCATCGTGATAAAGTAATTACTATTCTTTCAGGATTAGGTTATAAGGTAAAAAAAGCCGGAGGCTAATCCGTTCATATTTGTATAATATCATCTACAACTTTTTGATGCTAATGTTTGTTCAATAATTCTTTGATAATAGGCTTCATATTGTGGCATGATAACTTTGATATCAAATTCTTTAGCGCGAGCTAAAGCATTTTGTTTGAATTTAGCCAGTACTTCTTCGTTGCCTAAAATTTCAATTGCATTTTTCGCCATATCATCTATATCACCAACTTTACTCATGTAGCCAGTTATACCTTGAACATTTAATTCAGGCATCCCACCAGAATCAGCAGAAATAACAGGCAGCTGACAAGCCATTGCTTCAAGAGCAGCTAATCCAAAACTTTCTGTTTCTGATGGCATGATAAAAAGATCACCGATGGAAAGAATTTCTTCTATCATCTCTTGCTTTCCTAAAAAACGAACATCATCACCTAAATCTAAATCACGTACTAATTGTTCAATGCTATGTCGGTCGGGTCCATCACCAATAAGCAATAACTTCGACTTAATAGTTTTGCGAACTTTATTAAAAACATTTACTACATCATGAACACGTTTTACTGCACGAAAATTGGAAGTGTGCACAATTAATTTTTCACCATTCGGAGCGATTGCTTTTCGGAAATGATCTTTTCGTTGTTTGTTAAATCGACGAAGATCAATAAAGTTATGAATGACTTCAATCTCATTTTCAATTTTAAAATTTGCATACGTATCCTTTCTTAAACTTTCGGATACAGCTGTTACACCATCAGAATGATTGATTGCAAATGTTACAACAGGCTCATAACTTGAATCTCTTCCAACAAGAGTAATATCAGTTCCATGTAACGTCGTAACAACAGGAAGATTTATTCCGTGTGTGGCTAATATTTTCTTCGCCATATAGGCTACTGAAGCATGTGGAATCGCATAATGAACATGCAAAATGTCTAATTTCTCATAACGGGCAACATCCACTAATTTGCTTGTTAATGCGGATTCATAAGGAACATAATCGAATAACGCATACGTTGCAGCTGTTACTTCATGGTAGGATATATTTTCAGAGAAAAAATCAAGACGTACAGGTTGGGAATAAGTAATAAAATGAATACGATGACCTTTTTCTGCTAAAGCTTTGCCTAATTCAGTGGCCACTACTCCACTCCCACCAAAGGTTGGATAACAAACAATACCAATTTTCATAGATTAATTTCTTGTAACAAATGTAAACAAATAACAAGGCGTTTAAGTTCATCCTTTATTGTATTAATCTTAAAAAATTAACACAAAATAATTCAACTTACTGAAACCAGCTTAAATTTAAAATGATTACATCTTATCTGATGAAAAATATTATTTTTTTTCGAGCAATAATGCATCATACATCACTTGCATAATATCAGTTCTAATGTTCAATTTAGCGAGTTTATTATTGCCTGCATTGGGAAATACTCGATTAGATAAAAACACATATACTAAACCATTTTGAGGATCTGCCCAAGCGCACGTACCAGTAAACCCATTATGCCCAAATGTCATTGGTGATGCAGAAGCAGCTGTAGGTCCAGGTTTGGTAACATCAGGTTCCGGTTTATCGAAAATCATTCCTCGTCTATTTTCAGTTGCAGGAAATGCTTGTCGTGTAAAGGCATCAATAGTTTCTGATTTAATATATCTCTTTCCAGCATGAACTCCATCATTCAAAAAAAGTTGCATGATAACGGCAAGTGCTTGTGCGTTAGAAAAAATGCCTGCATGTCCTGCCACTCCACCTAACATTGCAGCCGCTGGATCATGCACATATCCTTGAATAACTTGACGCCGAAATAAAGTGTCATTTTCTGTTGGAATAATTATCGAGGTATCAAATCGTTCTGTTGGCTTAAACCCAGTTTGCCAAAGTCCTAATGGCGTATAAAAATTATCTTCAACAAATTCATCTAAACTTTTTCCACTTACCTTTTCAATGATATGTTGCATAATGATTAAATCTAAATCAGAATAAACATATTTACCTTGAGTTTCAAGAGGTGAATCAATGATTTTCGCCCAAATACTATCTGGATAATCATCACGAATAAACAAACTATCTGCAACACGAGTTGTAAAATTATTTTCAGAAAATTTCCGATAATAATTAGTACTTAATCCATTACTATCAACAGTATTTTTCCAGAAAGGAATCCATGCTAGCAAACCACCTTGATGTGCTAAGATTGTTCTTACAGTTAAATCTTTTTTATTTGAATGTTTTAATTCTGGAAGATATTTAGAAATTTTTGCTTCAGGATCAATTTTCTTTTTATCAACTAATAACATTGTTGCTAATGCAGATGCAAACATTTTTGTGCACGAAGCGATGTCGTATAAATCAGTGTTCTTAACAACATGTTTATGATCGTAGGTATGCCACCCAAATGATTTATCATAAATTACATTTCCTTTTAGTGCAATTAAAATCTGGCAACCAGGAAAAACAGAATCACGAATTGATTTCTGTATGATGGAATCAATTTTCGCTAATTTAACGGAAGCAATACCTTCTTCTTCAGGCAATGTATATTTCAATAATCCAGTTCCCGATGGAGAAAGTCCATTACCACGTGCAAAAGTTGAAGAAGGAGATACAGGGACCTTACCCTCGAAAATTTTTGCTCCAAAAATTTTCTGTGCAGTTAAAAATTGTGGCAGATAAGTATCTTCATAAGCCAAAATAACAGACGGCATGTGATTCAACTCATCAAGTTTTCCCAACACATAAGGATTTCCAAATACACAAAGAATTGAATTCTTTTCGTGCGCCATTACAGATGTGAAATACTTTATGTTCTCAGTAATATTAAAATTTTTTGTTGCATTAATACTCGTGTTGTGAATGCTTATTATTACACGATCATAATCTTCAAGTTTTAACATCAAACTATCCATCGTTTTTATTGAAGCATCTTTTGCAATGGAAAAACAATCCACCTTTGCATAACGATTTAACATCAACTGAAAATTATTTTGTACTGTATCATTTATTACCACTGAAGCAATACAATCTCTATAAAAAGTTTTTAGTGGAATTAAATTCCCTTTATTACGAAGTAGTGTAATCGACTCATCATACATTTGATAATTCAACCAATTTGCTTCGTTCGTATTTAAATCGTTATAAAGATTTGTAGTATCGATTGGAATAAACTTATTTAACCCAACCCAATACTTCGACATTAAAATTTTGCGAACATGGCTATCAATATCACTCTGTTCAATCTCACAATTCTGAATACCAATGTGTATTCTATCTATTGCTTTACGGATATTCTCCGAATACAATAACACATCATTTCCAGCTAACAATGCTTTAAATTCTATTTCACCAGGACCATAATAACTCGCAACACCTTTCATGTTTAATGCATCTGTAAAAATGAGACCATTAAATCCCAATTTATGTTTTAATAAATCCGTAACGATATAAGGAGACAAAGTACTTGCTTGATTTGTTGTTGAATCAAGTGCAGGAACAAATAGATGTGCAACCATCACTGATGCTAAACTATCATTAATTAATTTTTGAAATGGAACTAATTCCATCGTATCTAATTCAGCACGATTAGAAAGTACAGTAGGAAGTGTTAAATGAGAATCTGTATCCGTATTTCCATGTCCAGGAAAATGCTTACCACATGCTAAAACGCCAA
Source organism: Bacteroidota bacterium (assembly GCA_043758125.1). Classification (GTDB taxonomy): domain Bacteria; phylum Bacteroidota; class Bacteroidia; order AKYH767-A; family OLB10; genus JANXSD01. Next base: position 11,875 of record JAYVOC010000104.1, on the reverse strand, counting down.
CGTCTTGCATTCCTTTCATATACATTCCACCCAACAAAGCTACTTGATCACGATCCTCTCCAAAAGAGCGACTATTAATAACTGGATTTAGAGGATTATTATTTATATCAACTGATGGAGCAAAATTTACATGTATTCCCATCCGCTTGCATTGACGACCAATTTCTTTTCCCATTTGATAAACTTGCTGTGAATTACTTCCAGCACTTAATGTCATTTGACGAGGGAAACGAATTGTACTATCCAATCGCATGCTGATACCCCACTCTGCATCCATGCCAATCATTAAAGGAGTTTTTGAAATCGATTGATAATAATTCGTAAGTAAAGCTTCACGGATTGGTCCTCCTTGAAAAAATATTAGACCTCCAATTGCAAATGAATCAATAAGCGATTTAATTTGAGCAATTTGAATTGCATCACGATTTGAAAATGCATCCATCATAAATAACTGTCCAATCTTTTGTTGATAGCTAAGATTATTCAACACTGAATCAGCCCATTGTCGAGCAGCTGGTGAATCATAAACAGGAGCAGATTGCGCACTTAATTGATGGTTCGACAGTAATAGGAATAAAAATAGCGCGAGACTACAACTACTTTTAACAATTTCTTTCATGATATTACAATACTACGTAGAACAACAACTAAAATTGCAACAAAAAAAATAAGTAATTCACATACTATCGTTGAATGAATGTTAATTGCAGAAGGAGAAAATCTCAAAATAAAAAATGATTTTTAGGAGATTTAATAACAACTTTATCCTTCAATATTTTGGCGTGATCGAAGTAATCGATATTCATCACGACATGTTTTACAGTAAAACCAATCGCTAGTAAAAACGGATAGTTCTTCTTTTCCACAGCTATCACAAGTTCTCATTTGTTCGGTACGTTGCAGATGCAATTTATCAAGATGTTCATCGAGGAATAAAATTGGAAAATCAAACATGTTTGGATCTTCTGTAAATTTTGGATGTACGGGATAAAATCCTGCACTTCCTTTAGCCGCAACTAAAAGTATTCGTTTGCCAAGTAGCCTAAGATGTTTAATCAAGGGTTGATAATCGAGGTCACCAGCAAGAATACAAGCAACGTCATAAGCACCCGGTTGAAATGCATGCACTAATGCTGTGGAAGAAAGTCCAACTTCTAAACAATTTTCACGACGACCTGTTTCGCGATTTTTAAAATCATATTCAAATATTTCGGTATGATAATTACATCGTTTATAAAGCATATCATAAAATTGCTTCTCACGAACATTATCATGACCAGGTTTGTTAATTGCTATTGTACCAAAATAATATGTTCTAACTAAATCTACTGGCATTTCTAGTTGCGTACTTAGATATCCTCGAACTAATGACGGTAATACTTTATAATCTAATTCAAAATCCTGACGTCCATCTAAATTCAAAAGGTATGGTCGAACGTGATACAACCAACTACCATCAATAAATAACATTGCTTTTACCATGTTACAAATTTAATGAAAAGTATTTAATTTATTTGTTATAATTTCGTCAATAAACAGCTCAAAATATGGAGTTGAAATTTAAATTTTTCAAACAAAAAGTGCACTTTTTTATTATTGCATTATGCAAATTTATTAATATACTATTTTAAGAATACATCAGATAAAATACCTTTTAGATTTATGATTCGTTAACATTTATACCGCAACGCTAAAATCTCGTAATGCATCGTTAAGCGACGTTTTCATATCCGTACTTGCTTTTCTTTTTCCAATAATAAGAGCGCAAGGAACGTGATAATCGCCAGCAGGAAATTTCTTTGTGTAACTTCCTGGAATAACAACTGAACGTGAGGGAACAATTCCTTTATACTCGATAGGAGTTTCATTGCTCACATCAATAATTTTAGTTGACATAGTGAGAACAACATTTGCTCCGAGTACAGCTTCTGATTCAACTTTCACGCCTTCAACAACGATACATCGTGAGCCAATAAAACAATTGTCTTCTATGATTACGGGCGCTGCTTGAACAGGCTCTAAAACGCCACCAATACCAACTCCACCACTTAAATGAACATGCTTTCCAATTTGTGCACAACTACCAACTGTTGCCCAAGTATCGACCATTGTTCCGCTATCAACGTAAGCACCAATATTTACATACGAAGGCATCATAATTACACCATTTGCCAAGTACGATCCATAACGAGCAATACCATGGGGAACTACTCGAACACCGAGATTCGCATAGCCACTTTTTAATGGAATTTTATCATGAAACTCAAAAGGACCTACTTCAATAGTCTGCATTTTCATGATTGGAAAATATAAAATCACTGCTTTTTTTATCCATTCATTTACTTTCCAGCCACCTTCAACAGGTTCTGCAACACGAATCAACCCTTTGTCTAATTGCTCAATAACTTCACGTATAGCTTGTTGAACCTCGTGCTGTTTCAATAAATTTCGGTCGGACCACACATTTTCAATAATAGATTGCAACATATTTTTAAGGTTTTAGGAAACAAAGTAGATCACAATATTAATAAATCAAGAATGAACTTGTTACCTTTGCCGTGGAATGGCGCGTATAATTGCACTTGATTATGGAAGTAAGCGAACTGGAATCGCAGTAACCGACCCAACAAAAACTATTGCTACTGCGTTAGATACTGTTTCAACGCATCTATTATTTGAATTTCTGCAAAATTATTTTGAAAAGGAATCAGTAGAATCAATCGTTGTTGGTGACCCTCGCAGATTAAATAATGAAGCATCCACAACAACACATCTCACTAATCAATTCGTGAACCGCCTCAAAAAAATATTCCCTAGCATGCCAGTTTATCGGTATGATGAACGATTTACTTCATTGATGGCAACAAGAAGTTTATTAGAAAGTGGCCAATCAAAAATTGTACGACGCGATAAAGCATTAATTGACCGTGTTAGTGCAACAATAATCTTACAAAATTATTTGTCTTCCATTCAACCTTTATGATTTATCCTATTGTTGCTTACGGCGACCCAATACTTAGAAAAAAAGCAATTACTATTGATGCAGATTATCCAAATCTCAATGAAATAATCGATAATATGTTTGCTACGATGTACAATAGCTCTGGAGTAGGATTAGCAGCTCCACAAATTGGTATTGCTATTCGACTGTTTATTGTTGATGCGAAACCATTTTCTGTTGATGATCCAACAGCAGAAAACTTTAGAAAAATATTTATTAACGCTGAGATCCTAGATGAAACAGGGAACAAATGGAAGTTTAACGAGGGATGTTTAAGTATTCCAGGTGTTCGTGAAGATATTGAACGAAAACCAACAATTACTATTCGGTATCAAGACATAAATTTCGAAACGCATACAGAAGAATATATTGGTGTTAAAGCAAGAATTATTCAACATGAATATGATCATATTAATGGAGTTCTCTTTACTGATCGCTTAACTTCTTTGAAAAAGCAATTATTAAAAGGACGCATGAATAGCATTTCAAGAGGCATTGTTGATGTTGATTATAAAATGAAATTCTATAATGTTAAGCGATAGAATAAATATATCACAATGAAAAATGTTTTCAATATATAATTATTAGATGAAAGATCGCATTTTTTTAATTGGGTACATGGGATCTGGAAAGAGTTCTGTTGGAAAAGAATTGGCTTCTTTATTAGGATGGAAATATATAGATCTTGATGCATCTATAGAATTTATTACCGGAAAAACAATTTCTCAAATTTTTAAGCAAGAGGGAGAAAGTAATTTTAGAAAAATTGAACGTGAAACACTATTAGAATTAGCAACTAAAAAAAATATAGTTGTTGCAACAGGTGGCGGATGTCCAACTTACCTCGATAATATGGAATGGATGAATAGAAATGGTCTAACTGTATACTTAAAAACACATCCTGGAACTTTATTTCATCGCTTAGCACAAGACAAAAGTAATCGTCCTTTAATTGCAGATTTAGCAGATGTTGACTTGATGGAATTTATTTTATCCTCACTAAAAAAGCGACTATTATTTTATATTAAATCAATAATTACAGTAAGTGGTGAAGGGATACCAGCAGTAACGGCACAAAAATTTGTCGCTAGCATGAAATAAATATTACCAATCTTTTGCTGGATTATTTCCAGTAGCTTCATATTTCTTTGCTTTTTTCTTCTGCAAATCTTTCTCATCATTTTTTAATGCTTCTAGGATTCGCTCAGCGTCTTCTTTAGAAATCTTTGGTTTACTTTGCTGCTGCTTCGCTTGTTGATCCTGCTTTTCCTGATCCTTCTTTTGTTGCTCTTTCTGCTGATCCTTTTGTTGTTGATCTTTCTGCTGTTGGTCTTTATTTTTTTGTTGCTGATCCTTGTTTTTTTGATCCTTATTATCCTTCTTGTCTTTGTTTTTGTTATCCTTATTTTCCTTATTCTGTTGCTCTTGTTGATGAAGTTTAGAAAGTGCGTAAGATAAATTGTATCGGGCATTTTCATCTGATGGATTTTGACGAAGTGCCATTTTATATGCCTCAGTACTTTCCTTATACTTATCAGATTTCAAAAGTGAATTTCCTAAATTATAATAACTTTTTGATTGATTCCCTGTTGTTGAATCTACACCAGCAGCCTGCATAAATTGTTTTGCAGCGTCCTCATATTTTTTCTGTTTATATAATGCATTTCCTAAATTATAATTTCCCGTAAAGGATAGCGGTTGTTTCTCTATTGATTTCTTATAATTCTTTTCTGCATCAGGAAATTTCGAATTCTTGTATTGATCATTCCCTTGTTGGATCAATCGATTCTCTGACTGACAATTTCCATTTAAAGAAATCATCAATGATAGAGCAATAATTAAATTAGAAAGTAAATTTTTCATGCTTCTTCTTTCTTTTTAACGCCAAATAAATTCAATTTAGTAAACAATTTACTTTTCTTTTCCCCTAATAAATATTCGATAATCAAACAGAGAAGAGCTAATGCAACAAAATACTGAAATTGATTTTCGAAGTCAGTGTACATCTTCGATTTAAATTCTTTTTTATCTAATGCATCAAGCTCTTTTAGGATTATGTCTAATCCATCATCACCGTTTGTAGCACGAATAAATCTTCCTTTACCTGCATCAGCAATATCACTAAGCATTGCAGCATCTAACTTAGTAATTACAGTACTTCCATTTTCATCTTGTCGGTATCCAACACGAACTCCGTTATTGTAAATAGGAATTGGTGCTCCGTTTGTTGATCCCATTCCAATTGTATAAACACGAACTCCTTTTTCTGCAGCTTGCTTTGCAGCATCAATTGCATTGTCTTCATGATTTTCACCATCGGTAATAATTACAATTGCCGAATGTTTCTTTGTTGAATCGGTAAACGAAGTTGTTGCTAAATCTATTGCTGCTCCAATAGCAGTACCTTGACGAGGAACTATATCTGGTTCAACCGTTGAAAGAAATAATTTCGCTGCACCATAATCTGTAGTAATTGGTAATTGCATGTATGCATCGCCAGCAAAAACTACAATACCAATTCGATCACCATCTAATCGATCAATCAATCTGCTGATAGCTTGTTTAGAACGCTCCAATCTACTAGGGCGTAAATCTTCCGCACGCATACTATTTGAAACATCAATTGCAATAATGATATCAGCACCTTTACGTTTTACTTCTTCTAATTTAGATCCTATTAATGGTCCACAAACTGCTGTTACTAAAAATATAAAAGCCATCAAAATAAAAATAAATTTGAATCCAGGTCTAGATACTGAAACATCAGGAAATAATTTTCTTACCATATTTGAATCACCAAATTTTGCTAATGACCTTTTTTTCCATCTTCTCATCAAGAAAAATAGCAGCATCAGCACCGGGACAAGTGCAAATAAATAAATCATTTCCGGGTGGGCAAACTGTAACATTTCAACTAATTATATTCAAGATGATATTTATATTTTTTTTTTATACTTTATACTTTCTATGGTAAACTTCTTAGCCAAGTATATCTTAAAACAATTTCAATAATAAATAAAATACATGCGGCTAATGCTAATGGAAAATATTCTTCAGTGTAACGTTTAAATTCCGTTACTTCTATTTTAGATCTTTCTAATTTATCAATCTCATTAAAGATATTTTCTAGTTTTTTATTATTCGTAGCCCTAAAATATTTTCCACCAGTGGTATTTGCAATCTGTGTAAGCAAACCTTCATCAATTTGAACTTCCATATTTTGGTATTCGATACCGAATGGCGTTTTAAATGGATAGGGAGCCATTCCTTGAGTACCAACACCAATTGTATAAACACGAATTCCAAAAGTCTTTGCTATTTCACCGGCTGTTACGGGTGGAATTGAACCTGCATTATTCACTCCATCAGTAATCAACATAATTACTTTACTTTTCGTTTTAGCATCTTTCAATCGTGCTACTGCTGTGGCTAAACCTTCACCAATTGCTGTTCCATCCGTAAGCAATCCAGGTTTAACATCTTTCATCAGGTCATGTAAAACTGAATGATCAGATGTTAATGGACATTGCGTAAAACTTTCACCAGAAAAAATCACTAATCCAATTAAATCACTAGGTCTTCCATTTATAAAATCTATTGCTACTTTTTTTGCAGCTTCAATTCGATTGGGATGAAAATCTTCAGCAAGCATACTTGCAGAAATATCCAATGCAACTACAATTGATATTCCATCTGTTGTTACATTCGATGCCTTTGAAGATGACTGCGGTCGTGCTAGTGCAACAATTAAGAATGAAATTGCTAACACTCGCAATATAACTGGTGAGTTAATGAGTCGCTGCTTTAATGTTGGTTTATAATTTCTAAATGCTTCCGTACTAGAAATTTTTATTCGAGGGCGTGTATGTCTTTTAACAATCCAAAAATACGCAATCAAAATAGGTACAAACAACAGTAACCATAAGAATCCAGGATTCTTAAAATGAATATCAGAATACCATTCCATCATGATAAAACCTCCTTATTCATTGGCTCATTAATATTTACCTCCGGCTTTAGTATGGAACTTTCTACAAATTGAACTGCTGAACGCATACTTTGTTCGTTCTCATGTGATATTGGTTGAGCCTTTGCAAACTTTACATAATCAGCAAGTCTTAACACATACGCGAGCAATTCTTGTTGTTCATTTTTTAAAATATTGATAAAACCATGGTGCAAAATTTCATCAGAAGTCATCTCCATTGCATTTATGTTCCAACGAAGAAAAATATATTTACGCAAAATATCACTTATCGAAGTATGATACAATTTAAGATTTCCTTGTTGCCAAATTTTTTCAGCCTCTAATTTTTCTAATTCTTCCAAAGCTATTTCATGAGCTGAACGAATTATTTCTTTCACTGCTTTCGGTAACTTTGCTAATGCTCTTTTCTTTTGAATATATCGATAAACAAAATATCCGATAATTAATAAAATTAAACTTCCAATAGAAATCCAAATCACATAAGTCCAATCATACGGCACTTCTGCTATTGGTTTAATATCTTTAATCGACTTTGTTGTATCAACAGGAACCAAAAAATAGGTAATCTGCAATGGATCCGATTGTGCTATTTGTTCTTGTGGATTTCCACTTATAGTGTATTTGAAATTAAAAGATGGTACATTATATATTCCAGAATCATAAGCTGTAACAGTATAAATTTGTGATCTTAAAAGTATCTCGGGATCCGTAGTTTTTAATGTATCTACTTTTGATTTAGCAAGTATTTCTAACCGATCTAATGAATCTGTTTCCGACCAATCAATGTTCAATGATTTAGGTTGACTTAATTGAACTTTAATTTTAACTTGCTTTCCAATTAATGTGTTAGTAGTATCCACTTGTACACGTGCAACTACTTGTGCATTGCTGCTACAAGAGATAACTAAAAAAATAAGGATTAATAAATTACGCTTCATATTAGGATCTGCGATCGCGTTTCTTAAATAAATTTAACAAAGGTTGCACATAAGGTTGATCGGTTCTTAAACTGGTGTGATCAATTCCTGAACGCGTTAATAGTTCTGTAGTTTGACGATCCGTTTGTTTCCACCAAATTGAATAATCTCTCCTTGTCATAGGATTCCCTGTATCCATCATACTTACCTTCCCAGTTTCCGCATCAACAAATCTTACCAAACCAACATCAGGCATTTCAGCTTCGCGCACATCATGAATACGCAATGCTGCTAGATCATGTTTTTTTGCAGAAACTTTTAATGCATCTTCATAACCTGTTCCAATAAAATCTGAAATTAGAAACGCGATACATTTTTTCTTTATCATATTATTAAAGTAGCGCAAGGCTGCTCCAATATCAGTACCTGTTCCTTTAGGTTCGAAGTTAATTAGCTCACGAATAATTCTAAGGATATGTGTTTTACCTTTTTTAGGAGGGATAAATAATTCAATTCGATCAGAAAAAAATATCACTCCGGCTTTGTCGTTGTTTTCTATTGCAGAAAAAGCTAATACAGCAGTCAATTCAGTTATTAGATCTCTTTTAAATTGATGGCTAGTTCCGAAACTTCCCGAGGCACTTACATCGACTAATAGCATTACCGTAAGTTCCCTTTCTTCTTCAAATACTTTTACGTAAGGATGTCCAAAGCGAGCGGTAACATTCCAATCAATGTTGCGAATGTCATCACCATGCGAATACTCCCTTACTTCACTAAATGCCATTCCGCGTCCTTTAAAAGCAGAATGATATTCACCCGAGAAAATCTGTGAAGACAGACCTCTCGTTTTAATTTCAATCTTACGAACTTTTTTTAATAATTCAGATGACTCCATTATTTTTCAATTCGAATGGTACAATAAAAAAAAGTACAATCTAATTTTATCAAGGTACTTCTACAATATTCAAAACTTCATTAATCACTTCATCCGTTGTAACATTTTCCGCTTCAGCTTCATAAGTTAAACCAATACGATGTCGCATTACATCATGACTAACTGCACGAATATCCTCAGGAATTACATAACCACGGCGCTTTATAAATGCATACGCTTTTGCAGCCAATGCCAAATTAATACTAGCTCTTGGTGATCCACCGTAACTAATTAAATTTTCTATTTTACGCAAATTATTTTGTTTCGGATAGCGTGTTGCAAAAACAATATCAAGAATATATTTCTCAATTTTTTCATCCATATACACTTCACGTACTGCCGAACGCGCTTTTACAATTGTCTCTGTATTTATAACTTGATTAATCTTTACAGATTCTTGAGCAAGATTTTGACGAATAATTAATCGTTCTTCTTCTTTTGAAGGATAATCAATAACAATCTTCAACATGAATCGATCGAGCTGTGCTTCAGGAAGTGGATATGTTCCCTCCTGCTCTATCGGATTTTGTGTAGCAAGAACAAGAAAAGGTTCTGGCAATTTAAATGTTTCATCACCAATGGTAACTTGCCGTTCTTGCATTGCTTCTAACAATGCACTTTGAACTTTTGCTGGAGCTCGATTAATTTCATCCGCAAGAATGAAGTTGGAAAACAAAGGTCCTTTACGAACTGTAAATGCTTCTTGCTTCTGATTATAAATCATTGTTCCTACTAAATCAGCTGGCAATAAGTCGGGAGTAAACTGTATCCTACTAAAGTTGGCTTTAATAGCTGAGGCAAGTGATTTGATTGCTAAAGTTTTTGCCAACCCTGGAACTCCTTCTAAAAGAAGATGACCATTAGAAAGTAAGCCGATTAACAATCGATCAAGCATTTGTTTTTGACCGATGATAACCTTACCGAGTTCCATGTTTAGTAAATCGATAAATGCACTTTCTTGTTGAATTTTTTCGTTGATTTCACGTATATCCATCATATTGATTTTGTCGATAAAATATGTTTGCAATAATAACCGATTTTTTATGATAGTATTGTGAAACGAAAGGCTAGTTTTCGTTAAAGTCATGTTAATATCTACAAATAAAAAGAATACCAATAACTGAGTACTTATTCAACCCTAACTCTTGGATCCAATCGAGCATATAAAAGATCGACCAAAACATTTATAATAACAAAAAATACAGACACCATCAAAACTGCTCCCATTACCAATGGGAAATCATAATGCTCGAGTGCATCCACAGTAACTTTGCCTACGCCTTTCCAACCAAAAATATATTCTATAAATACAGCACCGGCCAACAACGAACCCAACCATCCCGAAATAGCAGTAAGAACTGGATTCAGTGCATTCCGTAAAGCATGATTCACAATAACTTTATAATCTGACAATCCTTTGGCTTTTGCTGTTCGTACATAATCAAGTGATAATACCTCTAACATCGAACTTCTTGTTAACTGAACGATTACTGCAAGAGGTCGAATTCCTAATGTGAATGCTGGCAGAATTAAATTTTTCAAGGTCAAAATTTCTCCTTTAAATGGATCTATTTCATAAAGACTTCCTGTCATATTCAGCCCAGTAACATCACTCCATACGAAACCAAATATCCATGCAATCAGTATTCCTGCAAAGAACGAAGGAACCGACATTCCAAGTACTGAAATAAACATATTCAATTGATCGGAAAACGTTCTATATTTTAATGCTGACCAAACGCCTAAAGCAATTCCAACTATTGCTGCAAAAGCTAACGATACGAAAGCTAAAATTGCGGTTCCAGGCAACGCATCAAGTAATATTTCTGTAACTCTTTGCTGTGTTTGATAAGATCGTCTGAGATACGGTTTCTTGATAAGTAAAGCTTCATTAGCAAATGGAATTAAAATCTTTGATGACCCATATTTTTCTTTATCAAAATAATTCCTACTTGAAATATCCTTTACATTGTAAACTGAAACAGGCGATAAATCATTCACATAATATCGAAATTGTGTAAACAAAGGTAGGTCTCTTCCAAGTTCGCGATTGATAGCATCCACAGAAGAAATATCTGCACGTTGACCCAACATCATTCGAGCAGGATCTCCTGGAAGAATGTTAAAAAGAAAAAAAACTACGCATATAACTCCAGCAATAACTAACAAACCATAAATGAGTTTCCTGAGAATTAATTTAAGCATTCTGTTGGCGCAGTAAAATCATTTAGAGAATCAACAATTTATTTCTTAAGATATTTCTGATTCACCTCATCGAAAGTAGGAAAATCATTTGCATGCCACATATCTATTACAGTTCCGTTTTTTAATAATACAAGTCCTGGATTGGATCGAATAATAGTTTTCAAAGCTGTAGCATCACAGAAATAATAAGGGAACATACTTTGATGTTCATGACGAAACTTATCCGTAGTAGTTGGAATAGTAGAAGTGATTCCAAAAAATTCTACATCCTTCTGTTGACACAATCCAACGAAATCATTAATCTTTGATTGCACCTTTAAATCCGTCGTTTCAAGATCATAAGCAACTAACATAAATACATAATCAGGCCGCGTTAAATAATCGTTCGTAAGATTATTATCTTCTGCATCACGTATAGCAAAATCATGAATTGCAGGTTTGTCTCCTTCACGAATTACTTTATCGACTCTATCAACAAACTTGTAAGCTGTATCAGAGGTGATAGGACCTAATTTATCTGGAGTGACTTCAACTTTTTGTCCGTTTTTTTCATAGATAAAAACCATCACTACCGAATCCGTTTTTGCACCTGGAGGCAATTGCATTCCTTGCAAAATATTTTTCCCAATTGCATAAGGACGAAAATCTTTCATTGGTAAATGTGCATAGCAATGATACGTAAACCATGTTGTTAAAACTAGACCAGCATACGTTAGAAGTGTGCTTATTCGTTCATTAATTAATGGTTGAATTTTATTTCGTTGAGAAAAAATTATCAATACAAAAAACAACAATACAACATCTTTAGTAAACGATTCCCATGGTTT
>JAYVOC010000103.1:0-3991 GCA_043758125.1 Bacteroidota bacterium | reverse complement strand
GTTTTCCATAAATCCTTTCAACAACTGGTCGTTAATTGGATTATTCTAATAATCTATTTGCTTTGTCAGATGATTGTCAGAAATAGAAGATTATGACATTTGTCAGCCTTGTTTAGGTTTATCCTCTGAATTGAGCAACCTACTTTCGCAGGGTGTTTCGCTTACAGGTATTACTCACTACTTTTATAATCTTTGGATTCTTGTATAATTCTAAGGGGCAAGGCGTCAAGTTATATACACCAAGCCATCTTCCACTAGAAGGTGCAAGGGTAATATTTAGCACTATAGATAACCAAAAATCGATTTTTTATTATTCCGATAACCTTGGTGAAGTAAGATCACCACAAATTGGATTTCCGATGGTTCGTAAAGTTATCTCAACAGGATTTGAATATCACATCGATACGCTAACGGAGGCTAAAAATGAATTGCAAGTTATCTACTTATCTCCATTGCAGAAAAATTTGGATGAGGTGACTGTTACTGGTTCTTTATTGCCACAATATCAATCTAATTCGGTGTATTCGATTCAAGTTATCAATAGAGAAGAGATTGAACATAAGGCAGCGAATAATTTAAGGGAGTTACTTTCTAGCGAATTGAATCTTAAAATCGCAAATGACGCAATATTGGGTTCGAGCCTCAGTATTCAGGGAAATGGCGGTGAAAACATTAAATTTTTAATTGATGGTGTCCCAGTTGTAGGTCGTCAAAATGGAAATATAGATCTTAACTCATTAAACCTTTCCAACATTGATCGTGTTGAAATTATTAAAGGACCAATGTCGGTTTTGTATGGTACTGATGCACTAGCAGGTGTTGTAAATCTTATTTCTAAAACAAATGCGAAGCAGAATTTATCAGCAGGATTAAATTCTTATTATGAAAGTAACGGCCAATACAATGCGGATGCTTTTTTAGGTTGGGGATTTAGAAAATCGTCGTTGATGATTAGCGGCGGTAGAAATTATTTTGATGGATGGAACGAAGATGAAACTACTCGAAATCAATTGTGGAAACCTAAAGAACAATTTTTTGGCAATATAAAATTTAATAGTGTTATCAAAAATTGGAAATGGAATATTCAATCTGATTTTAATAAAGATAAAATTACAGATAAGGGCACTCCAATTGTAACTCCCTATTCCGCAAAAGCATTTGATAATTATTTTACTACTCTTCGATCGAATAGTCAATTTTCAATGAATAAATCTTTTAGTGAGTTAAGTGCAATTCAACTAACAGGTGCATATTCTTATTATCAACACATCAAAAATAGTTATGTAAAAAACATGGTTGATTTAACAGAACAACTTATCAATGGTCAACTAGATAATGATACTACAACTTTCAATTCGGCTTTTGCTAGATTAAATTATTCGAATGATAAAATATTTGATAAAGTAGCATTGTTAGGTGGTATTGATTACAATTTTGAATCTGCAAAAGGATCTCGAATTGATAATAATAATCATGATAATATCGATTATGCTTTGTTTGCTAGTATCGAATATAAACCAATTTCTATTTTTTCTATTCGTCCAGCTGTTCGTGCAATTTACAATACTAATTATGATGCCCCATTAATACCTTCTGTCAATTTACTTTATAAGCCTTTTAAATTCTATGAAATTCGTTTATCATGGAGTAAAGGATTTAGAGCTCCTTCTCTTAAAGAACAGTTTCTTGATTTCGAAGATAGCAATCACAATGTTCACGGAAACCCAAATTTAAAGGCAGAAAATTCAACACATTATCTTGCGTCTCTTCTTTATAAAAAAGTTTGGAAGAAAGTTGTATTTATGGCTGAACCTTCTGTTTTTTATAGTCAAATTGAAAATAGAATTTCTTTAGTGGAAGCCGATGCTTCAACTAAATTATATCAATACACCAACATTGAAAATTTTAATTCCAAAGGAGCAGAGCTTACGCTTAAATGTAATTTATCACGGTTTCATTTATCTGCTGGAACTTCTTACACTGGTGTTCATGAATCATTTGGTGCTACATCAAAGCAAACAGATATTGCATGGTTCCCCGAATACAATGCGTCGGTAGACTATACGTTTAGTAAATTTAAAACTATTTTTTCTGCCCAATGGAAAGGATTTGGAAAAAAACCTGTTTATCGAATCAATACTGATGAAAGTATCTCGCGTTTTGAAAACAATTCATATCAATTATTGGATGTAAATGTTCGTCAACAGTTTTATAAAAATCATTTTAATATTACACTCGGCATCAAAAATATTTTAAATGTTAAACAAGTAAATGCTTATGAGTCGAGCGGTGTGCATAGTGATGGTAGTAATGAAACTTCTATAGGAACAGGAACCACTTGTTTTGTAAAAATTGGAATCGCTTTATGATGAAAAATAACTTATTCATTTTCTTTATTTCAATTATTTTTTTTGCTTCATGTGAAAAGGAAGATACTGCTATTGTATTGCCCTCTCCAGGATCGCTCGAGCATCAATCAGTAAGTCTGGGTAGTAATTTTGAGTACCAAGCGTATGTTAGCTTAGGAAATAACAGTATCGTTACTCGTGATTACATGCATGCCTATGATCTTGCATTTGAAGCATCTTCACAAGGAACTAGAGTATATCTTAATAATGCAAGAATGATGTTTGCTTGCAATACGGGTTCATTAGATATTTCTGTCGCTGATTCATCTGGAAAACATTGGCGCTTCGATCAAGAGAAATTAAATCCCGACAGTACAGCGATTGGTAATTGGTGGATAGCTGCGGCTACGCAAAATAATATTAGCAATGTTTTTTATATTGATAGAGGTGCGCAAATTTCTGGTAATGACCGTTACAAAAAATTTCAAATTCTATCAGTAACTAATCAGAAATATCGTGTTCGATTTAGTAATTGTGATAACAATGGCGTTGTTGAAATTGATGTGCCTAAGGACACTACTTATTCGTTAATGTATTTGAGTTTTGATAATGGTGGAAAAGTTGTTCAGGTCGCTCCACCTAAAGATCAGTGGGATTTTGTTTTCACTCGATATACGCATGAATATTTTGAATATCCTGAATCATCGCCATATCGTCATTATACCGTTACTGGTGCGCTTCTTAATGTTTGGAATGATGTGCAAGGATGTAAAAATAAATTGGATTCAACACCTAATTATGTAGCTTTCGATAGCTGTAACGCAAACTATATGAACCAATATTTGTTTAGTAAACAAGCAGATATAATTGGTTACGATTGGAAGTATTATGTTATTAATGATAACCATTATTATCTAACACCCAATTTGTATTTTATTATTCAAGATAAAAAAGGATTTTATTATAAACTGCGAATCTTAGATTATTATGATCCGCAAGGAAATAGAGGTACTGTTACTTTTCAGTATCAACGTATGTAAAAAAAATTAATCTCAATAAAATAAATTCAATAAATAATCATGAAATCAAGTTTACTTCAAAAAACATTGCTGTTCTGTTGTGTAGTTGTTGCTTCTGCATTTAATGTTAAAGCTCAAGTTAGTCAAACAGTTTCTATTCAACCTGGATATACTAATCGTACATTCTATCAAATGAGTTCAGGTACCGTAAGTTCAGTATCTAATACAGATTGGGATTTAGGTTTTCAATTGCGTGGTCGCTACGGAGCCATCACTACAAATGCAAAAAATAATGTGCACGTTTGGAAAGCTAATAAAGCTGTTGGCGATTGGTCATCGATGGCTACCTCCGATACTACTGGTGTATTAAATTCAATTAATGAATTACATAATTCAGAAACCACATGGAATAATGGTGCATTTAATACAACGAATAATCCTGCAAATCTTTTTGATTTAGGATGGGGATTATATGATCAAGTTTCGCATATCATAACTGGTGATTCAGTTTATTTTATTAGTCTTGCTAATAATACTGTTTATAAAAAACTTGAAATAATTCAGTTAGATGGTTTTACTTATGATTACATTTTCCGTTACGCAAATTTAGATGGAACAAATGAA
>JAYVOC010000102.1:0-39742 GCA_043758125.1 Bacteroidota bacterium | reverse complement strand
TTTAAACAACAATTCAATACCCCAACGCTTTTTGTAGATGAGTGCGATTTCTTCTGCGCTGATGATAAAATTGTTGCAGATAAATATATACGTTCGGTTGGTGTGCAAAAGAAAGTAACCAAAGAAAAGCACACAAGCGTAACCAACTATCAATTGAACTTTGTGCTAAATGCAATTGGTATTAAGTTAACTATAATTGGCAGTGCTTTCTATTTGCTTCATCGGTTCATCAATTGATAGTTCGTCCCGATAGCTATCGTGGATTACGCTTGACCACAACGCACCTATGCTATCATAGATT
Organism: Bacteroidota bacterium; assembly: GCA_043758125.1. Taxonomy (GTDB): domain Bacteria; phylum Bacteroidota; class Bacteroidia; order AKYH767-A; family OLB10; genus JANXSD01. The sequence goes on along the minus strand of JAYVOC010000102.1, from coordinate 39,441 downwards.
TTGCTTCAATTAAAGTGTAATTTTTCACCTTAAAGCAACTTCGGAATAATTCTACCTCCTTTGGAGGGTCGGAGAGGCCTGAAATTATTTTCGGAGGCCTGAATTTATATCCAATCGATCATTGTATCAAATGAAAAATACTTACTCTCTTATTTAAATTCATGATTGCAAAAATGCAAACACTTCTCCAGTTAATAATCCATCTGGTGCTTCTTCAATAAATTTAATTATTTCGGAGGCAGAAACATCAGAGGGTAATTGAAATGCCATCTCTTCGAAAGGCATAAAGTTAAACTGATAATTTCCAAGTTGACTTATAATTGTAATGCAAAGTTGAGTTTCTTTTTTAAAAGGGAAATTATATTCGAATGAAATTTTATCTACTGCTGTACTTAATCCTTTCAGTACTTTTACTTCATAACCTTCTACATCAATTTTAATATAATTTGGTACTCCATACGTTTGTATTAAAATATCAAGTGTAGTAATTTCTACCCATTCTTTTTTATCCCACGTTAATTCACTTAAGTTTGGCAAACGCTGAATAAAATCATTTGATAAGCTAGAAACTTCCGAATAATTTCCAATCATTATTTCCTCTTTTCCTTCAACATCAGAAACAGCCTTATTTAAAACAGTAATTTTTTTTGCATTTAAAAAACGATCTTCGAGAACGCTATAAACTTCTGATTGTGGTTCAACAGCTAAAACTTTTGCACCCAAATATTGATAAAGTGAAGTTCGTCGTCCTTCATGAGCTCCGATATCAAAAATAAAATCGGCAGGGTGAATTAATAATCTATGAAATGTTAATGCTCTTTGTTGCTTTCGTAATTTTCGAAAATAGTTAAAGATCATACCAGCGAGTTTTAATACGCTTTAAAAATACATAAAATTATTTTAACCTCTTAATATGCTCTTTCATTACTTCCATTTACGTAATTAATAAATGCTTGGCAAGCAACTCGATTACCTCCCAACGTTGGGTAGTTTCCTGAAAAATACCAATCTCCTAAATGGTTCGGACATGCTACATGAAGGTCATCAATTGTTTGATATATAATTTCTACATCAGCTAAACAATCATCAGGAGTAACAATTTTTGCTATGCGTTTTGAAATTTGTTCATAGGTAAACGGTTCATAGATTCGCATCATCATATTTTGCGGTTCAGAAGCATGATTATTTACTTGATCTAAACACGCTTCATACACTTCATCAATCACATGTTCCATATTATTTTCTTCGAGCAATTCGATAGCGGCTCTAAAAGCAATGAGGTCTGCGATTTTTGCCATGTCGATACCATAACAATCTGGATAACGAATTTGTGGTGCTGAAGAAACGATAATAATTTTACGTGGATTTAATCGATCAAGCATTCGAAGAATACTATTTTTTAAAGTTGTTCCGCGAACAATTGAATCATCAATCACCACTAAATTATCAACTCCTGCATTTACAGTTCCATACGTAACATCATAAACATGTGCAACCATATCTGTTCGATCATGATCGTTTGTGATAAATGTTCGAAGCTTTGCATCTTTAATTGCAATCTTTTCTGCACGTGGGCGCATCGATAAAATTTCTTCTAGCTTTTCTGGATCTGGATTCGGTCCGAGAGCTAAAATTTTTCTCTTCTTAACAGCACTAAGATATTCTTCCATGCCTTGCACCATTCCATAAAAAGCAACTTCGGCAGTATTAGGGATGTAAGAGAAAACAGTATTTCTTAAATCTTTATCAACGGCTTCAAGAATATTTGGACAAAGTAATTTTCCTAATGCTTTACGTTCTTTATAGATGTCTGCATCGCTACCTCTTGAAAAATAAATACGTTCGAAAGAACATGATAAACGTGGTAATGGTTCTTTAATTAATTCCTGATAAACTTTTCCATTCTTGCGAATAATTAATGCATGACCAGGCTTCACTTCTTTCACTGCCGCTAAAGGAATATTGAAGGCCGTTTGAATTTGTGGTCGCTCTGAAGTAACAACTACAACTTCATCATCGGCATAATACCACGCCGGACGAATACCAGAAGGATCACGCAAAACGAATGCATCACCGTGTCCGAACAAACCAGCCATCACATATCCACCATCCCAACGTTTCGATGATCTGCGAAGGATTCCACCAATATCAATATTATCGGCTATGAGCGGACTTATTTGTTGCTTCGTAAACCCATCCATTTTATAACGATAATAAAGATCATCGTTTTCTTCATCAAGGAAGTGGCCGATGTTTTCCATCACTGTTACAGTATCTGCTTTTTCGCGCGGATGTTGACCAACTTCTACTAAATTATTGAAGAGTTCTTCGACATTAGTAAGGTTAAAATTTCCTGCAACAACAAGGTTGCGAGTCATCCAATTATTTTGTCGTAAAAATGGATGGCAGCTCTCAATGGTATTTCCTCCATACGTTCCATAACGTACATGACCAAGCATAAGTTCTCCTGTAAATTCAATATTATTTTTTAACCATTCAACATCATTGATAAGTTCTGGATGATGCTCTTTTACTTCTTCAAGTGGACGATTTATTACTGCAAAAATATCGGCAATTGCATTTTTTTCTGCTGATCGATACCTACTTATGTATTTTTTTCCGGGAGGCATGTTTAGCTTAATACTTGCAACCCCTGCACCATCCTGCCCACGATTATGCTGTTTCTCCATAAGGAGATAAAGTTTATTGACTCCATAAAGGGAAGTCCCATATTTTTCAAGGTAAAAATCCAACGGCTTAAGTAGCCTTATCATGGCAATACCACACTCGTGATTTAGTGCATCACTCATCGTTTTCAACTAAGTTACAAAGATACTGTTTTCGGAAGCAAAAATCACATTAATTTCACTTCGTATTAGTCGAATAGAACACAAATTTTTCCCGATCTACTTTTTTTCTTGCTCAGTGCGAAAATATCCTCCTTTGGCAAATTTAAAACTGAAGGAAGATGTATTCTCCCGATCTTTAACATTATTATTTCACTTACGTGAAGCAAAAATGTATGAACAACATAAAAATTTATTGTGAAATTTCTTTTGGAATTATTTTCTGTTTAACATTGCTACCTTCGTGCACTACACAAACCGATCTTACAACTATTCGAGAAGTAAAATATTCTAGTGATATTAGTAATATCATTGCATCAAATTGTGGTAGTAGTAATTGTCATGGAAGTGATGCAAGTCAACCTTCACTTATTGGATACGATGCGATGATGGGTTACGGTGGAATAAATGCAGGTAATGCCAGAAAAAGTAAGTTGTACAAAGTTATTACTGGTAAAGGAATCGTTGGTGCGATTAATAAGATGCCACCAAAAGGTAATGGAGGTATTTCAGATCATGATATTTCACTAATATATGTTTGGATTGAACAGGGTGCTAAGAACAATTAAAATATGAGAAAAATAAATTTGAATACGATCGTTGCTGCAGTAAGTTTGTTATTTATAATTACTTTAATTAGCTCCTGTTATTATGATAATCAAGAAGAGTTACATCCCAATGTAAATTCAACAGGTGGATGTGATACCACTGGAGTGTTAACGTATACAAAAAATATTGCATCAATAATGATAGAAAGTTGTGGCGCAAATAATTTAGGTTGTCATCAGGTTTCGACATCGTCCAATTTTAATATTGGATTAAATTCTTATGCTGATATTATTGCAATTGATACAACACAATTAATGAGTTCTATCAATCAAGATGGCAAGTTTTCCAAAATGCCAAAGGGTGCAAATAAATTAGCAGCTTGTCAAATAGCAATTATTCAAAAATGGGTTAACACAGGAAAACAAAATTAATATTTATGCGTCACTTAAAATTTATCATATCATTCCTTTTTCCTTGTTTGTTATTAGCGTTTCCTGCTTGGAGTCAAGATGACTTAACAAAAATTATGGATCAGGCGCAACCTGTGACACATATTACAACAATTGCAACTTTCAAAGCAACACGAATTATTAATCTTCATACGGTTGAAGTTCTTGGAAAACGTACATTGGACTTCAGAATTTCACATCGTTTCGGCACCTTTCATTCTGGTTCAGAAAATCTTTATGGATTAGATGGTCCGGCAAATATCAGGCTTGACCTTGAATACAGTTATAACGGAAGATTAATGGTTGGACTTGGAAGAAGTTCTTTTGAAAAAATGATGGATGGTTTTTTAAAATACAGATTGATCAGACAAACAGAAGATAATCATGTTCCTTTAAGTGTAACACTTCTTGCTAACATGTATTACACTTTGCAAAAAGATAACGGACAAGCAACAGTAGGTTATGATCTTTATATGCATCAATACAGCAGAATGTCGTATGAATATGAAATTATTATCGCAAAAAAATTCACCAATAAATTTTCATTTCAATTAACGCCATATCTTTTGCATTATAATCAAGTGCAACATATTTCTGATAAAAATGATATTTATGGTGTGTCATGCGGCTTGCGATACAAAGTAACGAGAAGCATGGCGATAACAGCTGAGTATGCTTATAACATCAACGATTATAGTAATGAAAAACATTATAACAACTTAGGAATTGGTTTTGAAATTGAAACGGGTGGTCACGTTTTTCAGATGCATGTTGTAAATTCTTTTGGCATTGTTGAGAATCAGTTTCTCGCTCATACAACTGATAAATGGAGTAATGCAGGAATCCGTTTAGGATTTAATATCTCACGAGTATTCAGAGTTTAATTCAGATCCGATAGCTATCGGATCTGAATTACGAATTACGAATTACGAATTACGAATTCTACATTCGTAATTGTGAATTATTAATTGTGCATTGTGAATTATAAGATAAACATTTCTCTCTTTAGATTCAACCATTCAAGTGCTGATCCAGATAGTAATCTTTCTTTACTTACTTCATCATACGGCATCGACTCAATTAATTTTCCTGGAGAAAGTTCGCCCAATGGGAAAGGATAATCTGTTCCTAGTGCAAGTTGATTCACGCCCATTAATTTTACAAGATAATCGAGCATCATTGGATCATGCACTAATGTATCGAGATAAAAGCGATTTAAATAATTTCGTGGATTAACATTATTATCTACTGCAACTAAATCAGGACGAACTTCAAATCCGTGTTCTATTCTTCCAATCGTGGAGGGAAAAGAGCCACCTCCATGTGCGAATGCAACTTTTAATTTTGGTAGTCGTTCGAAAATTCCACCAAAGATCATAGAACAAATTGCGAGTGATGTTTCCGCTGGCATTCCTACTAACCAAGGGAGCCAGTATTTTGTCATACGATCCGTTCCCATCATTTCCCATGGATGAACAAAGATTGATGCGCCTAATTCTGCTGCTGCTTCAAAAACAGGAAATAACTCTGGTGCATTTAGATTCCAATCATTAACATGTGATCCAATCTGAACTCCTTTCAAGCCAATTTTCATGCAACGCTCTAACTCTTTAATTGCAAGCTCTGGCGATTGAAGTGGAATTGTTCCTAGGCCAATAAAACGTTTAGGATACGATGAAACAATTTCTGCAATATGATCATTTAAAAAGACACTTAACTCGAGTGCATCAATAGGCTTCGCCCAATAGCTAAACATTACAGGAACCGTACTTAAAACTTGAACATGGACCTGATGTTCATCACACTCTTTAATTCTTGTAGCTGCATCCCAACAATTCCTTTCTACTTCTCTAAAAAATTTATCATCTACCATCATTCTTGCACAACAAGGTTTATGATGATCTAAACTTATAAATCCTCCATAGCCGAACTTGGCTTTAAAGTCAGGAATATCTTTAGGAAGAATGTGAGTATGAATATCAATTTTTAGCATCGCAAAATATCTTAATCAATAATGCTGTAAAGATAATTGCATTTATGATGTTACTGAAAATCTTTTTAATTTAGAAAATGAATACTAAAAAATAATTATTTCTCTCCTAAGTGTTTCATAAATCGAACGTGAGAAACGAGTGCAGAAGTAAACGTTGGAAACTGATTATAAGGAACATTGTATTTGATACAATTCGCCTCTACAATTTTGCTAAGAGCAGGATAGTGCACATGACTAACACGAGGAAAAAGATGATGTTCCACTTGAAAGTTTAAACCTCCAACAAACCAAGAAACAACTTTATTATGCGTTGCGAAATTGGAAGTAGTTTTTACTTGATGCACTGCCCATTCGTCTTCCGATTTTGCGATAACACTACCATCAATAAATTCTGTATTCTCAACAACATGAGCTAACTGAAATACCAATGCAAGTACTAATCCCATAAATAAATGCATGATAAAAAATCCGGCAAGCCACGGTAAGAATCCCACAAAATAAATTGGTAATGCAACATAAAATATAACATACAATACTTTGCTTAACCAAAAGATAAAATGATCTTGAAAATCCATCTTTTGTAAATCAGTATTATGAATTTTTTGAGTAAAATATTTTGCAAAATCCATCATGCCAACCCAAAGAAAAGAAGATAATCCATACACTAAAAACATATAAACATGTTGATAGCGATGCATCTTATTCCATTGTTGTGATTCACATTGACGAATTACAGGAAGCTTTGCAATATCATCATCTATACCATCCACATTTGTATACGTATGATGAACAACGTTATGTTTTTGTTTCCAGATGAAAGCATTTCCACCTAAAGCATTTAAGGAATATCCTAAGAAATTATTCACCCATTTTTTACTTGAAAAACTTCCATGACAAGCATCATGCATCACATTAAATCCAATGAATGAAAATATTAAACCTTCTGCAGCACAAAGTAAAATCGCATAAAGTGCAGGCATCTTAACAAATAACAACAAAACATAAATTATAATTGCAGCAGGAATTAAAGTAAACAACTTTATGTAGAGATAAATATTTCCTGTTTGCTTGATATCATTCTTAGCAAAATATTCAGCAACGCCTTCTTTCATAGAAGAATAAAAAGGACTGGTCGTTGATTCGAATGTTATTTTAGCCATAATCTTTATTATTTCGTTGCGAAGATACGGTTAATGTTTCTAGGGAGAGTATATAATACTAGTACTGTTATTATACATATCTACTATTTGGAATTTATGGTTATGAATTTCTTATAATAACGCTAACTAACAATTTGAATTTAAATATTGAAAATCAGCAATTTAAGGTAATTTCTCTGTAAGATAAAGATACGGTTCTATAAAATGATGAACGAAGATGTTATCCTTGCTATCTGGAAAAAGTTTGTAATAGGCTTCATCAGCTTTAAGGATAATAAAATTTCCTGCGCGAGTATAATTTGTAGTGTTTGCATATTTAGGTTCAATAAATTGAGGTAATGATTTGTGAACAAATTTGAAGGCTTTACTTCCTAAATACTTTTCGAATTGTCGATGTGCTTTTTGTGATGGTCGATTTAATTTATTGTAAACATGTTTTAAAACTAAATTGACAGGAAATTTTTGTCGCTTGAAAAGTTTCTTTGCATCTGTAAATGGATTCGTTGTATTAATGTCAGAAACTATTTGAATTGATAACGGAGTTTCAGGAACCCAATCAGCAGTGTTTACAATATTGAACGCCCAACCACCAGCAGTGGTACTTTCATAATCATAAGCAAAATATAAATTCCCTGGTTTAGGAGCTGCACTACAATATGTTTTTAATCGAATATCATTTGGAAGAATATTTCTTTTTATCAAATCATATAAGTGTGCAGTCAACAAATAATCAATTCCACCACCTTGACTATGTCCTAGTAAAATATAATTTTTAATTCCCTTTTTATAACAGGAATCAATTTTTGGAATAATATCATTTGCAAGAAATCCTGTTGCTGCGAGCCAACCTACATGCACAGTTGCTTTAGGATTATCTGCAACATGATAATTAAATTTTAAGCTATCATTTAATATTAATTCACCTTGAGCAGGAACCATTGCAGAGTAAAAATTGGCGAGCCAGCTTAAAGAGCTTGCATTCGTTCCTCTGATACTAATCACAGCGATGGAGTCGTCGTTAATCCATAAATCCCAACGGTTATCAAGTCCCATAATAGGCGAGCGATACACCATTTTAAAATGTTCGGGATAAGGAATATTGTGTTTATATTTTTCCTTAGAAACTTGATACGTAGTAATTTTTAACATTTCAATATACTCACGTTTATCAAATCCTGATTTTAACTTTTGAGCAGTTGATGTTTGATTAAAAAAAACAGAAAGAATAATTACTAATAATAAATTACGTGATTTCATATTTCAAATTTATATTTCAATGTTGCGATTCGTTTTATGATAACATTAAACTTCTAAAATTTTTTGAAGTAAAATATAAAACTAATAAAAAAGCTGGTCGAGAAATTAAATTCATGACCAGCTTTTCATTTATAACTTAATGCTTTTAGAAATCAAATTTTATTCCTTGTGCCAATGGTAATTCTGTTGAATAATTTACAGTATTAGTTTGACGACGCATGTAAATCTTCCAGCTATCAGATCCTGATTCTCTTCCTCCGCCAGTTTCTTTTTCTCCTCCAAATGCTCCACCGATTTCTGCACCTGATGTTCCGATATTAATATTTGCAATACCACAATCTGAACCTTCGGGACATAAAAATGCTTCTGCTTCTAACATATCTCGAGTAAAAATGGAAGACGACAATCCTTGAGGAACATCATTTTGCATCGTTATTGCTTCATCAATCGTTTTATATTTCATCAAATATAAAATTGGTGCAAAAGTTTCTTCTTGAACGATGTGAAAACTATTTTTTGCTTCTATTAAACATGGTACAACATAACATCCTGATTCGTATCCATCACCACTTAATACATCACCACCAAAAATAACTTTACCACCTTCTTGTTTTGCTTTTTCAATTGCATTTGTAAAATCATTTACTGCATTTGTATCGATCAATGGTCCTACTAATGTTTTTGAATCTAAAGGATGTCCGATACGAATATGTGAGTATGCAGTTTTTAATTTCTCAACAAAACCATTGTAAATACTTTCATGAATTATCAATCTGCGTGTTGTTGTGCAACGTTGACCTGCTGTTCCTGCAGCACCAAATAATGTAGCGCGCAATGCCATGTCAAGATCTGCTTTTTCGCTGATGATGATTGCATTATTACCTCCTAATTCTAATAAAGATTTTCCTAAACGTTCACCAACAATTTTTCCCACACGGCGACCAACTCTTGTTGAACCTGTAGCAGAAATTAAGGGAACACGATTATCGGCAAGGAAATTATCACCAACATATTTAGATCCACCAGCAACAAGATTTACCACACCTTCTGGCACTTCGTTTTTCTTCAATACATCTTGAATAATATGATGAACAGCGATAGAACACAACATCACTTTTGAACTTGGTTTCCATACAACAACATCACCACATACCATCGCTAACATTGCATTCCAACTCCAAACTGCAACAGGAAAATTGAATGCTGAAATTACACCAACAATTCCCATTGGATGCCATTGTTCAAACATACGATGACGAACGCGTTCACTCGACATTGTTAATCCGTAAAGCTGACGAGAAAGACCCACTGCAAAATCGCAGATATCAATCATCTCTTGAACTTCGCCTAACCCTTCTTGATAAATTTTCCCCATCTCATACGACACTAATCTTCCGAGAGGTTCTTTATTTGCACGTAATGCATCACCAATCTGACGAACAATTTCGCCTCTTTTAGGAGCAGGTATCATTCTCCATGTTTTAAAAGCTTCTTGTGATGTAAGAATAATTTTTTCATAATCATCGGCTGTAGCCTGACGAATTTTAGCAATCAGCGCACCATCGGCTGGAGAATACGATTCGATGATATCACCTGATGTATTGAGCCATTTTGTGCCTGTACAAGCACCATTATTTATTTCCTGAATACCTAAATGTTTTAGTGTTTCAGCAATCTGGAAGTCGTTTGCAACCATCGTTTCCTGTTTCATGAATTCTATTTTTTTAAAGCGCTGCAAAGTTACAAATAATAAGAGGTAGAAATACACTCAACAACCTTTAGAACGCCTAAAAAAGTCGTTTTTTAAGGAATTCTCAGGCCTTTCAATATTCGGGCATCAATCCTTTTGACCATTTCATCTCAATATAAGCCGTATTCAGTTTGCTTTTCTGTAATTGAAAACAGAAAAATGCTATCTTGTACTTGTTAAAATTACTTGCGTGTGAAAGCGCAGTGATTTACTCTTTTTTTACTGTTAATTAATTATAGCAAAATCACTTCATAATATACGTTTTTGAGTTAAAAAACTATCATGGTCAATACGATTGCTAAGTCTATTGTGATACTATGTTTGCTCTGCTTTTGCGGAATAAGGGTTCATGCTCAATTAACTGTCGTTCCGTCTATTTCGGCTTATCAAATGGCTAGCATAATTGCTGGTCCTGGAGTAACTGTTTTTAATGCTTCGTATATTGGAATGCCTATCGCTTCGGGAAGTTTCAATTCAGTAGGAACAGTATTGGGATTAAATTCTGGAATTGTACTTACTACTGGTGAAGCTGTTCAGTCGATTGGCCCAAATGATAATAGTGCATCAAGTACACAATTTAATAGTGCTGGTGATTTAGATTTGGAATCATTAACTGGAGTACAAACTTTTGATGCTGCTGTTTTAGAGTTTGATTTTATTCCACAAAGTGATACGTTAACATTTCGGTATGTTTTTGCAAGTGAAGAATATCCTGAATTTGTTTGTTCTGAATTCAATGATCTCTTTGGTTTTTTTATTAGTGGTCCGGGCATTGTTGGTAAATCAAACTTAGCATTGATTCCAGGAACCACATCACCAGTTGCAATAAATACTGTTAATAATGGAAGTGTTGGAGCATCGGTAAGTGGGCCTCCAAGTACAAATTGTGGTTTAACAAATTCTAGCTTTTATATTGACAATACTGGAGGATTGGATATTCAATACGATGGCTTAACAACGATCTTAACAGCAGAAATAATTGTTACACGATGTCTTACTTATCATTTAAAAATTGCAATTGCTGATGGCGCTGATTCTGCACTTAATTCTGGAGTATTTATTGAAGCTGGAAGTTTATCATCAACAGCAATTGTAACTGCAGGAAGTGATTTAAGTGCATGTGTAAATCTAAATTCATTTATTGGTGGTGCATCAACTGTTGGATGGAATTATTCGTGGAGTCCTGCAACAGGATTAAGTAATGCAGCCATATCAAATCCAAGTATTGCACTAACAAACAATGGTACATCACCTGTAAGTTATAATTATGTTGTTACAGCAGATAATGGCACTACTTGCATTTTGCATGATACAGTTGTTGTAACAATAAATCCATTTCCAACATCTCCATTTTCTATATCAACACTTTCATCTTGCCAAGGCGATACAGTTAACATCAACTATTCTGGAAACACTATTACTGGAAATTATAATTGGAATTTTTCTGGAGGAACAATTGTTTCAGGAACAGGAGTTGGTCCGTATAAAGTTTCGTTTTCTAATTCGGGAAATTATCTAATTGCATTAACAGTTTCACAAAACACATGTGTATCTGCAGCAAGCAATCAAATTATTCATGTGAAACCTTCACCTGTTAGCACATTTTTAATTCCTGTAACAGCTTGTGTGAATGATATTTTTAATGCAAGCTATACTGGAAATTATAGTAGCACAACAGCAAACTATGTTTGGAATTTTGGATCAAGTAATATCATTTCAGGATCAGGAAAGGGACCGTATCAACTAAAAGCAGGAGGGATAGGTCTTACAAATTATACATTAACAGTTTCAGATAGCGGATGTTCAACATCAAGTATAAAACCAATAACAATAAATTCTTTACCCGTTGCTTCCATTAGTGCAATACCTGATTTTTGTACTGGTGATACAATCACAATAAATTATACTGGAACAGGAAGTGTGAATGCAACGTATAATTGGGATTTGGGAAATGGAAATTTAATTTCTGGAACTGGTGTTGGGCCATATCAATTATCATGGTCAAATCAATTCACTGATTCTGTAAAAGTTTTTGTTAACGATAACGGTTGTAAGGATACTTCTTTCTCTATTTTTCATTCGTATCAACAACCGATTGCGGCGTTATCATTTACTCCTACTATCTGTGAACTTGCAAATAATACAGTTTCATTTACTGGCAGTGCAATTGCGGGATCAGTTTACAATTGGACAATGAATAATACATTTTCGCAACAAGGTTCAGGTGCTGGGCCAATTGTTGCAAGCTGGAACTCACCTGGTAAAAAGGCAATATCACTAACGATAAATAATCATTTTTGTACATCATCGGTAATTGATACCATTACAGTTTTAGCTAATCCAAATGCATCAATAACTTCTTTCTCGACCCTTTGCTCTAATGATACACTTGTTATTAGTTCAACAAGTATTGCAGGTACGAATGCAAATTACTATTGGAATTTTGGTAATGGACAATCTATTACAGGGTCTGGCCAAGGACCGTATAATTTAATATGGAATAATCAACGTAGAGATTCGATTCAACTTATTATAAATGATAATGGATGTCGTGATACGGCGTTGAAAATTATTGACATTTATCAACAACCTATTGCAATTTTAAATACACCAATTGCCCTTTGTGAAAATGAAAAAGGGTCAATAGCTTTCGTAGGATCTGCTATTGCAGGAACAGTATTTAATTGGTCGTTTAGTAATCCTAGTTCGCAAAGTGGAGCTGGACCATACATCACAAGTTGGAATAATGCGGGAATTAAAAATATTCAGCTTTCACTAAATAATAATGGTTGTATAGATACTGTTAGTGCGAAAATTAAAATTAATTCTAATCCAATTGCAAAGTTTTTTGCTAATAATGTATGCGATGGTTTTCCTGTTTTATTTTATGATTCAAGCAGCGTTACTGGAAGCACAATTTTAAATCACAATTGGAATTTTGGAGATCTTCAATCAACAACAAATAGTGCGAATCCAATTCACTATTATCCACATGATACTACATACAACGCTGAGTTAATAGTTCAATCAATTGATGGATGCAAAGACACTATTCGTAAACTAATAACGATATATGCAAAACCTGTTGCGGAATTTATTTCAGACACAGTATGCCAAGGAATTACAACCAGATTTAATGATTTAAGTACTGTAAGAAGTAACACAATAAATAAATGGAAATGGATGACGGGAGATGGCGATTCATCAACAGTGAAAAACCCCAATCACATTTATAAAGATGGCGGAATTTATAATCCCTCGTTAATAGTTACGACGTTGCAAGGGTGCTTAGATACAATTATTCATCCATCACGAGTTTGGTATATTCCCGTCGCTTCATTTACACCTGGCTCCATATCTGGATGCCAACCTCTTCTTGTAAATCTTAATAACACATCTACTTCTATTGATGGAACTATTTCATCCATTCAATGGCAACTTGGGAATGGAATTACCGATTCTGTAAATAACCCTTCACATTTATACAATGCCCCTGGTGACTATAACGTTTTATTATTTGCAACTACAAATTTAGGTTGTAAAAATGATACTACTATTACAAATTGTATTACTGTATTTCCAAAACCTGAAGCTTCATTTTATTATACACCAACTGAACCAGACATGCTCTTTCCAAAAATATTTTTCGTAAATACTTCTACATATAACGCAATAAATAAGTGGATCTTTTCTGATGGTGCAATATCTACAGATGAAAGTCCAGATCATACATATAAAAACTCAGGCGTTTATCCTATAACATTATACGTTACAAGTGATGAGGGATGTAAAGATACATCTGAACAAATTATTACTATCAAAAATGTTTTTACAATTTATATCCCGAATGCATTTACTCCAAACAATGATGTTGTAAATGATCAATTTATTGTTCAAGGATATGGAATCACTTCGTATGCAATAAATATTTTTGATAGATGGGGAAAATTATTATTTTCTAGTGACTCGATGAGTAAGTCGTGGGATGGAACTATTAATGGAAGAGAAGCTCCTGAAGATACTTATGTGTATCAAATTAATGTTAGAGATTTTTCTACTAAGAAATATGAATATACTGGTCGCGTTTCAATAATTCGCTAATATTAAAATACCTGAATCGAATACGTATAAGTGAATTCATCATTAGGTGCAAGTGCAATAATTCCCTCTTTAGAAATTATTTCTTGATTACAGTTTACCGAATCTGCAATTCCGTACCATGGTTCAATACAAATAAAATCAGCATTCTTTGCAGCCCAAAGACCAAGGTATGGTGCGTTATTCAAATTAAATTTCAATCCGTGTGAATGATTCTTATTTTTTATCTGAATTGATTTACTATCAAAATTTTTAAATACCAATGCGTCTTTTGCAAACAGTTCTTTTGTTAGAATTAATTCGTTTTTCTTATCAAGAATAGACTTAGATTTTTCCATTACTAATCCATTATCTAATGGCCATGTAGCTGCGGTAACGTCATTTTCAAAGACTAATTTATAATCAGCATAATTTTCATTTTCTAACAATGGCACTTTGAAGGCTGGATGCGCACCTATAGAAAAATAAAGATTCTCTACATTCGTATTTTCTACAACGTAGGTTATCACAACAGTATCATCACGTAAAGCATATTCCACTTCTAAGTTAAAATGAAATGGATAAATCTTTAATGTTTCTTCGTCTTGTGTTAATTTAAATACTAATCGGTTAGGTCCCTGTTCAATTAGTGAGAAATTCTTTTCTCTTGCAAAACCATGTCTAGGTAATACAAATTTTTGTCCTTTGTATTTAAAATAATTATCCTTCAACTGACCAACAATTGGAAATAATAGTGGTGAATGCTTTGGCCAATCGCTACCAGCTTGCCACATATATTCTAGTTGATTGCTTATATGAAATATGCTACAAAGTTCAGCACCAAGAGGCTTTACTTCAATTTGTATTTGATCGTTTTGAAGAGTTATCATTTTGAAAAAAAAATTATTTAGTTTATTTTGAATTTATGCTAATCGAATACAGACATTTTTTTCTTCTGTAAAAAATTTTAGCGCTTCGAATCCACCTTCTCGTCCAACGCCTGAATTTTTTACTCCGCCGAATGGAGTTCGTAAATCACGAAGTAACCAACAGTTTACCCATACAATTCCCGAATGTAATCTAGCCGCAACAGTATGTGCTCTTGTTAAATTTTCCGTCCATACAGTTGCTGCCAATCCGTAAGAGGTGCTATTTGCATACATTAATACTTCGTCTACTTCATCAAATGGTTGTAAGGTAACTACGGGCCCAAATATTTCTTCTTGATTCGTTCTACAATCATATTTCAATCCTTCGATAACAGTGGGTTCTAAAAAATAACCTTCACTATTTTCTCCAGTTAAGATTAGTTGATTTCCACCACAAAGAATTTTTCCACCTTCTTGTTTTGCTAAATCGATATAGAATAAAATTTTTTCAAGATGTGGTTTTGAAACAATTGCACCTAGCCAACTTTCATCTTGTAATGGGTTCCCTACTTTTAACTTTTTTATTTCTTCAACAAAAGCATTTTTAAATTTATCATAGATAGAACGTTCAATAAATATTCTTGATCCACACAAACATATTTCACCTTGATTAGAAAACGAAGAACGAACTGTTGTATTTAATGCCTTTTCAAAATCACAATCAGCAAAAATAATATTAGGATTTTTTCCTCCTAGTTCTAAAGATAACTTCTTAAACATTGGAGCTGCAACATGCGCAATTTCTTCTCCTGTTTTTGTTCCTCCAGTAAAAGAAATGGCTGGAATTTTTGGATGAGCAACAATTGCTTTTCCTACTTTATGTCCGTAGCCGTGAACAATGTTTAATACTCCTGGAGGGATACCAGCTTCAATTGCTAACTCAGATAACAAATAAGCTGTCATTGGTGTTATTTCAGAAGGTTTTGCAACAACACAATTTCCTGATGCAAGTGCAGGTGCAATTTTCCAAGTGAAAAGATATAATGGAAGATTCCATGGTGAAATACATCCAGCGATTCCTATAGGGGTTCTCAAAGTATAATTCAAAGCAATATCTCCCATCGAATATGTTTCAGTAGAAAGATGTAATGCAGCGGTAGCATAAAAATGAAAGTTTGCAACTGCACGTGGAATATCCACTTGTCGCGCTAACCAAACTGGCTTACCATTATCAATTGATTCAGCAATTGCAAAGCGTTCTAGATGTTGACTTATAAGATCACTAAGTTTAATTAATAATCCAGATCTTTTTTCGGATGACATTGCACTCCATTTCGGAAAAGCATTTGTTGCAGCACTAACAGCTAATTCAACATCACGTTCATCACTATCAGGAATAAAACTATACACTTTACCTGTTGCTGGATTTATATTATCGATGTACTGATTGCTTTGTGGCGCGATCAATTTTCCGTTAATATAATTTTGAATTTTCTGCATGATGCTATGGCTATTGTTGCATCAAAAATACACAGAATTTGCAATAGTTAATGAGCGTCGATTGGAATTGGTGTGCCACGTTTAATTTTTTGAAGCCAAATGATTGGGATACTCAATAGCAGAACAAGTCCTACGAACCAAAATGCATCAATATAACTTAAAAGAAATGTTTGCTTTAGAATTGAACCTTCCATTGCTTTATATGCTAATTGTTGAGCATCCATATCAGCATATCCTTTAGACTTAAAATTCTGTAAGAGCAAATTCATCCTTTCCTGAAAAGCAGAATTATAGATATCGAATTTACTTAATAAAACATTTCGGTGAAAGCCTTGACGTAGATGTAATAACGTGGTGATAATTGCAATTCCGAAGGAACCACCTAATTGTCGCATCATATTATTTAGTCCTGTTCCTTGAGCAATATCTTTTGGTTCGAGGCTACCAAGAGCTAGAGTAGTAAGTGGTACAAATAATAAACTTAATCCAACACCGCGCATAATTAATGGCAAATAAAAATCACTTTCTCCTGAATTAAGATTTGCTTTTGAAAGAAAATAAGTAAAGAGAAAAAACATTAGAAATCCTAACGAAGCCATAATTTGTGGAGGGAATTTTTTCTGCAACATTTTTCCTACAAACGGCATCATTAAAATTGTAGCTAAGCCTCCGGGAATTAATAACATTCCTGTTTGTTGCGCACTGAACCCTAATAAATTTTGACAAAAAATTGGGAAGATAAATACCGATCCAAATAATCCGAAACCTAACACAAATGTTGTTAGCATCCCTAATCCTAATGAGCGATTTTTTAATATTCGTAAATTAACTACAGGTGATTCTGTTCTTAATTCGTGCCATATAAATGTTACAATCGAAATGATAGAAAGAAATGTTAGTGCTGAAATATATGTTGTTTCAAACCAATCTTCACTCTCTCCTCTTTCTAAAACTATTTGCAATGATCCAACTCCCACTATCAATAAAATAATTCCAAGCCAATCAACAGTAGTACTTTTAAATTGCAAAGCGGAATCTTTTATATATTGTAAAGCGAGTAGCATTGCTATAATTCCTAGAGGTAGATTTACATAAAAAATCCAAGGCCATGAAAAATGATCAGTGATATATCCTCCTAATGTTGGACCTAATGTTGGACCTACAACAACACCTAATCCAAAAATTGCTGTCGCCATTCCATGTTGATCCTTTGGCCATGTTTCAAGTAAAATTGCTTGCCCTGTTCCTAGCAAAGCACCGCCACCAATTCCTTGTATAAAACGAAATGCTACGAGTTCCCAGATAGTATGTGCGTTACCACAAAAGAATGATGCAACTGTAAATAATATAATTGAAAAAGTGAAATAATTTTTTCTTCCAAACCTCGCTGATAACCATCCTGACATTGGCAAGATAACAACATTCGCAATTGAATAAGCAGTAATCACCCAACCAACATCTTCAAGGGTAGCTCCTAGATTTCCCATGATTTGTGGTAATGAAACATTCACCACAGTAGTGTCGATCAGCTCTAACAAGGAAGCCAAGATCACGGTAAGTGTGATGATCCATTTTTGAAATCCAGTGACTGCCATCGTATTTATAATTCGAGTTGGATAAATTCTTAGTCGATCGTAACTGAAACTTTTACACTCATACCAGGTCGAAGATTATTAATCAACTCTTGTTTTTCATCCAATTTAATTTTCACGGGAACACGTTGAACAACTTTAACAAAATTTCCTGTTGCATTATCTGGTGGAAGTAAACTAAATTTTGCTCCAGTTGCTGCAGAAAGTCGATAAATTTTTCCGGTAATTTTTTTAGTTGAAAATGCATCAACAATAATTTCAGCGGGCTGTCCTTCTTTCATTTTATCCAATTGTGTCTCTTTAAAATTAGCTATCACAAATACTCCTTCATTTGAAACAATAGCACATAACGGACTTCCAGCATTTACTAACTGACCAAGTTGAACATTCTTTTTTGATGCACGCCCTGTTGCAGGAGCGACAACAGCTGTATATGATAATTGTAAGTTGGCAAAATTTAATTCAGCAATGCGTTGTGTTTTTTGTGCTTGTGCAGAAGCGATTTGTTGCTGTGCTGCGAAAACTTGCTTTTGTGAAACTTGCAACTGATTTTGTGCAATGAGTAATGCAACTTCTGCAGATTCCTTTTCGGCTTTTGAAGCATCAAATTGAACTTGCGTAATTGAATTTGCCTTTAATAAATTTTCATAACGATTAAAATCTTGCGTCGCTTTCCACAGTCGTACTTTTGCATTTTCAATTCCTGATTGCATAACACTCACATTACTTTGAGCAGTTCCTACAGATGCTTGTGAAATAGAGATTCCCGCCTCTGCATTTTGAATAGCAGCATTTGCTTGTTCTACTTTTATTGAGAGGTCACGATCATCAAGTTTAATAAGTGTATCACCCTTTTTTATTAACGCATTATCTTCAAAATTAATTTGTTGTACATAACCAGAAACACGACAAAGAACAGGACTGATATCCGCATCAATTTGTGCATCATCAGTATCTTCATGATGTAATGAATAAATATATTTACTTATTCCATAACCAATAGAACTAAATACAATTAGTATCAGAATTACTGGCATTAATTTGCTTTTTGGTTTTTCCTGTGCCGACATAATATTGGAAAGTATTTACTTGATTAATATGTTTTTGAGAGTAATCCAGATGCTTTTAACAAACGGTAATATGCATATTGCGTATCAGCAGTTGCATTTACTTTTTCTATTCGTGATTTTAGTAATGCATTATCTGCATCTTGCAATTCAGTTTGCAAAACAAGTTGACTTCTATATTTATTTTCTGTGATACGGTAATTTTCCTCTGCTTGATCCACCGCACGAAGCAAAACTTTTTCTCTTTCTTTTGATTGAGAATAGGTAATGAATGCTTGATTTACTTCGCCTCGAATAGCATCAGTTAACTGTGCTTGTTGCGCTTTTGTTTGATCGATGTTTGCTTGTGCTTCAGCAATTACATGATGATTGCTATATAAATTTATTATATCAAAACTCAAATTAATTCCAACATCCCACGTTGAGTTCCATTCATCTACTAGTGGAAATATTCTTGAATTAGGGCGAGAATAATAATAATTCACACCAACACTTACGATTGGCCAATAACTATTTTTTGCTATGTTATAATAATTTAGAGCCGTTTCATTTTTTAATACAAGTGATTGTATTTCTGGTCGTGATTTCAACCCATTCGCATCATAAAAAGAAAATGATTCTGATGCTACTGAACTAAAAAGACTCAGTGAATCAACATCCAATTTTTGATTGCCATCTAACCCAAGTAATAAGTTCATATTAAAATTTGAAACTTCATACGTATTATCAAGATCAATTTTTGCAAGCTCCGTATTCGATAATTGTAATTGCCATTTTAACACTTCATTATGCGTAGCGATTCCATTTTTCTCCCAGTTAATTGCTTCATCAACTCTTTTTTGTGCAAGAGTAATATTCTCATTAACGATTTGATGAGTTTGATTAATTTTATAGAGATTGAATAATCCATTAATAACATTCATCACTACCTCTTGTGAATCTTTTGCGGCATCTATTTTTGAAGCATCACGTAATAACTGTTGCGAAGCCATTGCGTATTTTAATCTAAATCCACTAAAAACAGTTTCCCCTAATGCTAGTCGTGAAGAATAATTATTGGGAATGTTTGGAAATAGTGCAACAGGATGTCCCGTGTTTCCGAAATCAACTTTAAATTCTTCAATATCGCTTAATCGAGTATATCCTGCCGACAATTTAAGTGTTGGTAATGCTTGATCAATTGCTTGTTGATATTTTGCTTTTGCCGCATCCATTTTTGCTTTTGAGATTTGCAAAGTATGGCTATTCGTTAATCCCATTGTCACTGCTTCTTGTAAAGTTATTTTATGAGAAGATTGTGCTTGTGAATTTATGAATGGCAAAAATCCAATTAATATAAAGAAGAAGCGTTTCATGATTATTTTATTTTTGAAGAGTTCTTAAACTACCTCTTCAATTTTTTCTTTTTCTGATTAAACTATTTATAATTCTCAAATAATATATTACTTCTTCGAGTACTTCAACAAATACCTGTCCTCTGGTAAAATTAAAAAATTATAATACATGATTTTTTTTAATTCTCCTATTTTTTCTGAATCACTCTTCCTTTTCATAAAGTGATAAAATTCATTTCTTAAGCGTTGATTCATTTTGCTCCTTTTTACTTTGCAACACATTATCTTAATAAAAACAACGTATTGTTAATTTGTTACATAGCATTTTCATGATTTTTTTTATAGTGATCTACTTGCAATCACATTCGAAATCATGATCTAAGTCAATCACCGTAATTATGCTTGCGTCCGACTTACAATCTCCAACAATAATTCTAACATGTTGATGATCGTGCGTCATTCCTTCCAAGGCGTATTTAGGGCAAGGACTAGCATTAATTTCACTTTTAGCATAATTGATTTCACCATCGTTTAATATCTCTTTGATTTCAGATTCATCAATATGACGGCAATCCATTCTACATCTAGCATGCTTTGTATAATAAAGATGGTTATGCCTAAAATCTTTTTCGCGATGATCAATTTTATCAGAATTAGTGGATTGGTTTCTAGTATTTGATTTTCTAAAAAAAATCAAATAGATAATTACCATTACGATTAATAGTATTATTTTTATGTAACTACTTCTCGTTTTTGTGTCCATTGCAATCCTTATAAATAATTTCTACTATTTCACTTATAGTGAACCTGTTCTTCCGCCATCAACAGGAAGATTAATTCCATTGATATATCCAGCGATAGGGCTAGCTAAAAATGCTATTACAGATCCTATTTCTTCAGGCAAACCAAATCGTGCAGCAGGAATTTCATGTAACATCTCTTGCTCCAAAGCTTCGTAAGTTCTTCCTGTTTGTTTTGATTTTGCGCCCAACAATGTTGTTAAACGATTCGTTCCCGTTGCTCCTGGCAAAACATTATTCACTGTTATTCCGAATGGTGCTAATTCAACAGATAATGTTTTCGACCAATTTGCAACTGCTGCTCTAATTGTATTTGAAACGCCTAATCCTTTTAATGGCTGCTTTACGGATGTAGAAATTACATTAATAATTCTTCCGTAACGCGCTTGTTTCATTCCATCTACTACCGCTTGCATTAATAAATGATTGCAAAGTAAATGTTGTTGAAATGCACTTTCGAAAGCTTCTGAAGTCGCATTTACGATTGGTCCTCCCGGAGGTCCTCCTGTATTATTTATCAAAATATGAATCTGATTTCCCTCCAAAATATAGGCTTTCGCAACTTGTGAAACTTGCGTAGGCTGTGAAAAATCCGCGATCAAATATTTATGATGCTGTTGATGATTTGTTGCTAATTCCGAATAAACTGCTTTCAATTGTTCTTCATTTCTTGCCATCAATACAACTGTTGCCCCTAGAACTGCCAACTCCATTGCAGCAGCCTTTCCAATTCCTTGCGTACTTCCACATACTAATGCGGTTTTACCTGCTAGATTCAAATCCATAAATTATCAATTTTGGCAAATATCGGACAATAATCCCATTCGCACTTTTTGGTAATCAGCAATCTTAAATAGAAATGCATGGTCTTTCATTTTAGGCGAACAGTTTTAATATATTTGTGATGCAAAAAAAAATAATCTATGGCACTCGCAGCACCGTTCAATATTCAAAAGTGGATTGATGAAAATCGCCATTTATTAAAACCTCCTGTTGGAAATCAACAAATTTTTAAAATTAGTGAGGACTTTATCGTGATGGTTGTAGGCGGACCAAATGCGCGTAAAGATTATCATTATGAAGATGGTGAAGAACTCTTTTATCAATTAGAAGGTGATATTGTTGTTAGAACAGTTCAAGATGGCAAACAAGTAGATGTAACAATTCGTGAAGGTGAAATGTTTTTACTTCCTCCACACATTCCTCATTCGCCACAACGTAAAGCAAATACAATAGGGTTAGTTATTGAACGTGTTCGTAAAGAACATGAACAAGATTGCTGTATGTGGTTTTGTGAAAAATGTGATAATAAATTATATGAAGAATATTTTCAATTAGATGATATCGTTGTTCAACTTCCTAAAGTGATGAATAAATTTTATGATAATTTAGAGTTACGTACTTGCAAAAAATGCAGTGCTATAATGGAACCACCTGTTAAGGTGAATTAAGATTTATTTTTAGTAAATAAAAAATTAACGACATACTTTTCTTCGCAAAATTGAAAAAATAAAAGAAATATTTTTAACTATTACAATTTTAGTTTCCCAATTTTTATGTGACCTCGCACCCATTTCGGTAAAAGTATAGCACCAATTAAAAGATAAGGATAATAGCTAATCATTCTCCAAAGCAAACCTAATGTAGGAGCTAATCCTTTGCTGATAAATTCTCCTAAGAAACCATTGAACATTACTTCTGCGATGCCACTTCCCCCTGGTGTTGGACTTAGTAGAATAATAATTCCCATTACAACTTGTTTACCATAAACTACAAAATCAGCAAGCGGTTCTTGATTGTGAAATGCATGAATAATACAATTCACAATTGAATAGCGTGCCGTCCAAGAAATAAAAGTGGATGCCATTGAAATTATCCAATATCGCATGTTTTTATTTTTCAATCCTTCAGATGCGATGACCAATTGATCACCCGTTTCAAGTGCACCAGCTTTCCATCTTTTTAAAAGTCTTGTTGAAAATAAGGAGATAAGAATTCCTTTGATAAAATATGGATTTATAAATAAGGCATACGCTACAAATAATTTATATGCAAGTATTACAAAATAAATAATCCAAAATGTATAAAAGATACTTTCTCCTAAAACAGTATTAAGTTGAATACCTGAAAAAAGTGCAGTTTTTCCAGCTATCAAATAAACCATTGGTGCCATCACTGCTAAAAATATTCCATCCAAAAACGAAGAATTTAAAATTGCAGTAATACTTTTTCCCATATTAATTCCTTCACGACTTAAAATCAAGATGGCGAAAAAGAATCCTCCACCAATTAATCCTGGTGCTAGTGCTGAGCTAAATTCCCATAACATAATTACGATGAATGATCGATACCAATCTAGTTTCTGATCCGTTAAAATTTTAATACGAATCATGTATGCAAAATCACGGATGAAAACGGAAACTACGGCAAGAGATAACCAAAAAGTTGTGGAGCCAGTCCATTTTACTGCATTAAAAGCATTGATATCAAATTCTCTAAAAAAAAGCCATGCTGCTACCAATACTCCAATTAATACTGGCCATAAGATCCGTTTAGGAGATAAATGGCGTAGTATTTCTCGGTGATCAGTCTGCATTAGTATTTGCTGATGGTTGTGGTGCGCTTTCTAAAGTACATATTACAAAATCATTATAGCCCGACTCGCCCATGAAAATTACAATGATTCTACTTTGCAATAATTCCAATAATGCAAGGAAAGTAAATACAGCATGTAAACGATTGTTACATTCTTCAAAAATTTCCATAAAATTTAATTGTGGTTTTCTTGTCAAACGATTTGTGATATAATCGCGTTGATTTTCGATAGTATATTTTGGTTGAATGACAGTATGAATAACACGATTTTGGCTATCATCAAATCGTGTCATTACCTTTTCGAAAGTAGCAATAAGTTTATAAAGAGTAAGATAATTAAGCTCCCCAGCATATCCTGTTTCTGTTGTTGTTGAAAGCTTAGAAATTTCTTGTTGAATATTTCCTCTAGCAAAGCGCATCATCCGATCGTCTTCCATTACTCTTAGATCTTCAGCTGCTGCTTTAAATTGTTTGTAGTCGAGCAGTTGTCGAATTAAATCTTGGCGAGGATCAATTTCATTTCCTTCTTCATCTTTTTCATATCGTGGCAGAAGTAGTCGAACTTTTATCCGCATCAACGTTGCTGCAACAAGAATAAATTCACTCGCTAATTCTATATTTAAAGATTGCATTTGCTGCATGTACTCGAAAAATTCATTTGCAATTCCAGCAATTGGAATATCATGAATATCTAGCTCATCTCTCTCTATAAAAAATAGCAGGAGATCGAAGGGACCTTCGAAGTGGGGTAATCTAATTTCAAAACTTTCGCTCACGGACATTTGGGGAATAATAAAAAAGAACAGTGTATGTCCTCCTTCCGTACAAAGTTACAAAAAAGAGCTATTCTTAAAAATAAAAGAGGCTGCCTCGTTTCCGAGACAGCCTCTTTTATTTTATTCTGTTGAAATTAAAACTTCATTCCTAAACGGATACCAGAATTAGCACCTAAGCTAAATCCTGATGAAGTAGTTTTTTCACCAACGTCAGGAGTTGATGTACCTGAAGAAAATCCCCAAGCAACTTCAGCACCTACGTAAACTGATTGCCAAACATAATAATCTCCACCGAAAATTAAATTCACACCGAATGAAGATGTTTTATCTGTTGTAGAACCAGCAGCTGTTTTATGTTCAACTTTTCCACTAGAAATAGGAATTTCTGCTCCAATATATGGAGAAAGCTTATCCGTACCTTTAAAGTGCTTCTCAATTCCAGGAGCAAAACTGAAGTTTGAAGTCTTATCTTCAACATCACCAGTTTTGTCTTTGGTCGAAGTAATAGCAAGTTTAAGACGAAGTGCTAAATCATCCATTAAGAAGTAACGGAAATTTAATGAAGGTGCTACAACTCCAATTGCAGCAGTACCAGTTTGAAAGTTTAACTGAACTTCTCCAGTAACACTTCCTTTAACAGGCTTTTGCGCGAATGCTACCGAAGAGAAACTCAACGCAGCGATTGTCATAAAAATTGATAAGGTTTTTTTCATAAGTTAAGGTTTTAGAACTTCAAATTTAAGTTTATAGTTAAGTGAATATTTTATCCTGAGGAAGGTTAAACCAACAGTTAAATGTTAATAACTATTGATTTTGTTTGCAATAATTAAACACCATTGATTGACGATTAACTTTTTATAATATTGTATCTAATTATCCAAGTTGACCTCAATTTCAACGAGTAACTTTTTAAGTATAATTAACTAATAATTTCAGGGTGCGAATGTAAATTAAAAACAAATACATCCAAATCAATTTTTTGCATAAATATGTTAAATCATTGTTTTCAAAGCATTTCGATAAATGAAATCAATTATTTCATTTTAGTAAATCGATAATAGAGCTTTTCAATAGGTTGGCAATCTCAGGAAATACACGTTCAGCGATCTCTGTATCTCGATTAGAATTTGATGGAAAATAAGTCGTTATAAAATTTCCTTGAACTACTTTCCCGTTAGCATCGAGCAATGAATAATGTATCATTAACTCTCTACGATATATTCTATTAGCAATATCAATACATGATTTATAATTTGTTTTTATTTCAAATTGATTTATCGACAATAAATAATCCGCATGATATTTTGTAAGTAGTGATTTATAAAATGCTGTATCGGGAACAGTTGAATTCATGAATTTAGTATCGCCTTTTATGGAGGCATATTGTGGAGCACTGTGTTGATTTTCTATTTCTTTCGAAGCAACCTCTGATTTAATTTTTATCGATTTATTTTGCTTTGATGCAATTGGAAATTCATATTTCAATGCAGCTTTAGAATAATAGTTATCCATATCATTTCTAACGGATTTACTTGTGTCCTGCATCAAGCTATTACAGGGGATTAGAGTAGATAATGTTGCTTCAATCTTCAAATCTAAAACGCGACGAAAATATGCACGATATTCATCAGGAGTTTTATGTGTTTGTTGCATGATGTCTTGCTCTGCATCACTTAAATAATATTCAGGCTGAAAAGGAATTATTAAAATGCGATGATGTTGAGTTGTATCACTAAGTTGAGCCATACACTTACTACAACACACTATAAAAATTACAATTGTTAGAAATGAGTGAATGAGGTTTTTCATGATGGTACTTATTTTGAAACAAATATCATCAATTACACTTTGGAAATAAATGATTCCAAATTAATCTTTAAACAAAAATATGAACGTTACTCTTTATGCCAAATATATTTATCGTAAGAAATAGGATACATTCAAAAACACAAAGTGATTTTTTCTATAGGCGATTTTGAAAAAATCACAACTTAACTTTACGCCAATAAAATCTATTATTTGAAGAAATATGGATTAAAAAAAGTATATAGAATTAAATTGTAAATCTTTTGAAATTAAAAATTCCTAGTAAAATTCATTACTAGGAATTCAATTAGATTGCTAATATTTATGGAACACAATATTAATTGATAACGTGTTTCCAAACATCATTACCAATAGCGAATACCATCAATGAAAGT
This sequence comes from Bacteroidota bacterium, assembly GCA_043758125.1. Taxonomy (GTDB): domain Bacteria; phylum Bacteroidota; class Bacteroidia; order AKYH767-A; family OLB10; genus JANXSD01. The sequence continues at coordinate 12,626 of JAYVOC010000102.1, read as the reverse complement.
AGAAGAACCATTCCAACAATTTGAGCACGTTCCATAAATTTATCTGATAGTTTTTTACCAGTAAGACTTTCAATGGTTAAGAAAACAACATGCCCTCCATCTAATGCTGGAATAGGCAACATGTTCATGAATGCTAACACCATTGATAGTAGTCCGGTAATTCCCCAAAAACGTTCCCAATCCCAAACACCACCATAAATTTGTGCAATACCTATTGGTCCTTGAATAGAATCAGTGGCTTTTTCATCTCCTGAAAATATTTTTTTCAATCCTTTTACATTTGAAACAAGAGCTTCTTTTGCATCGCTTGCACCAAATGAAATTGCTGATCCTAAAGTATAAACTTGCATTGGATAATTATCTGTTGGAAGTGGGGCAGCAACAAAGCCAATTCCAATTAATCCTTTATCTGAAACACCACAAATAAGTTCCATGTTTTTCTTTTCGCGCTCAATGGTAAGCTTAACTTTTTGTCCCTTAATGGTGATGAGTTTGTTTTTCAAATCGTCATAATCGGCAATTTTTTGTCCATCAATTCCGATAATTATATCACCACTTTTCAATCCAGCTTTTTGTGCTTCACCATCAGGACTTACGCTTCCAATAACATATTGAAGAAATCCATACCCAATAAAGTTTCCTCTTCCAGCTTTAGCAACTGTTTTATAAAAATTATCAGGAACAGTAACTTCCATTGTTTGGCCATTCCGTTCTATTGTTAAATTAGCACCAAACAAAACACGAGTAGAAAGTGCGTCATCAAACCGTTCAAATTTATGTCCGTTAATCGCAATAATTTTATCGCCATTTTGCAACCCTAACTCACGACCTAATCGATAAGCATAAATTCCTTCACCGTTATTTACTGATGTGACTGGAAGATATTCTTGTTTAAAATGTAACAAGCTGTAAGAAAATATTGCGATGCCTAAAATTACATTCATCGTGACTCCCGCAACCATAACGATTAATCGTTGCCAAGCTGGTTTAGCACGAAACTCCCAAGGTTGAGGTTCGCTACTTAGTTGGTCTGTATCCAAACTTTCATCGATCATTCCAGCAATTTTCACATAACCACCAAGAGGCAACCATCCCATTCCATATTCTGTATCGCCTCTTTTAAAGCTAAAAAGTTTCACTCCCCAAGCATCAAAAAACAGATAGAATTTTTCCACTTTAATTCCGAAAGCTCGCGCTGCTAAAAAGTGACCTAGTTCATGTAACGTTACGAGTATTGAGAGTCCCAGAATTAACTGGGCAGCCATTATTAATTGTGTCATTTGTTTTGGGAACTAATTATTAGAATTATAGAAACGTATTGTTGAAAGAATTATTTCAACTTTAAGATAAGCATAATTGAAGTATTTTTTTGCAAAGCTACGAATTTTTGACCCTTAATTTATCGATCATCCACTCTCTAGTTTTAGTATCTGTTAAGCAATAATCGTCCAAAGTTGGTTGAGCAATAAAGCTTATTTCTTCCATACATTGTTCAATGAGTTCACCAATTTCTAAAAATCGAACTTCATCCTTAAGAAAGGCAGCAACTACAATTTCATTAGCAGCATTCATGATACAAGGAATATTTCCGCCTTTTATCATTGCCTTTCGTGCTAATCCTAAACAAATAAAGGTGTTTTCATCAGCTGGTTCAAACGTTAATGATGGGTATTTGAGAAAATCAAATCGAGGAAAATCTGAATAAAGTCTATATGGGTGTGCAAGTGCAACTTGAATAGGCAATTTCATATCTGGAAGTCCCATTTGCGCTTTCATCGATCCATCTACAAACTGCACAATACTATGAATAATTGATTGTGGATGAACAATTACATCAATCTGATCAGGACGCAAATCAAAAAGCCATTTTGCTTCGATCATCTCCAATCCTTTATTCATTAAAGTTGCTGAATCGATGGTAATCTTTGCTCCCATTGTCCAGTTGGGATGTTTAAGTGCTTGATTTTTGGTTATTTTTTGGAGATCATTCGTTTTCATCCCACGAAATGGGCCACCAGAAGCAGTGAGAATAATCTTCTCAATTGGATTATGTAGTTCCCCAAATAAGCATTGAAAAATGGCTGAATGTTCGGAATCGACAGGTAATAATTGTACATTATTTTCCTTGGCCATTTTCGTAACCAGATCACCAGCAACAACTAGCGTTTCCTTATTTGCTAATGCAATTTGCTTTTTGTTTTTGATAGCTGCAAGCGTAGGTTCTAATCCCGAAAAACCTACCATCGCGGTCAACACGATATCGATAGAATCCATTTCCATTAATTGGGAAATAGCTTCATAACCAGCATAAACTTTTATGGGCTCTGCCGAAAGGGCTTCTTTTACTAATGAATATTTACTTTTATCAACAATTACAACGGCATTTGGCTTGTGAATTAAAGATTGTTGAATTAAGAGGTCTGCGTTACTATTTGCAGTTAAAACTTCTGTTTCGAAAGCATCAGGATGCGCAGCAATTACTTCTAATGCTTGAGTTCCGATTGATCCTGTGGATCCTAGTATGGCAATTCTACGTTTCAATTCTAAATAATTATTGGCTCAAAGATGTTAATTATTTGGCTTTACTGATAGAAAATCGCAAGCGCTTAAAAATTAATATAGTCGAGAGGGTTTACAGGACTACCATTATACCAAAGTTCGAAATGCAAATGGGGACCAGAAGAATATTCACCAGTATTTCCGATAATTGCCAAAACCTCCCCAGCCTTTACATAATCTCCAACACCTTTTAAAAGCGCTGAATTATGTTTATATAATGTAAATAAATTATTGCTATGTTGAACACCAATAACATAACCTGTTTCTGAGGTCCAGTTAGCGATGACAACCGTTCCATCCAAAGCGCTTTTAATTACTTCATTTGGGCCAGCAACGATATCAATACCATAATGCTTTTGGGTAGTGTTAAACTTAGTGGTGATTGCGCCTTTTAGCGGAGTAAAAAACGAATAGCTTCCAATTCCAGATGCAAACGCCTTTTCATTTCCTGATGATAACTCATAACGATCTCCAGATTCTATTTGCTTTCTTAGCTGAGAGTCTTCTTCAGAAGATTTCAAACTTTTTATGCTATCATAAAGAGGGGCCACTAAACTATCACGAGTTGGACGAGCAGTGCTAATTCGATCGTTCATTACATCCATAATTTGAGATAGAAACCTATTTTGTGCTGCCATTTTGTATGAAAGGGAGTCTGCACGAAGTGTCATGGAAACAAGATTTCGGCGCATAGTCACATCTGAATAACCAGGAATATACTCTCGTAAAGGAGTAAAAGCAATTACATACAGAGTGATGGTAATTAAACTCAGGCCAATTGTTCCTCCAAAAACGATTACGTTCATAGGTGATAATCGCAATGAAAAGCGTTCTTCGAAGGTTTGATCGTTTAAAACCACAAACCGGAATTTACTTTTTAATTTTCTAACAATTCTTTTGCGCTTCTTTACTTCGGTAGCCATTACGGCAAATATCGGAAAATGAGAACGCACGGGCACTGTTCTAACAAATCTGTTTAATATTCCTTTTGGAACGGAACAATTCGGCAGTTATATTGGTAAAAATTAAGATATTTGCTTGTTTACACTAAAACCCTCGATTTTTAGTTATTGTTTAACTGATATTGAACCCCCGACTCTGCCAAATCTGTGAAAAAACTTCATATTTTATTCCTACTACTTGCACTGGCCATTTGGTCGTCATGTAGCGTGAAAAAGAACAATATTGTTAGTCGTAATTACCACGGCACTATTACGCATTATAATTTTTATTTCAATGCGCGCGAAAGAATGAAGCAAGGCGCTCAAACTTTGGCTGATGGAACTGAAGATAAATATGACCGCATTTTACCGATCTTTAAATATGGTGATCTAGCGAAAGCGAAAGCAATTTTTCCAGATATGGATGAAGCCATCAAAAAAGTTTCAATCGCCATTTCGCGCAATTCGATGGTTGTTAAAGGAAAGCACGACAAGAAAACTATTGAACGAAATAAATGGATTGACGATTGTTATCTGTTAATAGGGAAATGTCAGTTTTACAAACATGATTATTGGACTGCCATTGAAACGTTTCAATATACTTCATCAGAATACAAAAATAGTCCGATTCGTCCTGTTGCTCTTTTATGGTTAACAAAAACATATCTTGAATTAGGGAAAACAACAGATGCAGTTTATTTGCTTGATTATCTAAAAAATGATAAAAAATTTCCTGTCGAGATGAAAGGAGATTACAATGCAACATTAGCACAATACCATTGGCTTAGAAATGATATTCCAAGAACGACTGAGGCATTGGCTGCGGCTTCGGCAACAGCATCTAAAAAAGATGATCGTGCACGATATACTTTTATACTTGGACAACTTTATCAAAAGCAAGGATATTTAGATAGTGCATTTACAGCGTATCAAAAAGTTATTAAGCTTAACCCTAGTTATGAAATGGCATTCAATGCGCGTATTAATCGTGCACGATGTTATGATATTAAAAGTGGAAGTGGGGATGTAGTAAAACGCGAGTTAAATAGAATGTTGAAGGACGATAAAAATAAAGAATATCGTGATCAAATATATTATGCATTAGCAGGCGTTGCTCGTCAAGAAAAAGATGAAACTTTAGCTGTTTCATATCTAAACAAATCTTTACGAACAGGATCTAGCAATACTGCACAAAGCGCATTAAGTTATTTAGAACTTGCTGATATTTTTCTTAAACGCCCAGAATACATGCCCGCTGCAGCGTATTATGATAGTTGTCTTACTAACTTAAGTAAAGATCATCCTGACTACAGTGATATTGAAGAAAAAAGAAATAGCTTAGATAGATTAGTCCGCAATTTAAAAGTTATTATTCTTGAAGATAGTTTGCAACAATTAGCATCATTGAGTCCTGAAGAACGCAAAACAAAAATTGATTCTTTAATCTCATTTGAGAAAGCAGAAAAGGAGAGAATCGCGCTAGCAGTAAAAGAAAAACAGAAGCTGGAAGAACAACAAGTTATTGAAGAGAAACAATTAAAAAGTCAACCACGAAGTTTAACGCCTGCTGGAAGTACAACACAAGGTTCATGGTATTTTTATAATCAATCAGCAATTAGTTTTGGTTTTAATGAATTCTTAAAAAAGTGGGGCACACGTAAGCAGGAAGACAACTGGCGACGAAGTGAAAAAACTATTGAGATTGATGGTGCAACGGCATCAGAAACAGATGCAATAGATAGTATTTCAAAAAAGAATGATGTGTTGAATGATTCGATTTCAAAGTTGGATGGTGATCAACGTAAAGATGCTTATTTAGGACAGATCCCTACAACACCAAAGCAAATTAAAGAATCAAATAGTAAGATTATTGAAGCGTATTACAATGCAGGAATTATTTATCGTGAACAGTTGAGTAATTATCCTGAGAGCGTAAATAGTTTTGAAAAATTAGACATGCGTTTTCCGGATAACAAATACAAACTTCCATCATATTATAATTTGTATCGCACTTATCTGTTGATGAAAGATACTGTGAAAGCTAATTTTTATAAGAATTATCTTGTAACAAATTTTCCAGAATCGGAATACAGCAAATTAATTTTAAATCCTAATTTCTTTAAAGAGATTCAGAAAAAAACTGCTGTGTTGGAAGTGTTTTATGAAAACACATATCGCTCATATACCAATGAACAATATGAATTGGTGATTAGCAGAAAAGCAGAATCCGATGAGTTATTTCCTGGGAATAAACTTGCTCCAAAATTTGCATATCTAAAAGCTTTAGCCATCGGTAAAACAAAACCTGTTGAAGATTTTGTTTTATCTTTAGAAGATGTCGTTCGTACTTATCCTAAAGATTCAGTAAGTATTCGCGCAAATGAAATTTTAGAATATATAAAACATCGAAGTGATTCGCCCGATACTTCCAAGACTCTTTCCAATGTCATTGATTCCTCTGCAATTTTTACTTTCAAGCCAGAATCACCTCAATATTTTATGATTCTTTATAAAAATAGCGCATTAAATACTCCTGATATCATGTCAAAGTTGAAAGCATATAACACTGTAAATTTTCAAGAAGAAAATTATGCTATCACCAATGGAAATCTTGATCTTATCTTTCAATATATTTCGGTACTTACTTTTAAAGATAAAGAAGCCGCTATGAATTATTATATTGGTGTTATGAATGAGGAAGGATTGTTAAACAAAATTCAAGATTCGGAAGTGAAGTTTTTTGTTATCTCTCAAGATAATCTTGTTCAACTTTCGCGCAACAAATCTATTGATTCGTATAATCGATTCTTTCAAAGAAATTACATTCAATGATAGCTCGTTTCTCAATTAACTAATTTTATATGTGGGGACCCTTATCCCAACCTTATCCAATTTATGATTCATCAAAACGTAGATGGATTATTATTGTAGGTATGGGTTTTTTTGTTTATCTTTTTTTACTGTTCTTTCGACCTTTCGGATTAAACACGATTCCAAGCGAGGCTTTGCATTTTATTTTAATCGGTTACGGATTAATTTGCAGCAGTATTTTATTTATAGATTTAATAGTAATTCCCTTTTTGTTTCCATCGATATTTAAAGAAGAAAAATGGACAGTTGGAAAAGAAATAATTTACATCCTTTGGAATATTTCAACAATAGGTTTAGGAAACGCTTTCTATACGCACTGGCAATGGAATACTATTTTCACAATACAATGGCTCCTCAATTTTCAGCTAATGACATTGATGGTTGCTGGACTTCCAGTAGTCGCATTAGTGCTTATTAAGCAGATAACTTTATTAAGAAAAATCTTAAAGGAAACGCATTTATTAAATCAAACGATGAATCATAAGAAGCGTTTGGATGCCTTTCAAGAAGAGATGATACTTATTAGTGCAGAAAATCCGCGTGACAATTTGATGATTCGTGCTTATGATTTAATGTATATTAATGCCGCAGATAATTATATTGAAGTTCATTATTTAGAAAATGGAATTGCGAAAAAAAAACTAATTCGTTCTAGTCTAAAAAATGCACGAAACGATTTGAAAGCATACACAGCATTTTATCGTTGTCATCGCGCATGGATTGTTAATCTCGATATGGTGAAATCGATCTCTGGTAATTCTCAAGGTTATCGGCTTTTGATTGAAAACAGTGACCAACAAATCCCAGTTTCTCGCAATTTAAATTTAGAAATTGGACAACGGTTGGCAAAATAGAATCAATGATATGATCAAAATATTATTTTTCAATATCAAAAATTGATGTTAAATCGTATTCCATCCCAAACTACCTAATTTTCATCCCTAATTTTACCATTCATCCCTTAATACTTGCTAAATTCTTTTGTAGCGCTTTTATTTGCAACATAAATTTTAGCAACATGGAAACACTCTTTATCATCCTTCGCAACATTCATATTGTGGCAGGGGCATTAGCACTTCTTTCAGGACCTTTTGCAATGTTCAATCAAAATGGAGGAACGCTACACCGTCGAAGTGGAAACATTTATTTTTATTCGATGATGGTGATTGTGGTGAGTTCTATTTATATGGCGTTTTACAAAGAGAATTGGTTTTTGTTGATGATCGCTGCCTTTACTTTTTATTTAATCAGTACTGGAGTAAGAGCTTTAAAGTTGAAGAAATTGCATCTTGGTCAGCGGCCTGAAAAGATTGATTGGGCTATTTTATTGATCTCACTAATTTCAGGATTATGTTTATTCATTTGGGGGTTATGGATAGTTGGTATTGCGAAAAATAGTTTTGGTTTTGCGGCTATCGTTTTTGGTTCAATTATGCTACGAGGTATTTATAGAAATTTCAAAAGTTTTCGTGTTCCACCCACCGAAAAAAATCATTGGTTATTGATGCATATTGGAAACATGATGGGGGCTTATATTGCAACGTTAACTGCATTTTTAGTTCAAAATATTCATACGAATCCTGCTGTAATTGTTTGGATTGCTCCTGCTGCAATATTTCTTCCAATGTTGTATTATACTTTAGGGAAGTTCAGAAAAAAATCAGCGAAAGGTCAACCATTAGGTTTGAAAATTACAGAATAATATCACTTCATTTTATAAATTATTGTCCAGTATACAAATCAAAAAGATGTGGTGATAGTGGCTCTGAATTATTTACGAAAAAATATTCACCACCCCAATTATAAACGATGTGGCGATATTCTGTTGTGTGATCGCCATTAGTAATTCGAATGGTTGTGATAATACGATTTGATTCCACTTTCTTTTCTATAGTACGATTAAACGTATTGTATTGTGGAGAGCTAGAAGTCGCATATTCATTTTCTGATTTTTTTGTATTAAACGTTTTAGGAAATTCTAATCCTTTATTGGATTTATTAGTGGTTTCTTTCCTTTCTGATGGAGTTACAGAAGAATCACTCTCCATTTGAGATGCACTTTTTGCTCGCTTAAAATGTACGATGGGTAGCTCATTAATATCTTTACTCTCAGAAAAATGTACGGTATCTTGATCATGTTGAATTGCAATTTTTTCATCTGGTTTTTCTTCGCCAACAACAGGTGGATTAGAAAACAATTGCTCAGCACCATCATTTACAAGAGGTTTTTTTTGAGGCGATTCACCTGATGATAAATTACTATTTGGCTTTTTACTTTCTCCAGAATTGAGAGAAGGATCTTTGGGCCTTTCATTTTGTGATGAACTATTTTGTTTAGTAGAATTTAAAGCAGAAACATTAATTTCAGAAACAGGACTCTTTAACGTAACGGCGTTTGTGTTACTCTTACTTGCTAATTTATCCTCCTTTTTTTGAGCAGCTACTTTAGCAGCAGCTTCTTTTTGTTGAGCTCGTTCTTCCACAGCTTTTGCTTCAAGAATATTTTCAGTGGTTGTAAGTTCTGATAAAATCGACTTTGTATAATCAACATCATAACCAAAACCATCAATACTTGCTTGATACTTTATTAGAGCCACTGGCTGGTTATATACTACAATGTTTACTCCTTCATATTGTTTGAAAAGTCGTACCCCAATTTTATAAGGTTCGAATCCTTGCTTGCCATGTGCTACCGCTACATTTGTATTAACTTCAATTTTTTTAGTGATGTATCCAGGTTTACTGAACGAAAGTAAATACGCATTTCCATATTCTAATTTAAGATGCATGTTCTTTTCCCCAAGCATACTCAAAACCACTTCACCATTCTTTTTTACGTTGACTGTGCTATTTGTAAAATCTCCATTTTCAATAACAAACTGGACTGGCATATTCAAGCTACCAAAAGGTATGGCTATAGCATTTGTTATCACGAAGGATAAAAACAAAAGAATATAAATACGATTATGCCAAGGTTTCATTCAGTATAAAAGTAGTGAAAAGGCAAAGGATTTACAAATGAAGAAGTGCGAAAGATGAAATGTTGTAGATAAACTGGTATTATGAGCTCTTGGGCGGTCTGTTTTTCACTTTTACATTCATTTAAATGACTACAAGCGCTTACAAACGACTACAAATAATTACTTCCGAAAGTAAACGACTAACAACCGAATAAAAATAAGTTGCACCTACATCTTTGCCCTTCCAACGAAAAGAAGCGCTTCAAAAAATTTCGTTATCATAATCACAATAAAAAAAAGAAAAAATATGAGTAACATGCAAAATTCCATTCAGTTAATTGGAAACCTCGGCAAGGATCCTGAAATAGTTCACATGGATGGTGGTAAAAAGATGGCTCGAGTAACGATCGCCACAAACGAAACCTTGATCAACCAAAAGGGAAATGAGTATCAAGAAACACAATGGCATAATCTTGTTGTTTGGGGAAAGCTTGCAGAAATATTGGAAAATTTTACGCGCAAAGGAAGCAAACTTGCCGTTGAAGGAATGATCGTTAATCGCAATTACAAAGATAAAAACGGACAAGATCGATTCATAACCGAAATTAAAGTAGACGACCTTATTTTATTTGGCGATAAAAACGGAGAAATCGTGTAATACATTCCGAACAATAAATAATTCCTGCCTGTATGTTAAAGTCTCCCTGAAAGATGGGAGGCTTTTGCATATATTAAACAAATTACAACTATTAGTCGAACAGCCATTAAATAATTCTATACTAACTAGCTTTTGTAACACTATTACATCACTTATAACAACACGCTGTTTTTTGTTAAATCCTTACCCTAATAAAACAACTGTTCTGTAATCGCATTTAATGAAGCTATTTGCAGCTATTAAAAACTAATTTTTTTTAAAAGAGGTTGTGCAAAAAGCACCGCTGTTATGCCTTCGTTGTTCTTTTTCGGTCGTGGTTGTTAGTTTTCATTTCGTGTTTGTCTTGGTGCGTTGGCTTGGTGGCTCTTTTGGATTTTTTGATTGGATTTGTGCGGTTGCTAAAAATACAAATGTGCCACCAAATGCGTGGGCTTTATGTTCTAAGATGTGCAGCCATGTCTACAAGACTTTTTCTAAAAATGTTTATAATTTTGTATTGACTGTTTGATGATTTTAAGTATCTTTGTCAGGTAAGAATCTAAAAAGAGTGGAAACCAAAGAATTGATAAAAAATACTGGTGCAACCTTTACTCCAAAGGGTCTTGCAGACTATTTAACAAGTCGAATCTTGTCGTATGTCGATAAGAAAAACATTAAAGTTCTAGACCCTGCTTGTGGTGATGGCGAACTGTTGTTATCAATGGGAGAACACTTGTCTGCTCGTAATATTGACTTTTCATTAAATGGTTATGATTTAAATGAAGAGTTTTTGAGCCTTGCAAGAGAAAGGTCATACAAATTTGGTAAGCAAAAAACCAATTTGGTGAATGGAGATTTTTTAGAATTCGTTGACATAAATCAAAATCAATTAGCACTCAATTTTCTTGGAGTAAAAGAAAACGGAGTAAATGAGTCCGCTGATATTGTAATTGCGAATCCTCCTTATGTAAGAACTCAGATTCTTGGAACAGAACAAGCACAACTACTTGCTCAAAAATTTGATTTAAAAGGTCGTGTTGATTTGTATTATCCTTTTTTAATTGCAATGACTGCAAGCCTAAAAATGGATGGAATTATTGGCGTAATTACATCTAACAGGTATTTGTCAACCAAGAGTGGCGAAAGTGTGAGAAAGTTTTTAAATGAGAATTACGAAATACTTGAAATTGTTGATTTAGGCGATACCAAACTTTTTGATGCTGCCGTTCTACCAGCAATATTTATTGGTAGGAAAAAAGTAAATGTTGAGGTAGTTTCCAATGCAGCCAAATTCATTAAAGTTTATGAAGAACTGAATGGTTATAAAGGAGAATTAAAACCTGCCGCTAATATTTACGATGTTTTGAACACCTCTGATTCAGGTTACTTCACTGTCAATGCAAAAAGATATAAAAAAACTGATGGCGTTTTAATGTGTCGAACCACAAAGGGTTATTCGTGGGAGTTGCTTTCAGATTCCGAATCACTTTGGGTAAATGAGATTGACAATAATGCATCTTGTTTGGTTGGTGATTTATTCAAAGTTAGAGTTGGAATAAAAACTACAGCTGACAAAGTATTTATAAATGATGAATGGGATAAGTTAGGAACTGAAAAGCCTGAAACGGATTTACTTAAAGATTTAATTTCACAAGAGAATATTGGCAGATGGGGAACAACGGCAAAAGCTACTCTTCAAATTCTATATCCTCATTATAATAAAGACGGGAACAAAACTACTATTGATATAGAGCAATTCCCAAAAGCTAAAAAATACTTTGAGAAATTTGAAACACGATTAAAAGAAAGAAAATATTTGATTGATGCTGGCAGAAAATGGTTTGAAATATGGGTTCCTCATAATCCCGACTTTTGGAATTTACCAAAGTTGGTCTTTCCTGATATAAGTTTGTCGCCAAGATTCTTCTTTGATGAAGGAGGAAAACTTGTCAATGGAAATTGCTATTGGATAGTAGCCGAAAAGAAGGAAAGTGTTGAGAAACTCTTATTGATACAAGGTGTTTCAAATTCAAAATTAATGACAAAGTATCACGACCTTGTTTTTAACAATAAACTCTATTCAGGTAGGAGAAGATACTTTACCCAGTATGTAGAAAAGTATCCTTTACCTGAGTGTAATTCTCCTGTTGCAAAGTCAATAATCAAAATCGTTAAAAAGCTTAACGCTGAAAATAATGTAGATAAAATTTCTTTGCTCGAAGAGCAATTAGAAATTAAAGTTGCAGAGGCTTTTGGTGTTTCACCAATTTTTAAGCTGGATTAAATACCGCTTTACCATAATGCTTTTCAAAAAAGCTCATTGGAATGTTTCTTTGGCATTTATAACTCTCTGAACTTACATAAGAAAATATATCGCCAAGTCTTTCTCCTGGCGTTAATATTATTCCTTCAATGATTTCGGTATTAGGATTTGTTAAAGCAATTAAATAACGAACATCAAAAGTTGTGAGGTTCTTTTCTTCTATTACAAACTCTTCTCTTTCTGGAGAAAATCTACCTAAGTCAACTGTTGGAGAATCCTGGACTTTCACTTCTAATAATTGGTTTCTTATGTCAGGAAAAGCACCATACAACAATTCGTTTTCCTTTACAATATAACCCAATAATTCTAACACCATTCTTTCAAGTGCTTGTCCT
>JAYVOC010000101.1:0-6582 GCA_043758125.1 Bacteroidota bacterium | reverse complement strand
TGATAGTTGTGTTACACATCCAGTATCATTAACTGTTTGTGATAGTTCAAATAATCCTATTTCTGGTGCATACGCAGCTTCTGGTTGTCCGAATTCTTTAAATTTTACAGCGCCCTATTCTGGACTTTTTATTGTTGTTATGAATGAAAATGGTATTTGTTTTGGCGCTGGTCAAATTGGGATTGGAGATATTTTTTGCAACAAAGAAATAGGTACAACTCTTCCGCCATGTTTACTAGGGCCCTCCAATGACTCTATTTGTGGAGCATTTCCTTTATCGATTGGTAGTACTTTTTATAGCGGGGATAATTCATTCGCAGATTTAATCGATGATAAAGATTCCAACGTTATTGCATCAGGATTTGGATGTTCGATTCCTAATAATACTTTGTGGTACAGTTTCACTGCTTCAGTAACGGAAAATATTACTATTGTATGTTATTCGCCAATGTCAAGCGGATTAGATGCTTGGATAGGCGTTTTCGATGCTTCTTCCTGCACAGATTCCTTATTGAATGGATCATGTTACGGAGGCCCAAATGGTATTGGCGATACAGTAAGAATTATGATACCAGTGATTACAGGAACAACCTATTATTTTATGATTGATGGAGATAATAATTCAGTAGGTGAATTTAAAATTGGAATTGAAAATAGTCCTACTTATCCAATTAATGATACAATATGTGGTGCTTTAAATTTAGCTTTGGATTCTGCTTTTATATCTGGAAATACTGCTGATGCACAAAGCTCAGATCCTTCGGATAATGATGTCGCTAATGCTGGATATAATTGTGGAATTCCAAATAATACAGAGTGGTTTGAATTTAGTTCGATGGTTAGTGATTCATTCGATTTAGTAATGACTACAAATGGATTTAGTTTTTCTTCATGGATAGGAGAATTCCGAACTTCTACAAATGTTGTTGATTGTCATTGGCCATTGATATTCGAACAATGTTTATCAGGAACTAATAATAGTTTTAGCGACACTGCAATTAATCGAATCTATTTATCAAGTAACTTCCATTATTTTTTTATGATTGATGGGTTCTCTAATTCAAAAGGCAATTTCAGTTTAGGAATTAAATCGGTAACACATGTTGGTGTAAATGAATTTGACAACACCATTCGTTCGTTATCTATTTATCCGAATCCAGCTGATGAAGAACTTAATATCAATTACAATTTCTTTAATGCAGAAAATGTAGCTTTTCAATTAATTGATTTAACTGGTCGTATTTTATTAAATGATTCTGGTTCTGGAATTAAAAATGGCACTAAAACGATCAGTGTAAAAAATATTAATAACGGTATTTATGTACTTCGTATTTCAGGTGCTTTTGGAAATTTTAGTAGAAAAATTATGGTGCAGAGATAAATTGCATCCTTTTTAAAATAATACCTTCAATCAGGCAACCTATTAAATTTAAAACATTTTTTAGAGCATGAAAAATGTAGCGTAAATCCTGAAAAATGATCGTTTTCTGCTGATTTTAAGAAAGTTATAATTAGATACCTCTTAGTATTACACATTTTTTAAAATGACTAGTGTTAACTATCAAAAATAAAATCTTTAAAGGAATTTTTTTTTCCTTAATTTTGAATTCTTGAAAAATCAATAATCTAAAACTTACTATGAAAAGAAATTTTACAATTAAGAAAGTCTTAATGACATTTTTGATAATTTTTTCATTCTTGAGCAATTCCTCTATAGCTCAGAATGATCACCGCACTAAACCAGTAAAGGCACCTTTTAAATTAAAAATTAAAGATCAACCTGCTATTAATGTTACCAAAAACACAAGCCTAGTAGGATGCAGTGTGGATTCAACACAAAACGGATTTTACTCTTTTTTGGATTCGACCGGAGCACGATTTAACTCTTACTTATGCGGTGCTAATGATAGCGTATCAGGTACGGTTGCCAATGGATTTGCATTTTATGATGGCGATGGCTATAAAATTAAACTTATTCAAGGAAGTCAAGTAACGTTTAGTGTAGGTGCAGATAGTTGTGCTGTGCATCCAGTTTCTTTAACATTATGTGATAGTGCAAATATTCCGATCCCTGGAGCTTATGTTTCTTCAGGATGTGCTTCACTAAATTTTACTGCAACTTATACAGGTGTATACATTGTTGTTATTAATGAAAATGGGATTTGTGGTGGTGGTGGAGCAGTTGGTATTGGAGAAATTTTTTGTTACCAACAAGCAGGAACAACTTTACCAACATGCTTGGCTTCTCCCGCTAATGATACACTCTGTGGAGCATTTCCATTAATAATTGGAGGTCCATTTTATACTGGGGATAATTCAACAGCAAATTCTTCTGACAATGACGATTTAAAAGCAACTACTGCTGGATTTGCATGTTCAACACCAAATAATACTTTATGGTATAGTTTTACTCCAAGTGTAACTGAAAACGTAACTGTTGTTTATTCTTCAACCGCAACAAGCGGACTAATCGGATGGTTAGGTGTTTTTGATGCGCCAACATGTGCAGATCCATTAGCAAATGGAATGTGTTATACAGGTCCAGCTGGAACAGGTGATACCGTTAATATAACAATTCCCGTAGTAGCAGGAACTACCTACTATTTTATGATTGATGGTAATTCTGGTGCGGTAGGTGGATTTGGAATTGGTGTTGTTAGTGCTCAACCATTTCCAATAAATGATACTATTTGTGGAGCCACTTCTCTTGTATTAGATGGTCCATTCGTTTTTGGAAATACAGCCAATGCCCTTGGCACAGATCCGTTAGATGCTACTGTAGCTACAGCAGGCTTTACTTGTTCTACACCTAATAACACTGAATGGTTTGAATATACACCTGCTGTATCTGATTCATTTGATTTAGTTATGAGTGCAAATGGTGGAGGCTTCGATGCATGGATCGCCCCATTTAGTACTCCTGCTGGTGTTGGTGCTTGTCAAGGAGTGTTAACTTATGAATCAACAGATTGTTTAAACGGACCAAATAATACGTATGCTACTGGTCCTACTGGCCCCACTGGTGATACAGCTGTAAATCGTTTATACTTGACTGTTGGTAATACTTATTACTTTATGATAGATGGCTTTTCTGGAGCTGTAGGATCTTATAGTATCGGAATACATTCAGTTGTTACTATGGGAGTAAATGAATTCGAAAGTAATATTCGTTCGTTATCTATTTATCCGAATCCATCTAATGAAGAACTTAATATCAATTACAATTTCTTTAATTCAGAAAATGTAAATTTTCAATTGCTTGATTTAACTGGTCGTGTTTTATTAAATGATTCTGGTTCTGGAATTAAAAATGGCACTAAAACAATCAGTGTAAAAAATATTAATAACGGTATTTATTTACTTCGACTTTCAGGTGCTAAAGGAAATAGTAGTAGAAAAATTATGATTCAACACTAAGTTAAAATCAACTTAAACAAAGAAGGGAACCAATATCGGTTCCCTTCTTTGTTTATCATCAACTCCCTCTGATATAAAAATGAATCAATTTAATTCAAAAATCAATTTCCATCATCATCGGACAATGATCCGAATGTTTAGCATCAGCTAATATCACTGATCGTTTTAATTGACTTTCTAGATTATTGCTAGCAAAAATATAATCGATACGCCATCCTAAATTCCTTTCTCTAGCATTTTGACGATAAGTCCACCACGTATAGTTATGAGGCTCCGAATTGAAATGACGAAAACTATCAATAAAGCCACTCTTTATAAATTGATCCACCCATTCACGTTCTTGAGGTAAAAAGCCTGAAGATTTTGCATTACTAATCGGATTGTGAATGTCAATCGCTTTATGGCAAATATTTACATCACCACCAATTATTAATTTTTTACGTTTTTTCTTTAGCTGAATGACGTAATCATCAAACCACTTTAGCCATTCCATTTTATAAGCTTGTCGTTCCTCTCCACTAGAACCTGATGGAATGTAAACGCTCATCACAGATGTGTCACCATAATCAGCTCTAATTATTCTTCCCTCCCGATCAATCGCAGCATCTCCTGACCCAATCACCACTTCGTCTGGTTCTTGCTTACTAAATAATGCGACGCCACTGTAACCCTTTTTCTCTGCTGGATGCCAATAATGTTTATATCCATCATTCTCAAAAAGTGAGGTATTTAGCTGTCCAGGTTCTGCTTTTATTTCTTGAAGTAAAACAATATCGGGGTTCACTGAGCGTAACCACTCTAGCCAACCTTTATTCATTGCTGCACGGATGCCATTGACATTGTATGTGATTATTTTTTTCACCTTCTAAATTCTTAGACTACGAATATATGTAACACGATTAGAATTTCAATTTTTAGATTTAAATTCCCATTTAGTTGGAATTCGAGATAAATAATATTTAACAATCTGATTGTAACAATTTACTTTAATTGATTACGTTAATGTAGAGGTTTGCGCGCTTGCAATTCCTACTTTAGCCCATCTGCAAAGCGCTTGAAAAAACACTCACTTATTCTTCTCTTTTTGCTTTTTTTAGCAACAATTGTTACGGCGCAAGTAACGAGTAATCTACGCATCTATTTAATCCCAACCTCTAAGGATACTGTAATTCTCGATACACTTAGTATTATTCCTGGCAGTTTACAAGTGAGATATCAAGATCAAAATTTGGATAGTACTTTGTATTCGATAGATGTTGTGAATGCAAAATTCATTTTTACAAATAAAACTCGAAATCGGAATGATAGTATTACTGTACGGTATCGCGTATTTCCAATTCTGTTTGGCGCATCGCATCAATTACGTGATCGCACACTTATGGAAAAAAATAGTGTCAACCAAAAAGATCCTTTTCTTGTTGAACAACCGGGTAATTCACAACAAAATATTTTTGGAATGCAGGGATTGTCACGATCAGGAAGTATTTCTCGAGGAATTACAATAGGAAATAACCAAGATGCAGTGGTGAACTCTAGTCTTAATTTGCAGCTTGCAGGAAAACTTTCTAATGATGTTGAAATATTAGCAGCCATTACTGATGACAATGTTCCTATTCAAGCCGAAGGAAATACACAACAGTTGCAAGAGTTTGATAAAGTTTATATCCAATTAAATAATGCACATCATAAATTAATAGCTGGTGATTTTGAAGTAAGAAATCCTGACGGATATTTTTTGCGTTATTATAAAAAAGGTCAAGGTGGTTTGTATAGCTTTTCTGGATTAGCGCAACCTTTAAAAAGTAATTCAGGTTTACTCAATGTATCTATTGGTGCCGCTGTTTCCAAAGGGAAATTTGCTCGAAATACATTTAATGGTATCGAATCTAACCAAGGACCATATCGATTACGTGGTGCAGAAAACGAAAATTTTATTATCATTCTTTCTGGATCAGAAAAAATTTATTTAGATGGTGCATTATTAGATCGTGGTCAGGATCGTGATTATATTATTGATTACAATACTGCAGAAGTTACCTTTACTACGAAACGAATTGTAACAAAAGATTCTCGCATTGTTGTAGAATTTCAATACTCAGATAAATCCTACGCTCGAACAATATTAACAGGATCGGTGGGTTGGAAACAAAAAAAATGGAGATCAGCAATTAATGTATATTCAGAGCAAGATAGTAAAAATCAACCACTGCAACAAAATCTTTCTAATGCCGATAAATTAATTTTATCCAATGCAGGAGATAATCTTTCACAAGCTTTTGCGCCCAATGTAGATAGTGTAGCATTTAATGTAAATGAAATTCTTTATGCAAGAATCGACACGGTCGTAAATGGAATTAATTATTTTCCCGTATATTTTTATTCCACAAATAGTGATAGTGCAAAATTCAGAGTTGGATTTACAAATGTAGGAACTGGAAAAGGAAATTACGTTTTAGAAAATGGTCTTGCTAACGGAAAAGTTTATAGTTGGATTGCCCCGTTAAATAATATTCCACAAGGTTCTTACGAACCTAAAGTGCAATTGATAAGTCCGAAACAGCGACAGATGATAACGGCAAGTGGAGGATATGATTTCAATCAAAATACGAAGGTAGGAATTGAAGTTGTTGGAACTAAAAATGACATTAATCGATTTTCAAAATTAGATAAGGATAATGACAAAGGTGCAGCAGCGAGATTAACATTAGAACATAGTCAACCCTTGAAAAAAGATTCAGTAAATGGTTGGCGATTAACAAGTAGTTTGCAATCGGAAGTTACCGATAAAAATTTTATTCCAATAGAAAATTATCGCCCAATAGAATTTATTCGTGATTGGAATACTTCCTTGCTCACTGTACCAGGAAATGAATTTATCACCGCAATACAATTTGGAATTAGTCATCCAATTAAAGGAGATCTTCATTATAGTTTGCGCTCCTATTTGCACGATACACAATATCAAGGATTGATGAATTCACTTGGAGGTCAATGGAAAAAAAAGGGGTTGCTTGTTAAGGCAGATGCGAGTCTTTTAAATACATCAGGAACTATAATTAAAAGTACATTTCTTCGTCATCGTGAAGAGGTGAATAAACGATTTGGTAATTGGATTCCAGGAGTACATTTTGAACAAGAACGAAATGAAACTAAAATCCCTGGAAC
>JAYVOC010000100.1:0-2010 GCA_043758125.1 Bacteroidota bacterium | reverse complement strand
ACATTGATTGAAAGAGATTCTTTAGCGTGGGCAGTAGGGATGGTGATGCCGAATGAAATTGATGAAATTAATATTCTTAATGCTACTTATAAAGCAATGCATATTGCGATTGAAAAGCTTTCGCCAGAGCCTGAATTTCTAATTATTG
Source organism: Bacteroidota bacterium (assembly GCA_043758125.1). Lineage (GTDB taxonomy): Bacteria > Bacteroidota > Bacteroidia > AKYH767-A > OLB10 > JANXSD01. The sequence continues at coordinate 1,862 of JAYVOC010000100.1, read as the reverse complement.
ATGGAAATCGTTTTCGAAAATACCGCGACATTTCACATAATTGTATTGTAAAAGGTGATGGAATTTATTTGTCGATTGCAGCAGCTTCGGTCTTAGCAAAAACACATCGTGATATGTACATGCGTCAATTACATGGTGAGTTTCCACAATACGGTTGGGATAGAAATAAAGCGTACGGCACAGTAGCTCATGTAAATGCTATGAAACAATTCGGACTAAGCCCACATCATCGAAAAAGTTTTCAGTTGAAGGCTAGTCAGATGAAATTATTTTGAAAATCTATGGTTGAATTGTTTTATAAAATAGAAGAGAAGTACATTCTTCTTTTTCTCCTTTTTTGATGACTGCCATTTTTAATTTACGATTTTCATCATAAACAAACGAAACAGTTTCTTCTAATATAGGAAGTGCATTTGCCATCGAAAGTGTCCATGTCTCCATTGTTGTTTTTAAACCATTGTTATAACTATATTTTTGAGTTATACAGTTTTGTGAACTATAACAAATGGTGTTCGCTAATTCAATATTCTTATCATCTTTAAAGATGCGTTGAACGTATTTTGGATGAATAGAATTAGGTCCGTAACGATGAATAATTGTTAACCTAATATCTGAATCCTTTTCAATTGTATTCATAAATAAAAAATTGTTGTTATCGTCAAATGATGAATCTGAATACCATTCATTTTTACTATCATAATAGAAAATAGTATAACTGATAAATCGACCAACTTTATCAAAATAGTTTTTTCGAATTAATTGAGAATTATTCCCATAGATAAGTGTAGATGAAGCTGAAATTGAATCAATTTCATAGACACAAATTACTAATCCTGTAGAATCGTAGATCTCTGTTTTTAGAGTGTCACAGTTTTGTTGATTACAATCACATTGTATTTGACAATGAACAGCAAAATATTGCCCGAATGAACTAGTATAGAAACTGATTGTTGCTATGAAAAATAATAAAATAGTTCTCATGTTTATTTCTTTACAGCACTCAGATAAAATTCTTTTGCAAGAATTAAAAGCGAATCAGGATATTGAAGTTTTACATAATATAAATTGAGACCTTCATGTTTTGATGCAGACCATTTTTCAAAATACAACCATCGTTTATCGTTTATTCGTAAACTATCGTTGTAACCTTTTAATGAATCAATATTTATTTCAGTAATCAGATTTTCAACAACCGAAAAAGAATATTTTAAAGGCAGTGAATGAAGCTTTAAATATTGATTAAATGAATTCGTGTTTTTACTGTAAATTACAATTTTATTATTTATGATAATAGAAGAATCAATGATTATTTGCGATTTCAAATTAGCTCTATTTTTGAGATAATTAAAAAAATCAACTTTCTTCTTTATACTATTGGAATAATTGAATTTTACTTTTAATGAATCATTGCAAAATTTTGCCGCCTCATCAGTTTTTCTTTCGTTTAATGAATTGATAAATGATTTGCACAGGTCGGTATTATTATCATTTAAAAAAGCGGAACAAAAAAATAGTATACTTATTCCAACTATTGTAATGATAAGTGTTGTTTTTTTCATTCGGTTACACGTGAAATTTAATCTAAAAATATCTAATTATATATTTGCCAAAGATCATAAAAATAATAATATATAAATATGCGAAAAAATTGCAAATACCAATAGATATTAACTTAATTTACTAGGTGTTTTGAATCGTCAAAGTCATTTGTAATGAAACAGCTTTATACTCATTCATTTTTTCAAATAAGCTTTCTAAGTTTGTAGCATCAAGTAACATATTCCTATATTCTGGCTTTAAGAATCCATGATCTCTCATACTATTTGATAGCATGAGTAAAGCATCATAATAATTATTATAAT
>JAYVOC010000099.1:0-2586 GCA_043758125.1 Bacteroidota bacterium | reverse complement strand
ATCTTGATTATAATCACGAAGAAGTACGGAGAGATAAGAGGCTCCTAGATTTGCACGCATTCCATTAATTGCATTCACCGACATGAGTACTTCTGCTTCACTTTCTTTAACAAGATCTTTTTCGAAGTGCGCAGGAATTTCAAGAATGATGTCAGCATTATCACGTTCTACTAATTTCATCGCATCTTGATGTGAATCATTTATTCCTGTTAAGATGAAATAACCCGATGCAGTTATCTTATGAATCATACTTACTGAATAAGTAGAATGATCATGATCGACGATCGCAATTTTTACATTCTTTACTTCGTAATTTGCAGCTTGTGGTAAAATGATTAATTGAATTATAGGCATCATAAAAATCATCCGAAGTATGGATGGGTCACGAAAGATTTGACGGAACTCCTTTTCTAATAAATATCTTAAAATTTTCATGTTGCTAATTACGAAAGTCGAACTTTATATTTCTTAATACTAATAATGAGAAAGAAAATAGTCATACTTAAAAGTATACAAGTCTCTTTCCAAATAGATTGAATTCCTAATCCTTTAATCATAACTGCTTTTACAATGAAATAATACCATTTCGCAGGAACAAGATTAGATATCCATTGTAAAGGCATAGGCATATTTTCTATTGGGAACATGAATCCGCTTAGCATCAACGTAGGTAAAAACAATCCCATCAAAGAAATTAACATCGCAACTTGTTGACTATTTGTTACAGAAGAAATTAATATTCCAAGTGATAACGATGTAATTGTAAAAAGTAAACTTAATCCAACGAGCAACGGTATGCTTCCTTGAATCGGAAGATCCAATGCAAATACACTTAGTAATAAAATACTAACAATATTTACAAGAGATAATAGAAGATATGGAATTGTTTTTGCGAGGATAATTGTAATTGGTTTTAAAGGAGAAACTAAAAGTACTTCCATCATTCCCAATTCTTTTTCGCGCACAATTGCAATAGAAGTCATCAGCGTGCTTACAAGCATTAATACCATTGCCATCACACCAGGAACAAAGTTGAAAGCACCTTTTAGTTCAGGATTATAAAGCATTCTTATTTCTGCATGAATACTATACGGTAGCTTACGATTTTTATTCAAATCATTTTGCCAATCTTGAATAATCGCTGATGCATAGTTTGTTAAAATAGTTGCAGTATTGGGGTCTGAGGCGTCGGCAATAATTTGAATTTGTGCAGTATTTGTATGTGATAATGATTGATTAAAGTTTTGCGGAAAAATGATGGCTAATTTAATTTTCCCTTCTTCAAAGTATTTTTCAAGTTCTTTATTTGATACTAAATAGTTTTTCACTTCAAAATATTTGCTTGCATCAATTCTATTTATAAGAGTTGTAGTTGCAATATCTTTTGAAGGATCTAAAATGGCTATTTTAGCATTTTTTACCTCGTTGGTTAGCGCAAAACCAAATATCGTTATCTGAACTATGGGCATTCCGAAAAGAATAAATAAAGTCTTGGGATCTCGCAAGATGTGATACCATTCTTTTCTAACAAAAACTAAAAATTGTTTCATATTATAAATTATTTAGTCAGCTTGTCGTTGCGCTTTCCTAGCAAGCATTAAGAAAACATCGTCCATTGTTTTTGCATTATGTTGTTTCTTTAAATTTGATGGAGTGTCTAATGCTTCAATTTTTCCATCTACCATTATAGAAACACGGTCGCAATATTCTGCTTCATCCATGTAATGCGTAGTAACAAATATTGTTGTTCCCTTTTCGGAAGCTTGATAAATCATTTCCCAAAACTCTCTTCTTGTTATTGGATCCACACCTCCTGTTGGCTCATCTAAAAATACAATTGCAGGATTATGTACAAGTGCAATCGAAAATGCTAATTTTTGTTTCCATCCCAAAGGGAGCGATTTTACCAACGTATCTTTTTCATTATTGAGATGTAATTGCTCAAGTAACGATGCAGTCTTTTCAACTAGTTGCAATTTATTTAATCCATAGATTCCTGAATAGAATCTAATATTTTCTTTAACAGTTAAATCCTCATACAATGAAAATTTCTGACTCATATAACCGATATTTTTTTTAATCTCGTCAGGATACTTATACACATCAAAACCTGCCACACTTGCTTCTCCAGATGTTGGTCTACTTAAGCCGCAAAGCATTCGAATAGCAGTAGTTTTTCCTGCACCATTTGCACCTAGGAAGCCGAAAATTTCACCTTTATAGACATCAAACGTAATGTCATTTGTAGCAATGAAATCACCAAAGGATTTAGTAAGTTCCTTAACAATAATAACTTTTTCAGTTTCTATTTTCATTTATGAAATAGCATTATTTTGCATTAATGCAATGAAACAATCTTCAATATTAGGAGCAACAACTTTTAGTTCCGCATTATATTTTTCTGCAATCGATAAAAGTTCTTTTTCATTATTCGTTATTACATGATGAAATTCTCCAAAAGGATAACATTGTTTAATTGATGAATTAGATCGCATCGCTAAGAGAAGTGGATACATCTCATTAGATTTAATTGCCCAAAGTTTATTTTTAAAGTGACTAATAATATTTTCTGGTGTATCGATGCTT
>JAYVOC010000098.1:0-15514 GCA_043758125.1 Bacteroidota bacterium | reverse complement strand
GTTGCTCTAAAAACAAAAAAAGCTCAGCAACCTTTTCGGCGCTAAGAGTTCCCTCATAATAATCGAGGAACCAGCTTTCGTAATTTGTTAGATCAATTTTCATCTGTCAATTCTATGTTATCAGATAACATTTTCAATTTTACCGATGTATGTCTTGAGTGCTAATCGTGCTCTATAGATGTACACCTTTACTTGTGATTCATTAAGAGCAGTAATTTCTCCAATCTCTTCATAACTGTAACCTTCATAATCTCGTAACATAATAACGGTACGTTGAATTTCCGGTAAGCGATTTAGCGCCTCTCTTAACACATCTTTCAATCCTACAATTTCTGTAGTATGGCTATAATCTTGTTCTTGTACTTCATCCCAATTGCCTTGCTTTTTTCCTCTGCGAATCCGATCTAACATTGTATGATAAGCTGTAGTGAAAAGGTACGACTTCGATTTTTCGGAATTAATATTCCCAACATTTATCCACATCTTTTCAAAAGCGTCTTGAACCACATCGCGAGCAACTTCCGAATCTCGAAGGTTATGCAAAATGAAACGATACACGCCATCAGCATGCTGTTCTACACATTCATTGTACTGTTCTGTTGTCACTCTTTGGTCAGGTCTGGTAATGGGACTAACGAAATGCAGGTAAAGTTACAAAGAGGAGTGAAAATAGTTGTAATTGGTAAAATTAACCGGAAAACATAGTTCTGATGATTTCATTGATTGCAATAAAAATGAAAAGCCCTGAGGCAGAAACTTTCGTCAGACTTCAGGGCTTTCTATTGGGAAATAAATTATTTTTTAGAACTGCAAATTCGCACCAATGGCAAATGCGTCAAGTGAGTTTTTCACTTTTACATCTACATCAAGTGGCTGTGCATTTAATGCTTTAATTGTTTGTGGTTTATAAAAAGTATGCATATAACCACAAGTTAATGTTACAGCCGTGCTAGCTTTGTAAGAGAATCCTGTATTGATATTGTAATTGTCTTCAGCAACAACTTCGTAAGCACCAAGTTTTGTGTAATATCCATTGTGATCCGAATATTGATTGGCTGCATAACCACCACCAATACTCACTAATAATTTCGGACTAGTTGTAAATGTCGCACCAACGTTATAAGCAACTGCATTTCCTGCTAAATCTGACCATTTCTTTTCATCAGTTACAACAGTAGAGTTCGACCAGTTAGCTTGTTTTTGAAAGTAGTAATTTACATCTGCATAAATTTTAATTGAAGTGCTTGCTGAATAAGCGCCACCCCAAGCTAACACAGCAGGTAAATCACGACGACTTTTAGTCCCATCAGTAGCAACACCAAAATCATCTTTTTTAGTGCTTGTAATAAATTCTAATTTCACTGCTGTTTCATAACGTAATGTCATATCAAATTTAGGTGAAGCTTTAATCATTGTACTTAATACTGCACCAAATCCTGAAGCTTTATCCGAAGTATTTAAATTCATAACTGCATCAGGTAAACCAATTGGCGATTGCGTTAAAGTCATTCCTGCTTCTGTTTTATTTGTAGCATTAATATATCTTCCAGCAACAGCAAACGATACACGATTATTGAGTGCATACGATGTTCCAATTGTTGAAGTTAAATACGAAGAACTTGCTTTTAAATGTTGGTTTTCTGTATTGCCGTAAGCTCCTTGTGCCTGCATTAAAACTTGCAATGCAATTAAATCTGTATTGATAGATCCATTGGGATAGTTTGCAGTTGCACCACCACCACTAATAAAAATTCCTGTAAATAATGCCCAATTATCTTTTTTATAAGAAGCATAAAGGTTTGGAATAAATGCATCAGCACCTTCTTGATGAAAACTTTTTTCACCAGCGCCCATTCCTAAATCATAAGTATGTGTCGGCTTACGAAATAATGATTGATTACCAAGGTTGATTGTAAACCCATTGTTTAATCGAACTAATCCTGCTGGATTATAAACAACGATATCACCTGCATCGGTAGCTGCATTTCTCGCGGGAGTACGCATCCATTCAGCGCTTGAATTAATTAAATTATCAAGTTGTGCATAAGCACCTTGTGTGATAAATAAAACTGCAATTGCCGCAATTATTCTAAATCGTTTCATGTCGGGTTTGTTTAATTTCCAACATTCTACGTTATTTTATGTTAGAGGTTACATTTTACCTCTATAAAGGACTTAAAATCAATGCGCCTCCAGCCAATTTTTACCCGTTCCAATTTCAACTTCTACAGGAACGGATAATGATAATGCTGTTCTCATCTTTTCTTCTATCAACGGACGAACAATATCAATCTCATCTTTGTGAACATCAAAAACTAATTCATCATGCACTTGTAAAAGCATTCGTGTACGTAATTTTTGTTCATTTAAAGCATGATGAATATTGATCATCGCAATTTTAATCATATCTGCTGCTGATCCTTGAATCGGGGCATTGATAGCATTTCTTTCTGCAAAGCCACGAACAGTTGCATTGTTACTATTGATATCACGTAAATTTCTACGACGACCTAAAATAGTTTCAACATATCCTTTTTCGCGAGCCATTTCAATTGAACTATCCATGAAATCTTTTATCAATGGATACTTCATAAAATATTGTTCGATGATAGATGCAGCTTCTCTTCTCGGAATATTTAATCGTTCAGAAAGTCCGAATGCAGAGATGCCATAGATGATTCCGAAGTTGACCATCTTAGCTTTTCTACGCATATCAGAAGTTACATCTTCTAACTCAACAGCAAAAACTTTTGAAGCCGTTGCAGCATGAATATCTTGACCATTATTAAAAGCTTCAAGCAATCCTGGATCTTTGCATAACTCCGCCATGATGCGTAATTCTATCTGTGAATAATCGGCAGATAATAAAACGAAATCATCATTACGCGGAACAAAAGCTTTACGTACTTCTCTTCCACGCTCAGTGCGAATAGGAATGTTTTGAAGATTTGGATTATCAGAACTTAATCGTCCAGTAACAGCTACTACTTGATTGTAAGAAGTGTGAATTCTTCCTGTGCGTGGGTTCACCATTTGAGGTAACGCATCAACGTAAGTGCTTTTTAATTTTACCAATTCGCGATAATCTAAAATCTTATCGATGATCGGATGTTTTCCACTAAGCTTAGCTAAAACATCTTCACTAGTTGCATACTGTCCAGTTTTTGTTTTTTTAGGTTTCTCATCAATCTTTAATACTTCAAATAAAATATCTCCAACTTGTTTTGGTGATGAAACATTAAATTTTGTTCCTGCTAATTGTTGTATCTCACTTTCAATTCCAACAATATCTGTTTCTAAAATTTTGCTGAAATCATTAAGTGTTGCAATGTCTAATTTAATTCCTTCGCGTTCCATCGCGCCAAGTACAGGAATAAGTGGCGCTTCAACTTCAGTATATAATTTTTGTGTTTGCGTTTCTTTAAGGAGAGGTTCAAATGTTTGTTTCAACTGCAAAGTAACATCTGCATCTTCTGCTGCATATTCTGTGATTACATCAATAGCAACAGAGCGCATCGTTTGTTGATCTTTCCCCTTTTTTCCAATCAATGTTTCAATAGAAACGGGAGAATAATTTAGGTACGTTTCTGATAGCACATTCATGTTATGACGCATCTCTGGTTGTATTAAATAATGTGCAACCATGGTATCAAATAAAACACCTTTGATCGTGATATCATACCAATGTAAAACGTTCAAATCGTATTTAATATTTTGACCAATTTTTATGATGGATTCGCTTTCATATATTTGTTTAAATTCTTGAACAATATTTCGAGCTTCCTCATAATTTTCAGGAATAGGAATGTACCATCCTTCATGTGGTTTTATTGAAAAAGAAAGTCCAACTAATTCTACTTGATTGGAATCTAATCCTGTAGTTTCTGTATCAAAACTTATTTCTTTTTGTTGAAGTAATAAATCAATTAAAATTTTTCTATCATCACTATTTGAAACAGTTATATAAGTATGTTTTACATCATGAATAGTCTTAAAAATTACAGCAACTTCTTCTTGCTCGTCATTTGAAATGGATGGTGATGCTGTTATGATTGCTTGTCCAAACATATCCATTTGTCCTTGCGTATTTATAGCAGCAACTGCACTTGGAATTTCTTCACCAAGAATAGTAATTGCTAATCTTCGAAATTCAAGTTCTTGTAAAATTTCTTTTAGCGCTTCGCGATTTGGTTCTTTTAATCGTAAGTCTTCTTCAACAAAAGCTACAGGAACATTACGATGAATTGTTGCAAGCTCACGCGACATGATTGCAAGATGTTTATTCAGTTCTACTTTTTCTTTCAACTTACCTTTTAGCTGATCTGTATTCGCTAAAAGATTTTCAATGCTTCCGAACTGTTGAACAAGTTGCATTGCTGTTTTTTCTCCAACACCAGGAACACCAGGAATATTATCCGAGGCATCGCCCATCAAACCAAGAATATCGATTACTTGTGATGGTCGTTCGATACCATAACGTGCACAAACATCTTTCACACCTAATTTCTCTGCTCCATTTCCTGCCCTCGAAGGTTTGTAAATATGCACATGATCAGTAACCATTTGCATGTAATCTTTATCGGGAGTCATCATGTACGTTTCAAAACCTGCCTCTTCAGCTTTAATAGAAAAAGTACCGATAATATCATCCGCTTCAAAACCATCCAACTCAATAACTGGAATATTAAAGGCTTCAATTATTTGCTTTACATACGGAATTGCTTTCGCAAGATCTTCTGGAATTTGTTCACGATGTGCCTTGTAATCACTAAAAGCTACATGACGATGCGTAGGAGCAGCAGTATCAAAAACGACTGCAATATGTGTAGGTTGTTCTTTTTTTAATACTTCTAAAAGCGTATTGGTAAATCCAAACATTGCTGAGGTATTTAAACCTTTCGAATTCACACGATGATTGGTACTAAAAGCGAAATAAGCACGATAAACGAGTGCCATTGCATCAAGAAGGAATAATTTTTTTGCCGGTGTAGACATGTTTTTTGGTTTGGCTGAAGAATCAGCGATAGACTAAAATAAGAGACCCCGAAATTATTGCAATTTTGCTGTGTTATCTTTGTTCACGTAGAATAAAAAAGTCGCCTTTATGTATCTTGAAGAATTACGAGAATATTGCATCTCGAAAAAAGCTGTAGAAGAAGCACTTCCCTTTGATGATAATGTACTTGTTTTTAAGGTGATGGGAAAAATTTTCGCACTAACAAGCATTTCTTCTGGCGATCGTGTAAATCTGAAATGTGAACCTGCGTATGCTATGGAGTTACGAGAGCAATTCAGTGAGATTCAGCCTGGTTTCCACATGAATAAAAAGCATTGGAATACCGTTTTTTTAAATGGAAGTCTTGATAATAAGTTAATAAGTCAATTAATAGATCATTCGTATGATTTGGTTGTGGCAACATTACCCAAAAAGGATCAAGTTTTACTTTCAACATTTTAATTCCATTAAAAAGCTGATTGAAGCATTTTTTACCTCCAATATTCGTACGCATTACGGATATTTGCAGCAGAATTTTTAAAAGTATGATCAAGTATTCCCTTATACAACATAATTAGAAAGGAATACTTTCAAATATCCTCGTTCAAAATGATGAAAAAAATCGCCAGTTATTTCTTTCAAGGACTGCTCTTCGTAGTCCCAACGGTAGTAACCTTTTATATTGTTTACATGGCTGTTATTTGGATGGACAATTTACTCCCGATAAAAGTACCCGTTCCTTTGCCAGGCTTTGAAGGGTCTAAATTACCAGGATTAGGGATATTGCTCATCTTATGTGTGATCAGTTTATTGGGATATATTGGAACTCGATTTGTTAGAAATCCATTTTTCTTAATGTTTGAAGCAATAATCGAAAGAACTCCATTATTGAAAATTATTTATAGTTCTGTAAAAGATTTAATTGAAGCTTTTGTGGGTGAAAAAAAGCGTTTTAATCAACCAGTTTTAGTCACCATAAATAATAATCCTGTTGTGCAACGTATTGGATTCATCACCGAAAATGATCTAACAGATTTAGGCTTAGCAAAAAATAAGATGGCCGTTTACCTTCCTTTTTCCTACGGATTTAATGGTCAGTTAGTAATTGTGGAGACAGAACACGTTATGAAATTAGATGCCTCTGGAACTGAAATGATGAAGTTCGTAATTTCGGGCGGTGTAACGGAAATTAATGATCACCCATTATCTAATCCTTAAAAATAAAAATCATGAAAAAATATTTCTTCGCACTTTACTTGCTTGTTTGCAGTACCTATTTGTTTGCACAAAAAGTTAATGTGGATTATAACATTGAAAATATCGGCGACGGTTATAACATGGCTTTTCGACTTACGATGCCGTATGCAGAAATAAAATCTGTAAATAAAAGTTGGACTTCTTTTTTGAAAGCTAATCATGCAAAAGTGAAAACACCGAAAGGAGCTATCAATGCACAAAACATGGTGATCAATGGAATGAGTAACGATTCTCTTATAGTGTTTTCTCGAATTACTGAAAGTGATAACGCATGTTTATTAACTGCGGCATTTCAACGTAAAGGAACATACATTGGCCCTGCAACAGATTCGGTAAATGCTAAATTAATTTCCCAATTGTTAGTTGATTTGGGGAAAAATTTATCACGCGAAGGAATTCAAAATAGGTCAGAAGATGCAACAAAAGCTCTTGCGAAAAAAGTGAAAGAACAATCTGATCTTACAAAAGTAAATCAACGAATGAGTTCTGATAATGAAAAGATGAAACAAGAAATTTCTTCAAACGAAAAAGCTATCACAAGTAATACATTACGTTTAGAAGATCTAAAAAAAGAAATATCATCACAACAATTATTGATCGAAAATATTAAAGCTAAAACAAAAGAGATAGAATAAAAAGATGATGAATACTGATACCGTTTTAGTGTTAGGATCTGCAGGACAGATAGGCACCGACTTAGTATATACACTTAGAGAACGACTAGGTGGCGCAAACGTAATTGCTGCTGATGTGAAAGATCAACAAGGATATCTTCGAGAATCAGGACCATTTTATGTGCTTGATGTGCTTGATAAAAAAGCAGTTGCTGAAATTATTAATAAGCACAAAGTGAATAGAGTTTATTTACTCGCTGCTTTATTAAGTGCAACAGCCGAACAAAAAATGAAAACGGCTTGGAATTTAAATATGGAAGGTCTCTTTACAATTTTAGATATTGCTGCAGAAAAAAAAGAGATAAGAGTTTTTTGGCCAAGTAGCATTGCCGTTTTCGGACCTACCACACCACGATTATTAACACCACAGTACACGGTAATGGAACCAACCACTGTTTATGGAATCAGTAAACAAGCAGGTGAACGATGGTGTGAATATTATCATGCAAAATTTGGAGTTGATGTTAGAAGTGTTCGTTATCCTGGATTGATAAGTTATAAAGCACATCCAGGTGGTGGCACTACTGATTATGCTGTTGATATTTATCATCAAGCACTTGATAAAGGAAGTTATACTTGTTTCCTGAAAGAAAATACTGCATTGCCAATGATGTATATGCCTGATGCAATTCGTGCAACTCTTGAATTGATGGAAGCAAACGATGCAGATTTAAAAATTAGAAGCAGCTATAATTTAGCAGGGATGAGTTTTACTCCTCATCAAATTGCAGCAGAAATTAAAAAACATATTCCTGATTTTACAATGGATTATAATCCAGATTTTCGTCAGCAAATAGCAGACTCTTGGCCACAATCAATTGATGATACTTGTGCAGAAACTGATTGGGGATGGAAGCAAGAATTTAATTTACCAAGCATGACAAAAGATATGCTCATGCATCTTAAAGAAGATAGACAGCATGCTTAAAATGTATCAAACAAAAAATTATTTCTCTTAAGCGTTTAGTAAAATATTATGCAACATCCGTTACACATTACCAATTCTCTTTCTCGTCAGAAGGAACAATTTATTCCTTTGAAAGCACCACTTGTAGGGTTGTATGTTTGCGGGCCAACAGTATATGGTGAAGCACATTTAGGACATGCAAGACCGTATATCACTTTCGATATTTTAAATCGTTATTTACAACATCTTGGTTACAAAGTACGATATGTGAGAAACATTACTGATGTTGGACATTTAGTAGATGATGCTGATGAAGGTGAAGATAAGATTGCAAAAAAAGCGCGTCTTGAGCAATTAGAGCCAATGGAAGTTGTTGAATTGTATACAACAAGTTTTCATGATTCGATGCGGGCATTAAATATTCTACCACCAAGCATTGAACCACGTGCTTCAGGACATATCATTGAGCAAATAAAAATGATTGAAGAGATCATTCAAAATGGGTTTGCTTATGAATCCAATGGTTCAGTTTATTTTGATGTGATTAAGTATAGTAAAGCACATGACTATGGTAAATTATCTGGTCGCATAATTGAAGATTTAATAGCAGGTGCTGGGAATGAAAAAAGAGTGTTAGAAGGACAAGATGAAAAACAAAATCCTGCTGACTTTGCGCTTTGGAAAAAAGCATCCCCAGAACATATTATGCGTTGGCCTTCTCCATGGAGTGATGGTTTTCCTGGTTGGCATATTGAATGTTCTGCTATGAGTAAAAAATATTTGGGAGAAACATTTGATATTCACGGTGGCGGAATGGATTTATTATTTCCACATCATGAAAGTGAGATTGCACAATCGAAAGGCAGTTGTGGGAAAGCACCAGTACGCTATTGGATGCATAATAATATGATTACTATCAATGGTCAGAAGATGGGAAAATCATTGGGAAATTTTATCAACTTGAAACAATTGTTTGAAGGTGATCATCAATTATTAGTGCAGGCTTATAGCCCAATGGCGATACGCTTTTTTATATTGCAAGCACATTATCGTAGCACACTTGATTTTTCTAACGAAGGATTACAAGCAGCAGAGAAAGGATTCAATAGATTAATTTCTGCTATTGATCTATTGCCAAATCTTAAGTCATCAACAACATCTACTTATAATGTGAATGAACTAAAGGAGAAATGTTATGAGGCCATTAATGATGACATGAACACAGCAATAGTGATTTCACATCTCTTTGATGCTGCTCGTATGATTAATTCAGTAAATGGTGGAACAGAAAAATTAACAAAGGAAGATATCGTTTCATTAGGAGAAACAATGAAGCAATTTGTATTTAACATTCTTGGTTTAATCAAAGAAGACAAAGCAGATTCTTCCGATATGAATGGTGTTATGCAATTAATTCTTTCTTTACGTGATGAGGCAAAACAGAAAAAAGATTTTGCAACTTCTGATAAAATTCGAGATGAACTAAGCAAATTAAACTTCAGCATCAAGGATGAAAAAGAAGGAACTTCATGGTCGAAGAGTTAATAAATTTTTCTTATTGTTCACAAAAGATGTGCAGCTAAAAATGCTGTATTTAAATATCAGTCGCTTAAAATTATGAAAAATAACTTCTTTAAATTTTATTCTGCAAACAAATTATTTTTCGCAATTTGTATTGCAATTTTTGTTTCATCGTGTAATCAAACTAACAATAGTAATACTACTAGCACAACTGCAAGTACTCAAAAAGCAGTAGTAGTTCCTCAAACATTTAGCGGTGATTCAGCATTTGTGTATACAAAAAAACAAGTTGATTTTGGTCCGCGAATTCCTAATTCATCAGCTCATGAAAAATGCGCAACATGGATTGTTGATGAACTAAAGCAATACATGGATACAGTGATTGTTCAAGAGTATAAATCGCGTGGTTACGATGGGAAAATATTAAGTGGAAAAAATATTATTGGTTCTATAAATCCAAAAAAGGGAAATAGAATTTTGTTGTCGTCACATTGGGATACACGTCCGTGGGCTGATCAAGATTCTGTTCGAAAAAATGAACCTATTGACGGTGCGAATGATGGTGCAAGTGGAGTTGGAACATTAATTGAAATTGCACGTCAACTATCGATTTCGAAACCTGATTTAGGTGTTGATATTGTTCTTTTTGATTTAGAAGATTATGGACAACCAGAAAACTCAGGATTACCAGAGAATGAAGATTCCTATTGTTTAGGGACGCAATATTGGGCGAAGAATTTACATGTGCCTAATTACTTTGCAAAGTTTGGAATTCTACTAGATATGACTGGTGCAACGAATGCAACATTCACGCAAGAGGGAACATCAAGACAATATGCATCAGAAATAGTTGATAAAGTTTGGAAAGCAGGAAATACTGCAGGGTATGGACAATATTTCTTACCTGATAAAACGAGCCCTATCATTGATGACCATTATTATATTAATGGATTGGCTAGTATGAAAGTAGTTGATATCATTCATTATGATTTTAATACACGATCTCATTTTTGGAAGCACTGGCATACGCACGGTGATACCATTGATAAAATTGATCCGATTACTTTGAAAGCTGTTGGGCAAACTTTGATGCAAGTTTTGTATGAAGAATTAGCTAGTTCATAAATTTCATCTGTAAAAATCGTAGTTGCATAATTGATTAATTATAGAGATAAACTATTTTCTTATTTGCAGATCAAATAAAAATGAAAAAAAGGAAGACCTCATATTTTTTGTTGCCGATTACAATTATTTTATTTCTTGTAAACAACTCTTTTGCACAACTACCAAATGCACCTGTAGATAATTCTAAATCAGGAAAGGATTCTGTAGTTTCGAGAGCAATACCAGCAATTGGAAAGGTAATTGGGATACTCCGAGATTCTTCTACAAAAGAAGTAATTGAATTTGCTTCAGTAGCTTTATTACGTATCCGCGATTCATCCGCTGTTGCTGGTAGTTTAACGGATGGAAAAGGGCATTTTACTATTGAAGAAGTTCCTATAGGAAAATATATTTTGCGAATATCAAGTATTGGTTATCGCAAAATGGATTCAAAACCTTTTTTATTAATTCCTTCTGAACCATTAAAGGACTTCGGAACAGTGTATGTTCCATCATCAATAAAAAAATTAAAAGAATTAGAAATTTCTGCTGATAAAGTTGATTACGTTAATTCAATTGATAAGAAAGTGTATAATGCTGATAAAGACTTAACGAGTGTTGGAGGAACAGCAAGTGATCTTTTAAAGAATGTCCCTTCAGTAAATGTAGATGTTGATGGAAAGGTTAGTTTGAGAGGAAATGATAATGTAACAATTTTAATTGATGGTAAACCTTCTGGATTAGGCGGTGGCGATAAAACGGCATTGCTACAACAATTACCTGCTAACACTATTGATCAAATTGAGGTGATCACAAATCCCTCTGCACGATACGATGCTGAAGGAATGGCAGGAATTATAAATATCAAAACTAAAAAAGATAAACGAAGTGGTATGAATGGTACTATTACAGCAGGTGTAGGTACAAATGATAAATACAATACTGGATTTACTTTAAATAATCGTACAAAAAAAACGAATCTTTTTGCGCAATATACATTTCGTGATGAATCAAGAACACAAAGTGGAGAATCACATCGTTTTAATAATTACACAATTCCTGAATCCATATACAGTTCTTATACTTCAGGAAAACAATATAACGAATCACATAATGCAAAGCTTGGTATTGATTTCTTTTTGAATGATTACAATACATTAACGACAAGTGGTGGATATACCAATCGTTTTGAAAATAAACCAGAAACTGTTTTGTATACTTTCGATACACTATTAGGAACATTATCACCGAATGTTATTCGTGAAAATTCTAGTACTGAAAAATCGCATGGTGGAGAGGGAAATATTGAGTTCCGTCATTTATTTCCAGGAACAAAAAGAGAGTTTTCATCAAGTTTAAACTACTCTGTAAATGATCGCAATGAAGATGAAGAGTATGTTTCGAAAGTTGCAGATGCTGTCACTGTTAAACATAGATCTATTACAGATGGTAAGTATACCGTAGGAAATTTTCAATCGGATTATATTCATCCTATCAATGATAAAACAAAATTTGAAGCAGGAATAAAAGCTGCATTTCGTCGTAATGATAATGATATACTTGGAGCATTAACGGATTCATTAAATACATATATCCCAGATCCAATTTATACAGATCATTTTATTTATGAAGATCAAATTTATGCAGGATATTCGCAGTTTAGTGGTCGCGTAAGTAAGTTTGATTACATCGTGGGATTGCGAGTTGAGCAAACAGTAATAGTTGGTAAATCTGAAACTAACTCCAAAGATTTTAAAAAAAATTATTTAGATTTTTTTCCAAGTGCAACTGTGAAATATACTCTGAAAGAAGTTAATGAACTTCAACTTAGTTATAGTCGGAGAGTAAATCGACCTGGACAACAACAGTTAAATCCATTTACAGATTATGCTGACAGTTTAAATGTAAGACGAGGAAATCCACAATTGAATCCAGAGTACATTAGTAGTTTTGAGTTTGGATATTTTCGAAGATTTAATGAGCAATCAATTGGAGCTACATTGTATTATCGAAAAACAAATAATTTAATTACTCGTTACAGAACACTCGATACATTAGTAGGAATAACAACTACAACTTTTCAGAATTTTAGTTCGTCATCAAATACAGGATTTGAAATTATAATGCGAAATCAACTTGTAAAAACAGTAAGTGCAACAACAAGTTTTAATCTTTTCCAAAATAAAATTGATGGAAGTAATGTAGATGCAGAACTTCAAAGCAATAATACAAATTGGAATATTCGTACTTCCATAAGTTGGAAAGTGAAACCTACAACTTCATTTCAAGTAACAGGAAATTATATGTCGCCGAATAAATCTCCACAGGGAAGTTTTAAAGGAATGAGTGGTGTTGATGTAGGATTTCGCCAGGAATTATTGAAAGGGAAATTTACATTTAGTGCTAATGTTACAGATATTTTTAACACACGTAAAATTCAAATTCATAATGAAGGCAAGGGCTTTGTACTTGATCAAATTCGTAAACGTGAATCTAGGATAGCAAACTTCACATTAGTATATCGTTTTGGTAAAGCAGATGTTAGTTTATTCGGTAAAAAACGACCAACGAAATCTGATCTGCCTCAACAAGATTATAATAATGGAGATTTTTAGAGGTCGAATAATTAATTATTTCAATAATTTATTTATTAGTAAATTTGAATGCATATTATGTCTCTAATGCATCGTCGTAAATTTATTCTTACATCAATATTTGCATCCGCTGCTATGATATCTCTAAATGAATTTGCTGCAACCGCTAACGCACTTAAAGGCGAATCAGAACGTATGCCATTGCTTTTTGTTGGACATGGTAGTCCTATGAATGCTATAGAAGAAAATATCTTCAGTAAAAAATGGACAGAGATAGGAAAGAAACTTCCGAAACCAAAAGCAATTTTATGTGTATCCGCACATTGGATGACAAATGGAACGTTTGTAAATGTTTTGGCAAAACCGGAAACGATTCATGATTTTTATGGATTTCCTCCTGAATTATATGCAGCGAATTATCCTGCTCCGGGCTCTCCAGATTTTGCGCAACAAACTATTGAGTTAACAAATAACGAAGTAAAACCTACTCACGATTGGGGTTTAGATCATGGCTGCTGGTCGGTATTGTTGTCGATGTTTCCTAAAGCTGATATTCCCGTTTATCAATTAAGTCTTGATCTCGCACAACCGCCATCATACCATTATAATTTAGCAAAGCAGTTAAAAGCACTTCGCAAACGTGGGGTTATGGTGATTGGAAGTGGAAATATCGTTCATAATTTAGGGATGATGCAATGGAATGATAAAGCGTATGATTGGGCTACAGAATTTGATTTATGGTCGAAGGAAATGATTGAAACTGGGGATCATCAATCACTCATAAACTATGATAAGAAAGGTCGCATCGCAAAATTAGCAATCCCAACAAACGAACATTATCTTCCATTGTTGTACACGTTAGCATTACAGGAAAAAGGAGAAGACTTAACTTTTTTTAACGAGCAAACATTAATGGGATCTATTTCTATGCGATCAATAATAATCAGTTAACCTCTGCAATTTTTATGCATTTTTAGTTAACTTTTTTTTCTCGATAAATGAAAAAGTTGTTTCAACTTCTCATCGATTTCCGTAAATACATTTTCATAGTTTGGCTTATCATTATTGGTTAGATCTCATACCAATACTTCTTTTAAAAATAATTTTGTAAACAATGACTATGCATTTTTTTTTCAATTGTATTGAAGAAAAATTAATTCGCTTGACATGACTTGTCAAATTATTAAATTAATATAAAGACTTTCATGCAATACACTATAAAATTGCATGAAAGTCTTTTTTTTTAATGAATGGGTCGATTAAAAATTTGTTATTCTTTGATAAATTTTTCAGATACTGAACCTTTATCAGAATACGCTTTTAGAAAATAAATACCAGATTTCAGAACCGAGATATCTATTGTCGATGATGAAGTTGAAAATTGTAATTCCCCAACAAGATTAAAAATATCAATTTTTGAAATGACTTCCTTATTGATAATTTTCAATTCGTTTGTCGCAGGATTTGGATACATATCAAACAAATGATTGCTTTGTAATTCATTTATTCCAGTTGTAGTTGATGTTGCTTCCCATAAAGTAAATCCGCTACTGCTTGCTTGAAACAATGGACTAAGAGGCATTGTATTCCACCAATTGTAAGAAGTGTTTCCATTATCAACGGTATGAATTCTCACTACATTCGTATATGTTGCCGAATTTGTAATTAAAGTTCCGTATGAATCATACGTATTTAAAATCACCTTCTGATTCTGACCAGTTTTTTGATAGATATCAGTATTTTGCAAACCAAATGTAAATGGAAACACAAGTGTCATTCTTGTATCCACAAAAGTTACTGGGTTTGCTGTTCCAACATTATTCGCAACTTCTACCATTTCTGTAGTAGAAATATTGAACAGACTATATAGTGCTGATCCTCCTACTGGAGTAAATTTCATCGCAAAATTTGCAGTAGGATATTGCGACGCGTATCCTGTTACAGCCATATCTTGAAAATCAACGGTGCCAGATAATGTAGCTGTTGTACCGCTAATGTCCCAAGAAACATTTGCTCCAGAAGCCGCTAGATTCGCAGTATTCACATTCGTGAGATCATACAAGTTAAAGCTTTGACCTGTATGTAAACTATCCCCGTGCAAAATGGGTTGTGCATATATTGCAGATGTGAGCAAGCAACAAGCAATTAAAGTAAATAATTTTTTCATAGTTATGATTTTAGGTTTTCTTATTATTTGATATTACATTTTGAAATGCAAAGTAATCTATTATACAACCACAGTAAATAATACAATTTTAATTTAAACTTTATAATGAAGAAGTAGTAATGTTATCTATGCTAGAATTGTTTTTCAAACTTTTTATAATGAAGAGTAATAATTAATCATAGATAAAAAGAATAGGAGAGTGTAAAGAAGATTGTGTAAACAGAATTTAGATTCGGCATCTGTTTTCAAAGATAATTAAAAACTGATGTAGAATAATGGCCCAGTAAGCGATGG
>JAYVOC010000097.1:0-2877 GCA_043758125.1 Bacteroidota bacterium | reverse complement strand
GAAAAATAGAATGCCGTATAATCAATGCTTTATGTTTGCTAAAAGGTTGTTTTGTTTTTTAGTCGGTTGATAGTGATAATTTAAGTGTTGTTTTAACTACCACACATCTCACATCCTTCCGGATTATCCAATGAACATGAAATCTGATCTCCCGCACCTTGAACTTCATCAAGGAAGCTCGTAGTAACATCATTATTAATAATTGTATTATCAGAAATTTCTGTAACCGAAGTAGTGATAACTGTTGCTGTTGCTGTAATAGCTTCCGCCATTTGTGGAATGGTATCGTATTGTTTTTCTACTGTGAATTTAATCGCTGAAGCCGCAGGACGTGTACGTAAATAATACATTCCTGTTTTTAATCCTTTCTCCCATGCATAAAAATGCATCGACGTAAGTTTTGCAAAATTTGGTTCTGCAATAAATAAATTCAACGACTGACTTTGGCAAATAAATGCACCACGATCAGCAGCCATATCAATAACTGTACGTTGTTTAATTTCCCAAACAGTTTTGTACAAATCTTTAATGTCTTGCGGAATCTCAGGAATATGTTGAATAGAACCATTCGATGCGATCACTTTATTTTTCATGTCGCTGTTCCAAAGATTCATCTTCACTAAATCCATCAATAAATGTTTGTTTACAACAATGAATTCGCCACTCAACACACGACGATTATAAATATTTGTTGTATATGGTTCGAAACATTCGTTGTTACCTAATATTTGTGATGTACTTGCTGTTGGCATTGGTGCAAGTAATAATGAATTGCGAACTCCATGTTTTTTTACTTCTTCACGTAACACATCCCACTCCCAACGATCACTAGGTTTTACTCCCCACATATCAAATTGGAAAATGCCTTGTGATATTGGTGACCCTTCATACGTTGAATAAGGACCTTCTTTAATGGCAAGATCTTTAGAAGCAGTCATCGCTGCATAATAAATTGTCTCGAAAATATCTTTGTTTAACTGACGCGCTTCTTCACTCTCAAAAGGATAACGCATCAAAATAAATGCATCCGCTAATCCTTGTACTCCAATACCAATCGGACGATGACGCATATTACTATTTTTTGCTTCAACAACAGGATAATAGTTTACATCAATAATGCGATTTAGATTTTTTGTAACAGTATACGTGACATCAAATAATCGCTTATGATCAAACTTTCCATTGATAACAAATCGTGGCAATGCAATTGAAGCAAGATTACAAACAGCTACTTCATCTTTCGCAGTGTACTCAACAATCTCAGTACAAAGATTAGAACTCTTAATCGTTCCTAAATTTTTCTGATTACTTTTTTCATTGCAAGCATCCTTATATAAAATGTATGGTGTTCCTGTTTCAATTTGTGATTCAAGAATTGCAGTCCATAATTCACGCGCAGGAATACTCTTACGTGCACGACCTTCTGCTTCATACTTTGTATACAACAATTCGAATTCCATTCCATAACAATCGCTCAATCCTGGTGCTTCGTTCGGACAGAAGAGACTCCATTGTCCTTCTTCTTTAACACGCTTCATAAATAAATCGCAAATCCACATCGCATAAAATAAATCACGCGCACGATTTTCTTCTTTACCATGATTCTTTTTTAAATCAAGAAAATCAAAAATATCAGCATGCCATGGTTCAATATAAATTGCAAATGATCCCTTACGTTTTCCTCCACCTTGATCTACATAACGCGCAGTATCATTAAACACACGCAACATCGGTACAATGCCGTTACTCGTTCCATTTGTTCCACGGATATATGAACCAGTAGCACGAATGTTATGAATACTCAATCCAATTCCACCTGCAGATTGTGAAATTTCAGCGCATTGTTTCAACGTATTATAAATCCCATCAATACTATCATCTTGCATCTGAAGTAAAAAACAAGAACTAAGTTGTGGCTTTGGTGTTCCAGCGTTAAATAAAGTTGGAGTTGCATGCGTGAACCAACGCTCACTCATATAATTGTAAGTCTCAATAACTGAATCAATATCCGTTTTATGAATCCCTACAGAAACACGCATTAACATGTGTTGAGGGCGCTCAACCACTTTACCATTGATCTTTAATAGATACGATTTCTCTAATGTTTTGAATCCAAAGAAATCATAACCGAAATCACGATCATAGATAATAGTAGAATCTAAAAGGTCACTATGCATTTCAATAACTGCCATTACATCGTCGGCAATTAATGAAGCTTTCTTATTCGTTTTAGGGTCAATGAATTGATAAAGATCACGCATTGTTTCTGAAAACAACTTCTTTGTGTTCTTATGGAGATTGGAAATTGCAATTCGAGAAGCTAATTGTGCAAAATCAGGATGACGTGTTGTTAAAGAGGCAGCAGTTTCCGCAGCTAGGTTATCTAGTTCTGTGGTAGTTACGCCATCATAAACGCCTTCAATTACTTTTTGAGCAACCAAAGCAGGACTAACATGCTCAGGCGAAAGCCCATAACATAGTTTCTGGATACGCGCCGTAATCTTGTCAAACTTTACGGTCTCGTTTTTTCCGTCTCTCTTTATTACATTCATGTGGCGATAAGTTAAATACTGGGTTAAAAGGGTAGGTTAGGTTTAGGTACTCTTAATTTTTACTGGCAATAAGCGATGAAAATGCATCCAATGCGAATTTGTTGCTTTCATTACTATACGTAGGATTTTCGATAAAGATGAAAACCAGCGTTTTGCGATTTGATCGGCTTGCTGCATGGCCGGATACAAATCTGGTTAAAGATAACCTTAACCCCAAGGGTTAATTTTTAACAATTGCTATCAGTTTTCAACAAAATCTGGGTTGAAAAAATTAATTCCACTTTTTACTTTGAAAGACAAAAAGAAAGATTATATAGAGGAGATA
>JAYVOC010000096.1:0-12589 GCA_043758125.1 Bacteroidota bacterium | reverse complement strand
TTTGATAATCCCGCTAAAATCCTCTTGGTTAACCGCTTAAAAGCTGCTGGTTTACAACTTTCTATTCGTCAAGATTCAGTGAATGCAAAGCTTAGTGATAAATTGAAAGGTCTAACGATTGTTGTTACAGGTAGTTTCGAGCAATTTAGTCGTGATGAATTGAAGCAGATGATTGAGCAACATGGAGGCAAAAATGGCAGTTCCGTTTCTAAAAAAACGAATTACTTATTGGCGGGTTCTGATGCTGGTCCTAGCAAGACTGAAAAGGCTTCGGAAATGGGAGTGAAAGTGATTTCTGAGAATGAATTTCTGGAGCTGATATCATAGTTCATTTTTCGGTACTTTTACAATCTGAACTATCAGGGCTATGAAGAAAACCCTCCGACATAAAATTGCCAATTACCTATTCCAACGCGAATTCAAAAATCACAAGGCAAAGCAACAGCTAATTCCTTTTGAGAAAGCAAAATCGATAGGTATTTTATATGATTCCAGTAATGAAAAATATTTCGAACTGGTAAAGCGTTACGTAAAAGAGATTCGTGAGTTACATCAAAAAGATGTTCTTGCTTTAGGATATTACGATCAAGATGAATTGCCACCAATGCGTTTTTCAAAATTAGGATTGGATTTTTTTACACGCAAAACGCTTAATTGGTTTTATAAACCTAGCAATCCCATCATTAAAAATTTCGTTAATCGCGAGTTCGATATTCTTATCGATTTACATACTGGAAATAGTATTCCTTTTAAATATATTGTTGCTATGTCGAAGGCGAGATTTAAGATTGGTAAATATGAAAAAGGATCAACATCATTTTATGATTTCATGATTAGCACTCGTGAAAATTTAGCATTACCACAATTTATTGAACAAGTTAATCATTACTTAAAGTCGTTTAAATATGAACCAGCTTCTTAAGAAGTTGCACGGAACTGGCGTTGCGCTGGTCACACCTTTTCAAAAAGATGGAAGCATCGATTTTAAGGCATATACAAAGCTCATTAAGCATGTATTAAAAGGTAAATGTGAATACCTAGTTCCGCTTGGTACTACTGGAGAAAGTTCAACATTGAGTAGAGATGAACGTAAAGCAGTTTTAAATTGTGCTATTGAAGTTGCCAACAAAAAAGTTCCAATTGTATTAGGATTAGGTGGTAACAATACACATGAAATTATTCGTGCATTTGATGATTATGATTTTAAAAGTGTAGATGCAATTTTATCTGTTTCTCCTTATTACAGTAAGCCAACGCAACAGGGAATAATACAACATTACAAAGCAATCGATAAGGCATCACCCGTTCCAATTATCTTGTACAATGTTCCTTCGCGTACTGGATCGAACATGCTTGCAGATACAACGCTTACCATCGCGCATGAATTCAAAAATGTAATTGCAATTAAAGAAGCAAGTGGAAATGTTGAACAAGCGATGTTTATCCTGAAAAACAAACCGGATGATTTCTTAGTGATTTCAGGTGATGATGCATTGACATTACCATTGATTGCATGTGGTGCGGTTGGTGCTATTTCAGTTGTTGCGAATGCATATCCGCAAGATTTTTCGGAAATGATTCGACAAGCATTAAAATTAAATTTCTCGAAAGCTAAAAAGTTACATTATGATTTGTTGCCATTAATTCCGTTGTTGTTTGCTGAAGGAAATCCATCGGGAATTAAATCTGTTTTAAAACAATTAGAAATAACAGATGATTATGTTCGACTTCCACAAATGCAAGTTAGTAAAACTCTTGCAAAAAAGATTAATGATTTTATAATTCACTATTAATCTTTAAAGAGTAAAATGAAAAAAATCGCTTCTCTCCTGTTGTATGTGTTATTGATTTCAGGCTCTTGTTTTGCACAAGCAACTACCACTTTTAAACCTCTAGTTTCAGAAAAATTTGACAAGCTTTATCTCAGTGAAAATTTTGACAGCTCAGATACCTACTGGACAACACTTTCTAATAGTGAAAATTTAATTCTTGTTCAGGATGGAGAATATATTTTAAATCGTAAAGCATCAGTTTCTCCTTATGCTTCTATTGGAAATTTCAATTGTAATCTATCCTCCTATCGTTTTGTTACATCTTTAAAATTAGAAAAAGCAACTACAGATGATGGAAGTATTGGTATAATCTTCATGGCGCAACCAGGTGGTCAAGGAGGATTTATTTTTGAGATTAATAAAAATCAACAGTTTCGTTTACGACAAATTGCGTCAAATGCGTATCATTATTTAACGGGAAATCAAAAAGATGGTGGTTGGGTTAAATCTACTTTCGTGAAAGGATTAAATATTCCTAATTTGATTGAAGTAAGAACATCCGATAAAAATTATGATATTTATTTAAACAATTCTCTTTTACTTTCATTCACAGAAATTGCGTATAAAGTTGGTGAGCTAGGATATATAATCGGACCAGGAAGTAAAGGAAAAGTTGATTTTCTTTATTTGTTTACTAATCAAAAGGGGCAAGAAGGCGAATCTACTGAAACAAAAAAATCAGATGTTTTATCTCCCGAAAATGATGTGATGGCATTGGCTGAATCTATCATCACATTAAAAACTCAAATCAATAAATTAAGTGAAGAGTCGGAAGATCAAAAGCAAATAATACAAGGATTAAAAGGTGCTGAGAAAGAAAATGAAGTACAAAAATTAGCGAGTGATAAAGCAATAAAAATATTAGAATCTAAATTAAAATCATTTCAATTTTCATTTGATTCGTTGATGAAAGTTAATACCGAATTAATGCGTTACAAAGAGATGGTGAAAGGAAATGACGGTGGAGATCTTGTAATTAATCTTTCAAAAAATCTGAAGGCTGAAAAATTGAAAAACGAAGAATTACAAAAAGCAAATCAAGCGTTAAAGGATTCATTAAATCAGAGCACTGCAAAATCTACGAAATCAAAATCAACAATTGTAAATCCTACTTCAAATACAAATTCACCTGATTCGTCTAAGAAAGAAAATAAAAGTAAGAAAGATTTTTCATTACCAACAGGGAATTAAATTATCATTTCAATAACAATTTAATACAATAGCAAGATGTCATCGCAAGCAGAAGCAAGAATTATCACCACACATACATTGTTGGAGATGAAACGTAAAGGCGAAAAAATTTCAATGCTAACGGCATATGATTTTAGTCTTGCAAAAATTATTGATGAAGCAGGAATGGATGTAATACTTGTTGGTGATTCTGCGAGTAATGTGATGGCTGGTCACAAAACAACATTGCCTATTACACTTGATCAAATGATATATCATGCTGCTTCAGTTGTGAGAGCAGTACATAGAGCTTTAGTCGTTGTAGATCTTCCATTTGGATCGTATCAAGGAAATTCGAAAGAAGCGTTGAACTCAGCAATTCGTATCATGAAAGAAACGGGTGCGCATGGTGTAAAGTTAGAAGGCGGACGAGAAGTTAAAGAAGCTGTTGAGAGAATTATTTCTGCGGGAGTTCCAGTGATGGGACATTTAGGATTAACGCCTCAATCAATTTATAAATTCGGAACGTATGTAGTTCGTGCAAAAGAAGAACAAGAAGCACAACGTTTACGAGAAGATGCAGAATTGCTTGAATCGATTGGTTGCTTTTCTATTGTCCTGGAAAAAATTCCAGCGAAGCTTGCAACAGAAGTTTCTGCGAATATTAAAATTCCAACAATTGGTATTGGTGCTGGTTACGGAACAGATGGACAAGTTTTAGTATTGCATGATATGTTAGGAATTAATAAAGATTTTAATCCTCGTTTTTTACGTCGTTATTTAAATCTATACGATCAAATTAAAGAGGCTACGGAACATTATATTAGAGATGTTAAATCAGTTGATTTTCCGAATAAGAATGAGCAATATTAATTTAACAATTTTGAATTCTATTAGTGTATTTATAATTGTTGAATGAAGAAAGAATATAGTATTCAAGTTTTATTTGAAGACAATCATCTTATTGTTGTAAATAAACATCCAGGTGAAATTGTTCAAGGTGATAAAACGGGCGATGAAACAATTGGTGATCGTATTAAACTTTATATAAAAGAAAAATATGATAAGCCTGGTGATGTGTTTTTAGGCACTGTGCATCGCATTGATCGTCCTGTTAGTGGTATTGTTGTTTTTGCCCGTACGAGTAAAGGACTTGAGCGCATGAATAAATTATTTCGAGAGAAAGATCTTCAAAAAACATATTGGGCTGTTGTAAAAAATACTCCACCTAAAGAAGCTGATCATCTAATAAGTTATCTCTGGAAAAATGAAAAGCAAAATAAAAGTTATGCTACATCAGTTCCAAAAGCTGGAGCATTGCTTAGCGAATTAGATTATAAAATTTTAATTAAATCAGATAACTATACTTTGCTTGAGGTGAAACCTATTACTGGTAGGCATCATCAAATTCGTGTTCAGTTATCTGGGATTGGTTGTCCGATAAAAGGTGATTTAAAATATGGTTTTAACCGAAGTAATGAAAATGGTTCCATTCATCTTCATGCGCGTGCAATTACTTTTGAGCATCCAGTAACAAAAGCAGAAATCAATATTGTTGCGGAGCCTCCCTCTGATCCACTTTGGGATTATTTTAAGAAAATTACGAATTAAGAATTACGAATTACAATCTGATGGTTATTGAATTCGGAGTTGATTTTTGTCTATTTTATCAATAGAAATCTGACATTTTATCTTAATACTAATTAGTATCTGCCAATTTCAACTTAATTCGTAATTTGAAATTCGTAATTAAGAACTGGAGCAAAGATTGTTATCTTTGCTCCAGTTCTTTAAAAATATGGGGTCGACAGGAATCGACAGTAGGAGCGATTGGTAGGTAAGCATGCAGGGCGTTGTGAATGGTCCCTTAAAACGCAATTCTCTATCGTCTAACTGGCGAAAACAACTATGCGCGTGCTGCCTAATTGATCCAAGATCAATTAGCTTAATCACTGCTCTAGGAGTAGTGACTGGCTGCTCTGCCTAGTCCCTCGTTTACCGGGATTGGGGTCAGGGCATCAAAATGGTAAACTGGCTGTGTTAACGTTCCGATAGTGCAGTGAGATAAAGGAAATACGGAGAATGGTGGTATGTGTTACGCCTAACCTTTTCCCGACAATTAAAAGCAATACTAAGCATGTAGAAAGCGTATTGATTCCCTGTCTGGACGTGGGTTCAAATCCCACCGGCTCCACAAAAATTTATTTACTGCTGTAACCGCAGGTTTAAAAAAGGGTTATGAAATTTTTTGCAAGTTTACTTGTTGAAAAATTTCATAACCCTTTTTTTGTGCGAAGCACCAGCAGTAAATAATTATTTGTGAGCCCCCATCATTCATGAAATGTTTGTTCGCAAACATTTCGTGAATCCCACCGACTGTACAAAACTTGCAGTTTAATTTTCATTGTTTATTTTCCTTATTTACTAAATACTTTGTTGAATTATTTTAATCTGCATTACCAAAAAAACCAATAATTAGAAATAGTTACTTTTCAAGATATGTAGGCACGATCTATCATTTAAACATTTTCAATATCAAATAAGAAAGTAAATTTTAAATCTTTAAAGTCTTCTACTTTCGATTAAAGTTTAACAATAAAATATAAATTCCTTTTGTAATCCTATTCCCCTACAAAACTCATTACTCCACTTTAAGCACGGAATTTTTCAATACTTTAAAAATCCTAATTCATTAACTAATATACAAAATTGATAGATTAAGTATATTTATTTTTACTTTATTATCCTCTAAAAATATTATTAAAAATTGAATATCCACACTTCACGTTGTTCATTCAGATGAATTACAAAAAAGAATAATTTTCTTCATCTTAATTTATTGTATTTATGAAACAAATGATAGGAAATTGTTTAAATTTGAAGAATGAGATTGCGGATTCACAATCTATTTCAAGTTAAGATTAAATATTTATTTCATCTAATGCCTGCTAGTTTTTGGTAATTAAAAAGCATCTAACTAAACATAATATATAATCAAATGAGAACATTTTACAAAAGCTATCAAGTAGCATTCTTCAAAAGCATCTTCGTGATGTTTGCATTCTTATTCCTTTACTTGGGCTCTAATGCACAGCCTTATCGGAATGCATTTATTGAAACTAACAGTACAGTGAATGCTATCTTTCGAGATGGAAGTAAAGTTTATCTTGGTGGATCATTTACGCAAGCTGGTTATAAGACCGGTAAAGCTGCTTTAATAAATGTTGGAGGTGATTTTCCAAACTTAACTTTTCCACGAACTAATGGCGCAGTAAACACCGTGATTGCTGATGGAAGTGGTGGATGGTATCTTGGTGGTGCATTTTCCGCAATTGGAAATTCATCAATTAGTCGGTTAGCACATGTGCTTTCAAATAATACTGTTGATGTATCATTCGCACCAAATCCTAATGCAGCAGTTAATGCATTAATCCTAAGTGGAACGACCTTATATGTAGGCGGTGATTTTTCCTCAATTGGTGGTGTTAATATTAATCGAATCGCAGCACTAGATATAACTACGGGTATTCCAAATTCATGGAATCCCAATGCGAATAATACTGTAAAAACATTAATGCTTTCTGGAAATTATTTATACGTAGGAGGATACTTTACAAATATTGGTTCGAAGGATATCAACTACTATGCAAAAGTTGACATCACTACAGGGAATGCAGTTCAATCTATTTCATTTAATAGTTATGTAAATACCATTGCTAAAAATAGTGGCGACATCTATGTAGGTGGATCATATACAATTTCCGGATTTAACTCTGGAAAAGCTGCATTTTATACTGGAACAAATGATGTTCCTGATTTTGATTTTCCTAGAACAAATTCTACTGTTAACGCAGTGATTGATGATGGAAATGGTGGATGGTATATTGGTGGAGCTTTTACTACTATTGGTGGCGTAAATAGAAATAGAATTGCGCATATCCTTTCGAATTTATCAGTAGATCCCAATTTTGATCCAAATGCAAATGGATCTGTTAATGCATTGTATAAAAACGGAAATTTACTTTATGTTGGTGGAACATTTTCATCCATAACTGGAAATACGATTAACCGACTTGCTGCAATTGATCTAACAACAAATATTATTACTACATGGAATCCCAATCCAGATAATCAAGTGAATTCTATTTGTATGGTTGGTTCTGATATTTATGTTGGTGGATACTTTTACAATATTGGTGGAGTGAATCAAACATATTTTGCTCGTCTTGACAATACCATTGGAAATGCATTACCATCAATAGCAGTAAATAGTTTTGTAAATACAATGATTGTCGACAACAATACAATCTACGCAGGTGGATCGTTTACAAATGGTGGTTTTAATACTGGCACTGCTGCATTATTAAGTACATCTAATGATGTTCCATTGTACAGCTTTCCAAAAACGAATAGTACGATAAATCAAATTATTAGTGATGGAGCAAGTGGCTGGTATATTTGTGGATCTTTCACTAGCGTTGGTGGTATTACAAGAAACCGTTTAGCACATATTTTATCAAACAATACTTTAGATCCTAACTGGGATCCAAATGCAAACTCTACAATTTCTAGCATCCTTAAAGATGGAAATACGATTTATGTTGGCGGTTCATTTACTCAGATTGGTGGTAACACAATTAATAGTTTAGCAAGTATTGATGCTACAACCGGAATCGTTGATGCTACATGGCTGCCTAATCCAAATGGTTCAGTAAGTTCAATTGATGCAGATGGAACAAATTTATTTGTTGGTGGACAATTCACGCAGATTGGAGGTCAAACTAGAAATTATCTTGCATCACTAAATAAATCTACAGCAGTAATTACATCATGGACACCCAACCCAAATAGTTATGTATACAAATTAATTGTTCAAGGAACTAGTGTTTATATTGGAGGATACTTTACACAGGTTAGTGGACAAGGTAGAAATTATATTGCAGAAGTAAATAAATCAACTGCAGCTGTTACTTCCTGGTCTCCAACTGCTGATAATGTTATTTACGATTTTTTAATAAATAATAACACCATGTATGTTGGTGGATCATTTACAAATATCGGTGGTCAACCAAGAAATCGTTTAGCAAAATTAAGTTTGACAACAGGTAATAGCACTACATGGAATCCAAATATGAATTCAAATGTTTATAGCATAAAATTAATCGGTGCGAATGTATATGTTGCAGGAGATTTTACTACAGTTGGAGCAATAACTAGAGAATATCTAGCAAAAGTTGATTCTACTTCTGGCGTTGCATCTTCATGGTATCCTAAGCCAAATGCAAGCGTCTATTCCATCGCAATAGCTGGTACAAATTTATTGGTAGGAGGAACATTTAATTATCTAAAATTTCAATCAAGAAATTATATTTTCTCTACTGATGTTACAGTAGGAAATATAAGTAGTTGGAATCCTAGTTCTGATAATGCTGTTTATGGATTATCTCTGGATGCTGTAAATAATTTAATTTATGCTGGAGGTTCATTTACAAATATTGGAGCTCAGGCGCGAAATAGAGTTGCTGCTATAAATACAAGTACAGGAATTGCAACGACTTGGAATCCCAATGCAAATTCCAATGTTTATAGTCTTTATAAAAGAGATAGTTTAATGTATATGGCTGGAGATTTCACCACAGTGAATGGTCAAAATAGATCTTATAGCGCAGCGGTAAATGTTGCAGTTGGTGCACATGTAAATACGTGGGATCCACATCTAAATTCTAGTGCTTATGTTATCGCCGGAGTAGGAAATAATTTATTAATTGGTGGAACATTTGATTATGGCAAAGCTTCCTCCTATTATTATGCGCAATCGATAGATGAAACTACTGGATTAAGTACTAATTGGAATCCCAATCCCGATAATGTAATCTATGCATTCACATTTGATGCTAATAAAGTATATCTAGGAGGAGCATTCACAAATATTGGTGGACAGAATAGAAATAGATTGGCCGCATTCAATAAAGGAACGAATACTGTAACTATATGGAATCCTAATTTAAATTCCAACGTAAATACTTTGATGATGAACAATGGACTTTTATATTGCGGAGGAGATTTCACAACTATTGGATCTATTTCACGAAATTATTTCGCTGCAATTGATACGATCACCGGAATAGCAACATCATTTAATCCGCAAGTAAATGCAAGTGGATATTGTATGAGTAAAAATGCAGGTAATATTGTTCTTGGTGGTAACTTTGATTGGAGCAAATATGAAGCAAGAAATTATTTATTATGTTATGATGAAGTTACTCGTTTGATTACTCCATGGGATCCAAGTGCAAACAATGTTATTTATTCTATTACTTCAGATGCAAATAATATTTACGCTGGTGGAGCATTTACAAATATTGGCACTCAACCTAGAAATTATATTGCTCAATTATCTAAAACAACTGGTCTTGCTACAACTTGGAATCCCTCAGCCAATAGTAATGTTTATTCAATGTTAGCGAACGGTAATACACTATTTGTTGGAGGAGCATTTACAACAATGAATAGTATTACAAGAAACCATTTAGCAGCAATTGATATCACAGGTTTAGGAACATTGCAATCTTGGGATCCAAATGCAAATGCCGATGTTAATACACTTGCATATTATAACAATAAGGTTTATGCTGGTGGAAGTTTCTCAAATATCAATTCACTTCCCAGAGGATACTTCGCAGAAATAGATGCTTCTAACGCTGCAATTGGTGCAATAAATCCTGGATTTAATAGTACTGTATATAGTTTAGCACTTGATAATAGTACTTTATTTGCTGCTGGAAATTTCTCTCTACTTACAACCACTTCTACAACAAGAAATCACTTAGCGGCATTCGATTTAAGTACAGGGAATCTAAGCTCTTGGAATCCTAATTCAAATGGAACTGTTTATTCTTTGTTCAGTAAAAATGGGTTTGCCTTTACTGGAGGATCATTCACATCAATTGCAGGACAAACATTAAGTAATTGTGCGATTTTAACAAGCAATGGATTGAGTTCTTATTTCTATCCAAATTTCAACTCAACAGTGAATGCCGTTAGTGTTTATGATTCTATTTTATATGTTGGAGGAAGTTTTACTACTTATAATGGTGAGGCTGCTGGCTATATTGTTTCAATAACATTTCCTAATTTTGATTTTGCAGTTGGTTTACCCTCTATCAATTTCAGCAATCTTGGAATTACTGTATTTCCAAATCCTTCAAAAGGTAATTTCCAAATTAAAGGAACTCAGCTAGAGAAAGGAAATTTGATAGCAAAAATTTATACTATTTCAGGTGCACTTGTATATAGTCAAGAATTCAAATCAGCAGGATCAGAAGTTCAGGAAACAATTAATTTAGAAAACAATCTTGCTTCTGGAATGTACACCTTGCAATTGATAAACAATGATAAAGTGCAAACTGAAAAAATTATTATTCAGTAATTAAATTTTGCATAAGGCAGTTTATATGTCTTTGCTATAGTGATTATATAAAAGCCCTGAAGTCTGACGTTAGTCTGTACTTCAGGGCTTTTTATTTATAAATTTTTCAATTTGTTTGGATATTTGAAATAGGTAAGATATACTTGTGTAGATGTTGAGTTATTGGCAAGGTCATTAGTGTCTGTTACTATTTTAATAATAATAAAATGAGCGTATTGTATCAAAGGAATGACTTGCAATCAGATTGCGGTATTTATAAAAGCTTAATTTTCACTGAAGGTAGTAATGTTGATGATTACATTAGACAGTTATCCCAATTTTTAAAAGACAGGAGTGATATGCTAAATAAATCGCTTGATAATGTCCAATCTTCTGAGTGGATAGGTATACCTGATGAATTAGCTGAAAAGGTTGGACATTTCTTTACAAACAATACCAATAAAACAATTTATAATGCTTTATTTGTAATGACCAACTCATTTTTAGAATGGGCAATGATAGAATTATGTCGAATCGCCGCACTTTATCTTAATGAAGATTTCCTTAATTACAATGTAAGAGAACAAGGTATAAAAAAGGCCAAAACTTTTCTAAAAGACAAGCTTACAATCGTTATTCCCGGTAATGCCGAATGGCAATTATTTACCGACAATCAAACTGTAAGAAATTTAATAGTTCATAATGGTTCCAATATAATCAAAGATTATTCTAAAGGTGTAGATCAACAACCTGATGTAGATATTTTCAAAAGAAACAAACAACATCTTGAATATACAGAAACAGGTTATATTTATATCTTGACAATTGAATATATTTCTAATACACATAATACCGCAAAAATATTCATCCAAGAGCAGTTGAAATTAGTAATTGATGAACTTAGGAAACGTGGTATTTATTGGGCATGATTACGACCAATATGCCGAAATTATCACTGCCTATAACTGCACATTGGCTGAATGCTTTGTTATTTTCTTACAGAGAATATTTTAACTTCGTATAAAACATTAAAATAGGCAAAATATTAAAGCGGCAAATAATCTGTTTTGACTTGTGACTATTTTAATTTTCAATAATAAATCCTCGCTTCGTAGCAACAGAACTAAGTCAATCGGGATAAAACATTAGGGACTATAAATTTTAATAATCTTATATTAATTTTATATGAGATGCCTGCAGCAGATAATGCTGAAAAATATTATCCGGAAATTAATTCATAAGGATTTGAAATTGTTTTTTGACCAAAACGCTTTAATAGCGAAACTTCATTTTCCTGATTAATCTTCTCTTTTTTAATTATTTCTTGAACAGCTGGTTGTTTTAAACCTGGAATACGGATACGAAAAAAAGGCCACAATGTATTTTCCCGATAAACTTTATTTAAATCAGGAAAACCCGTTATTAAATTATACTCGTTATGATTTTTAAACTCTTCTGAATATTTAAATTCCCATACTCCATTTTCACAATGAAGTATTCCGATTTCTATTTTATCAACTTTGAGAATAAAAGTTGCGTTCTCCTCTAAAGGTAGATGCATTGCTAAATCTTCATCTCCTTTACTAAACCAACCCTTTATTTTCGCTTGAATTTTATTTAACATTTTTAATTTCTCTAATTTTTCTAAATCTACTTCTTAATATTTCTATCACCAACTTAGACCTTTCAGGAATGAAGAAAGGGGAAAATTCTCGATTTAACATGTCAACAACCCTCTCCTCATTTTGGATTGAAGATAAGTGTTTAACGATTAATTCGTACTTTTTGTTATCTTCTTTAACATATTTTATTAATTCGAAATGATTTGCATCCTTATTTCCTTCAATGCTTATTCTTGGACAGGCTCCTTCAATATAGTTACTAATTCGATTATTCCCACCATCTAAATTAGCTCTATAAATGCCAATTATATTCTCATCACTAAAATTCCACAATAAACCTCTTGCCGAATCGTACATTGGTGCTAATTTAAGCGCCTTTCTGGTCTTCTTTTTTGTATCAATTACACCCCAATTATAAAAATGTCTATCATTATTTCCAACAATTGCATCAAATGCTATCATCCTGACTAGATCTTCTACAATATTGTCATGGCAATGAGGAAATACTGAAACAATAGCTTCCTTTATAAATTCAAAAGTGAATAGGTCTCTAGCAG
>JAYVOC010000095.1:0-7120 GCA_043758125.1 Bacteroidota bacterium | reverse complement strand
TTGTAATTCGGAAGAAGTTTACGAATAAGGTTAAAAAAAACTATCGATGTAAAAACATATAAAAGAACATTAATAAAATGAAACCCTCCAGGTGAATTTCCAAACATTGTTTTCTCTATGCAAAATGCTATTAATAACATTGGCCGATAGACTTGCAGATTAGAGCCTCGAAAATATTCTAAGCTACCATGATAAAAAGTTTGACCAATCCCCAAAATTCCTTTTTGAACGAGTGGATTATTTTTAATGAAAAGATCATCATCAAGAACAAAATCAAACCCAATTGAGCGTCCGTATAAAACAAGTATGACAACAACAAAAAATAATTTGTAATAAATTGGATTGAATTCTTGTTGGGCTAAATTCTTGGATTTTTGAGCCTTCTTTTGGTCTAACTTGCTTGACATGTTAATTGCTTTTGGGGAAATTACTTTTATTGCTTATGAGTTACAAATATATTATAATTTAAATCTTTATTAATTCACTTTTATGGATTCAAAATATCTTCCTTATTACTGAAATTCATTCAGTTGGTCGTTTAATGAATTGAGGGTTTATTCGTGTATCGAATTTATATTGTGGAAGAAAATTATTCGACCCCTTCAGGGTCGAAATGATAAGGGAGATTATTGAAAACTATAACTTTTATTCGACCCCGTCAGGGTCGAAATGAATTCTCATTGTCTAGAAAAGTTTGTATCTATCAGGAAAAAAAAGGAACCTATAATGGCAAACCAAATAACAAACTTTTGTTGAGGTATAATACGTCACCAGGCTTTGCTTGGCTGTCTGATGCAATGCGATTCATCCGATAAAGTTTCTTCAATTTGATTCCATAAAGTTGTGCAATGGAGCGCATTGTTTCGCCATCTTTAACTACATGTTTCTCAATATTGCTTTTATTCTTTTTAATTTTCAAAAATACTAATTCACCATCATGCAACATTGCATTTTTATCTGCGTCGTTGTAAGAAAGAATTTGCCACAACTCCAGATTATTTTCTCTGGTAAGTTTTAGCCAAGTGTCGCCCTTACGGGCGCGAACAAAAGGGACATTGTTGACGGTATTTATACTAGTAAATGTTGATTGGGATTTA
The DNA here is from genome assembly GCA_043758125.1 of Bacteroidota bacterium. GTDB lineage: Bacteria > Bacteroidota > Bacteroidia > AKYH767-A > OLB10 > JANXSD01. The sequence continues at coordinate 6,023 of JAYVOC010000095.1, read as the reverse complement.
CCTATTAATGGTTTCTCATTAACACTAGTTTCATTGTGCGAAATAGTTGTAGGCGATTTTTTTAACTCTGCAATCTGAACTGGTATTTTTGTTCCTTGCTTATCCAAATCACTCAGATTATATCTTTCAATTAAGTCGATTAATTTTTGAGCATACTGAGGATTCGTTGCATAGCCTGCTTTCTTCAACCCTCTTGCCCACCCTTTGTAATCTGTAATATCAAGATTGAAAAGCGTTTTATAACGTTCACGACTTCTTAAAAAGATGGAATGATCATCATAAGATTCTTGAACATTTTTATATTTACGAAAACATTCATCCGCTGCATCATCATCTTGATGATAGGTAGCGCCATCCCACTCAACATGGCACTTAATTCCAAAATGATTATTTGCGTTTAAAGCTAGAGGACTATTTCCATAATCTGATTCATACATTCCTTGCGCCATTGTAATACTTGCAGGAACTCCAGTTCTAGACATATCCGTCAATGCTGCATCTTTAAATAAAGCAATGTACTCTTCAGGAGTCATCCTATCTCCTTTAGCTTGTGCCTTTCCGTTTGTATTAAAACCGCACAAAAGATATATCGCAAACTATAATAGTAGATTCTTATTCATCATTTTTAGTCTTTACAAATGTAGGAACAATGGAGCAAAATTATTTCCGTAATGTTGAACCTCTATTAACAAACCACTGTTAGCTCAAATTGTATTGATTTCCTCCAGTATGGATTGCAACGATTGATGCGCCTTTCGAAAAATATCCTGAATTTGCTAACGCAACAATTGCATAAAACATTCTTCCGGTATAAATTGGTTCAATTAGTATTTTATGATCCCTATAAAAATCCTCTTGAAAAGAGTTTAAACTAGGATTGGATTTTGCATAACCTCCAAAGGTAAAATCGTGATGAAGAAAATAATTTTCCGGAATTGATTTCAAATCTTCTTTAATCATCCGAGCGATATTATTGTTTAAATAATCTTTCGCTTTTACTACTGCAATACCTTCTACAAAAAATTTGTTTTCACTACCCAAAATTAATCCGGCCATTGTTGTTCCTGTGCCTACAGGTAAAAAGACAGAAGTTGTATTTTCAGGAATCATCTTAACAATTAACCGACAACCTTGAATGCCGAGATTATTTGATCCACCTTCTGGAATTACAAACGAATTAGGGAACTGTTCTAGTAATTCATTCCAATTCTCTGAATTTCGATAAGCACGATATTTTTCATACTCGCATTCGATCAATTTCATACCCTCAAGTTTTGCACGCTTCAATGTTGGGTTATCATCATGTACTTTACCTCTTATAATCCCAACAGATTCGAATCCCAATTTAGCGGCAACACTTGCCAAGGCTGCAATATGATTGGAATAAGATCCACCGAAGGTGATAATGGTTTTACAACCCAGCTTTTCTGCTTTCTCTAGATTGAATTTCAATTTAAACCATTTATTTCCACCTGTAATCGGATCAATTAAATCTAAACGTAAAACTTTTAAGGTAAGTTTTTGTTGATCAAAAATTGGATGAAAAATTTCATGTAAAATTGGTTCAAATTTATTCAAATTTAAAATCATCTTGCAAAGATAATGATTGTCAATTGGCTTATAGAATCCAAATTAAGTCATTGTTAAATTACTTCAACTCCAATTTTTAGTAGGCTAGTTAGCATATTGCTCCAATAGTATTTTCATTTAAAATTTACGATCTTTGTAGTATGTCATTTTATGATAAATTTGAAAAAGAAGATTATTACCTGTCAGTTGAAGGATACATTGTCTTTACAGAGAAATACCATTTAAAACGTGGATATTGTTGTCAAAATAATTGCAGGCATTGTCCTTGGAAAAAGAAATTAGATTCCCCAAATTTAGATACTCCCAAGAAATCAGAATAATATTTTTTCTATATTTTAATAACGAAAAGAACTCTTAGATAATATCACGATGAATACTTTCATAAACAAAAAGTTAGATCTTAGTACAAGCGTCACACCAACCGGAAATAAAATCTCCTGTAAAGGATGGGTGCAAGAAGCGGCCCTTAGAATGTTGCACAATAATCTTGATCCTGATGTTGCTGAACGTCCCGAAGATTTAATAGTTTACGGAGGAAGAGGAAAGGCTGCTCGTGATGTTGAATCATTTCACTTAATTGTAAAAGCATTGCGCGATTTAAATGAGGATGAAACATTGGTTGTTCAGAGTGGGAAACCTGTTGCGATTTTACCAACACATAAGGATGCACCAAGAGTTATTATCAGTAATTCGATGTTAGTTCCAAAGTGGGCGACGTGGGAACATTTTGACGAGTTGGAGAAAAAAGGATTGATGATGTACGGACAGATGACTGCGGGATCATGGATTTATATTGGTTCACAAGGAATCGTTCAAGGAACTTATGAAACGTTTAATGCTGTTGCTGATAAACATTTTAATGGTTCATTAAAAGGTCGACTTTGTGTTACAGCTGGGTTAGGCGGCATGGGTGGTGCGCAACCTCTTGCAATTACGATGGCAGATGGCGTTTGTTTAGCAGCAGAAGTAGAAGAATGGCGAGCACAGAAACGTATCGAAACAAAATATTTAGATTTCATTGAACGTGATATTGACAAAGCCATTGATCATGCTTTGTTGTTGAAAGAACGAAAAGAAAATAAATCTATCGGAGTTATTTGTACTGCGGTGCAATTATTAAATCGACTGATTGAACGCAATATTATACCTGATGTATTAACAGATCAAACATCAGCACATGATCCTCTAATTGGATATTTACCAGAAGGGTTATCAGTGGCAGAAGGAAATGTTTTGCGCGAATCAAATCCCAAAAAATACATCGAGATGAGTTATGATTCGATGGCCGAACATACACGATTGATGCTTGAATTACAATCACGCGGTGCTGTAACTTTTGATTACGGAAACAATTTAAGAGGAAGAGCTTTAGAACATGGTGTTACGAATGCATTCGATTTTCCAGGATTTGTTCCAGCATATATTCGCCCACTTTTTTGTGAAGGAAAAGGACCTTTTCGATGGGCAGCATTGTCAGGTGATCCAGAAGATATTCGTGTAACCGATGAAGCAATTTTAAAACTTTTTCCTGATAATGTTGGATTACATCGTTGGATAAAAATGGCACAGGAGCGAATCGCCTTTCAAGGATTACCTGCTCGTATTTGTTGGATAGGACAAGGCGATCGTGAGAAAGCAGGAATAGCATTCAACGAATTAGTACGAACAGGAAAAGTAAAAGCACCACTTGTAATTGGTCGTGATCATTTAGATACTGGATCAGTTGCAAGTCCAAATCGTGAAACAGAAGCAATGTTGGATGGATCAGATGCAGTTGCTGATTGGCCAGTATTAAACGCATTGATAAATACTGCTGGTGGCGCAAGTTGGGTAAGCTTGCATCATGGTGGTGGTGTTGGAATGGGATATTCTATTCATTCGGGAATGGTGATAGTAGCTGATGGTACTGATGATGCAGCACGAAGAATAAAACGTGTGTTGCATAATGATCCTGCAATGGGAGTTATTCGTCATGCGGATGCTGGATATGATATTGCAAAAGATACTGCGAGAAAACATCGATTAGATATTAAAGAAAGATTGAAATGATAAGTTAAGACTTAGCAGTATGCAACCTCTAAAAGATTAGAAGTTCTGATTCAATTACAAAATCGTAATTTTTCAAAATCGTTAGCGCATAAAAATATTGGAAATACTCCCCAATTTAATGATAAATCTCTATTTCATTGTTTGCAAACACTTTTGTTCTTGTTGAAATATTGGTCAATATTTCCTTGTTTAGTTTTTTGTCATTATTTGTTATGAAAATATAACGTGGTGCTTTTGCACCATTTAAACTATCTTTAATATGCTTAACAATATGAATAAAATGAATGTGTGCCCCTGTAGTTGCTCTATTTGTAAATGTAGGAATCCACATGCCAACATCCTGATAAGAAGATTCAATTATTGCATTCTTTTCTGTATGATTATTTAACCATTCAAATGAATCAAAAGTTAAACTTGTACAATGAACCTGGTTGTTTTTTATGCTCAAAATAAAAGTCGTATATATTTTAAGCATTCCAATGAATAAACAAATAGATACAGTAAGATTATAAATTAAGAATTTGGATTTTGAGAAAATTATTGAATACTTTTTATCTTCTAAAATTTTCAAAAGATGCCCAATATAAAGTGAAACGCAAATTATTGCAAAATACACAACTCTTTCAGGGTATAATATCTCAGAAAACGGTAAAACCCAATATCCGTAATTAAATATTAAAGCACTAATTAAAAGCAAAAATAATGTAATGTAAAAAACTTCAAATAATTTTCGAAAAATCAACATAACAACAATAGAAATGCCTGCAATGATAGTTAGAGGATCTCCAATTCTATATTTAATTTGATCAATCGTTACAAATACATTCTTGAGAAAATCATTTGTTAAGTGGTTACCCATCATTTCATTTTGCCAGTTTTTAATCATTAATAAAAGTTCGAAAGAATTTTCGCTTTTAAATTGCAATATAAAAGGAAGCAGTAACAATACAATAAAAAGGGCAAGTATCAAGGAATTCGATATAATCCATGTTATTCTCTCTCTATTTATAAAAAGTAAGAAAAAGTAACCAGGAAGTGAAATATAGAAAAAAGCAATTGCTGGAATCGCATGAATTAATGGGATTGATGCAATAGAAAATGCCGAAACATAAAAAACTTTATTCAATTTATTTCGAATTGCTAAAACAACAATTCCAACGCTGAACAAACAAAACCCAAATGATAATACAGTAGGACCTCCCCCCCATTCAATTGCTCCTTGTATAGTTGTATTTATCCCAAAAGAGATAATGCCTAGGTAGGTTGCAGTTTTCTCTGAAAAAAAAATCTTTAAAAAGAAAACAAAAGCTAATAAAGTGAGAGGATAAACGATAATACTTATAAAATTAATAGCGTAACGTAAATAAGTAACATTGACTCCACAAACTAATGCAGTTATAATATGATATCCGGCACTATAACTCCCGAAATAATCAACAGGTAGTATTGGATAATATGAATGTGGTAATCCATTGCTATTTATTATTAACCTAGTTATATAACCATGCATAGATGTGTCACAACCTGGAGGTATTACAATGAATAGGTAGGGAAAGCAAAACATTAAACAAGAAAATAATAAAATAAAATAATGAATTGGAATTTTTTTAACTTTTCCATTCAATTTCGACTTTCGAAACCACTTAACAGTTTGATTCAATTCATATTTAACAAAATAACCAACAAATATAATTTGAAGAACGAGTGAAGTATAATTTAATGGAAGGTTCGCAAACGAAAAATAGGATGACATACAAACCCAAAATCCTAAAGAGAGAAAAATTGTAGCAATTAATTTTGACAGCGAATTAATTTGCTGTAATGATTTTATAAATAAGATACCAGGGAATGTAAAAAATAAAAACCCTAAAAAGAAAACTTCAAAATATCCCATCATTTTTTCTAATTTTAAGTTGTAACGCTAAAGTAAACCAAAATTTTTAAGTTGCGTTCTTAAAGTATATTAACTTGGATTATTTTTATTTCATCAACATTAGCTTTTGAGTTACAGTAAGATTTTTAGTTTTTACTTGTAATAAATAAACTCCTTCTTGCATTCCTGTCATATTAATAACAATTCCGTTTTGATCGTTGAGAATTTCTCTTTGAGATAAAACGATATTTCCAAGTGCATCGTATACTTCAACATCGGCCAGTTCTCCATTTAAGGTATTTGTTTTTAAAGTAAAAATTCCATTTGAAGGATTTGGCGTAAGACTCAACATTGAATTATTATACACGTGACTAATTCCTGTAGTAACAACACAACCATTGAAAATTGATTTCATTGTTTCCTCGTAATTTGCATTTACGGGTGCCTCTAAATTAGTAAAACAAATATATTGAGAAGTTAGTTGATGGTAGTAAATTCTTAATATTGGCAT
>JAYVOC010000094.1:0-14555 GCA_043758125.1 Bacteroidota bacterium | reverse complement strand
ATTTAAATGTGCTGACCTAATTTGGACAAGTCAGGAGGACGACGCAGTTGTTCTAAGCCTTGTTTGTCTAATGCGTATTGTAAATGATGATATAGAAATTCCCAAATCGCTTTGCATGTTGCATCAATAGAATTACGTTTAAGTAGCGGAGCAATTTTTTTGGTGTCGTTGATATATTTCCAAACAACTTTTTCCATCAATGCAACAGTGTCTTCTACTTCACCATCATTGATGATGATACGATCTTTTGTATCAGGCTTCGGAAAATACTTATCGTAATCTAAACCCGATTGAATGGATCGCTGTCCACTACTTACTTGCATGGAATTATTTTCAGCCATCACATTATTTTTACGGGTGTTGATTGAAAGAAAATTCCATTGCTATAAGTAGAGAAAGTCATCTCCATAGGAATACCTAATACATCCGCGATGTTTGCAACTGTTCCAGTTTGAAAAGCAAGTATTAGCTCTGGAATTTTTTTTACGATGCCACTCACTAAACTTCCGAGCACTGTCCATCCAAGTTGTAATTCAATTGTGTCCATCATCGTTATTGCCATTGGTTTAATGGTTAACTCTTCACCATTAGATTTTGATTGCATTAGCGTTTTGCCGTTCGATGAAAGGGTGATAACAGGTTTTGTCAATGTCAAACTATCAACAGTAGGATTATTTATTTTTACTTCTGATCGAAGTATCATTCCCGACAAAGAAATTTTATGGATGCGCGGATTGACTAATTTTGTAGTGATACTATCAGCAACATTTTTTACTTTGCTGATACGTATTGCACCATAGATCAAAAGTCCAAGCACACCAATACCGATTACCTTATTCATTTGAATCTTGTTTTGGTTGAACGAACTTTTTAATTAGAAAACGTGTAGTAAAATCCAAAACAATTTTTACTACATACCCCACAACAGCAGATGCTCCTGCATAACTCATCACTGTCAACAAACCATCAACAGTGACATCTAATAAAAGCGGTTTCGTAATTAAAAGTTTACCTAATCCTCCTGCAACAGCAGAAATAGTTGTAAAAACTCCTGTGTGATTATTTTCGTACATAGATCATTTATGACTAGAGAGCAATGATCGGAATACGAGTTTTAAGAAAATGAGCTTACGTGTTTTTATATGGGATTGAAAGGTTAGTCAAGCGATTGATGTTTGTTGTCTTTTTTATGTTTTGTTTTATAACAATTTTGATTTGTCAAGAAAAATCTGAAGTTTTACCGTTTTTAGTGATTCGAAAAATTCTAATTTGTTTTTAAAATGAGAAATGTGCCATTTTAATTTATCATCTATACATTAGTAAATTACAAAAGAGCATTTATCATCTGCATTATTTTTATTTCAAACAAGGGTGTTTCATGCAATTAAAGGGGGTGTTTTTCACGGGGGTAAAAACACCCTTTTTTAAAAAGAAATTATTATATAGGTTCGCCAACATATTAATAAAGTGTCGATTAATTGATGTTTTAATAAACTGTAATCTGCCAGTTTTGAAAATTCAAGAAGTAAATTCGATCCTCTGTTCCAAAAAAACCTAACCAACCCTCTTATGCGCCTGCGTAGACCGTTACTGTTAAAAGACCATCGGCAGTTACATTTAATAAAACCGGACGGGTAAATAAAAATTTTCCTAATCCTCCGGCAACTGCTGAAATTGTTGTAAAAGTTCCGGTATGGGTATTTTCGTTCATAGATCAATGCCGCTTTGCAGGTGCAATGATCTAAATAGAAATTTTGACAAAATGACGAAAAAGGGGATCACAGGGCATTTACAATATTATATCTTGATTTATTGGGTTTTCAAATGATTAGATAAGATTTTTTTAATAACTTCACCTAAAATTGATACTCTTTAAAAATTCAATAATGAATAAATTTCAATTTTTTTTAATAATAATTTTAATCCCTTTTGCTTCTAAAGCACAGTCTTATCATCCATTATATGTTGATAGCACAATTTATCGAGTTGATTACCCAGTAGGTATTTTAGGGTTTTGCGTGGGTAATGCTGCATCATACCAATATGAGTTTCCTGGTGACACAATAATCAACGGTATAATTTATAAAAAAATAAATAAAAGTGGATTTATATATATTCCACAATGTTATAATGGGACACCTCTTGGATATCAAGGCGCTTTAAGGGAAGATTCAATTCAAAGAAAAGTATTTTTAATTAAGGCTGGAAATACAAATGAAGACTTATTATATGATTTCAACTTAAATATTGGAGATACAATTCATAGCCTATTAATAGATCCAAATGGATGTGGAGATGTTATTATTGATTATATTGATTCGACTCTCATAAATAATATTTGGTGCAAAAGATGGCAGTCGTTTAATTTAGGGTGCCAACCTGTAGGAACTTTGATGGTAGAAAGTATTGGAAGTTGGTTCGGTTTAATTGATTACTATCAACAATTTGAAGGTGGACCAAGCTTAGAATGTGTTACGAAAAATGGTAACGTTATTTTTTCAAAAGCAGGTGGTCCTTGCAACACTATTGGATTACCAGCCTTATTTAAAAATGATTCACCTGCAATAGCCATAAAGGATAATTTAAATAGTTTAGAATTTACAAAATCTAAAAATGATTCAGGAATTGAAACAATTCAGTTTTTCATATTTTCTTCTCTAGGAAACGAGATCTTTTCCGATCAATTTACGGATAGTTATATTTTTGAAAAGGATCAGTGTCCATCTGGTCTGCTTTTAATTAAATTCTATAATAAAAGAGAAGTAATTCAAATCAATAAATCTAACCATATTAAATTATGAAAACCAAACAAGCATTAATTTTTAGGATATTCTTAGTGATGTTACTTTTCAACTTTCATTCAGTAATATCACTCGGGCAAACTAGTCCAATGCCTCCAGATTGGAATGCGATGATGTTTCAACCAAATGCGAATTTTTTTAACATAACTAATAGCGTTGATTCATTTTATAGTGTATATCCTTTGTTGAAGGCAGAGGAAGAAGACGATGACGAAAATACTAATGCAGATTTAAACTATTCTAACTATTTACGCTGGGAAAATTTTTGGCGCAACCGGGTACAAGTTGATTCTTCGTTGCATGCAGGTACATTTATAACACCTTTGCAAAACTATAGGCAAACTTTTTCAAATAGTGCTATTTATTCATGTCATCAAAATGGATCAGGTGGAAGTCTTAATTCAAACTGGACAGAACTCGGACCATTTTCAATGCCATGCCAAAATATGGGAGCCATTTTTAATTTGGCATTTGATCCAACAGACATTTCACATAATACATTATACGCAGGAACCTGGAGTTCGGGTATTTGGAAAACAACCTCTGCACAAAGTCCTTCTCCTTATTGGGTACCTATGCAAGAGCCAAATGGGATGCCTGGTTTAGGAATAGGTGATATTGCCTTTTCTATTCAGAGTGGTGTTAAAACATTGTATGTTGCTAGCGGTACGAGCCGTGGTGGATATTTTGGAATTGGAATTTATAAATCAATCGACAATGGATTACATTGGTCTCCGACAAGTCTGACTTTAAATGCTTCTAGTATAAAACCAATTTTTAAAATATTAATTGATCCTAATAATCCATATATAATCTGGGCTTTTACGCCTAACGAAGTCTATAGGTTAGATGAGTTAAATAATACCAATCAATTAGCATACACTTATACTTCTACACAAACTATTTTTAAAGAACAAAGTAAAATAATTGATATGGAATTTGATCCTAACAATTCTAACATCATTTACATATCCACGAATGGATTTTCAATACATGCTGCAGGATTAAATCAAGGTGCAAGAATGTTTAAAATAATTTATAATAGTGGAACATTTTCGTCATTAGATATTACTCCACAACCAATATTAGGAGTTTTCAATTTAGATTGGATTGGAATCGCTACGTGTCCATTAAATGCAAACATAATTACAGCGATATATTATGATAAAACATTAAATATCACAAAGAAGAATAATTTTAATGTAACCAGTAATACATGGCAAACTTCTACAAGTTCCAATTGTGTTAGTTATAAGTTTGTAATTTCTCCTGTTGATGCTTCTATTTATTATGCATTTGGAGGTGCCTATGGTTTCAAATCAGTTAATAGTGGAGCATCATTTTCAAGTATTACTAATTATGGTGCTTGTGCAGAACATGGAGATGTCCGAGTAATTTTATTTGAACAATCTAATGTGGGTGGAACTAATGATATTTTATGGATGGGAACAGATGGTGGAGTAAGCAGGAAGCAAGGTACAGCTGGCTGGGCTAATAAAAGTGGTTATGGTCTAAATAATTTAGAGTTTTACGGGATTGGTGGTTTTGAAGGTAATTCTGATTTAATTGTCGCAGGCGCACAAGACAACAATAATAACAAATGGACAAATCCAAATTGGCAACATTTTGGAACTGGCGATGGAGGTGATGCTATAATTGATTATTCAAATCAAAATCATATATATGTTTTAGAAGGCTATCAAGAGGTAGGTGAATCCTTTAATGGACTAACTAGTACTAATGCCTATTACTATCCAACTCCTCCTCCAAATACTGATCCCTGGAGATTAGGAATGAATATGAAAATTGATCCGGGAAATCCTAACACTATTTATGTTGGCATTCATGAATTATATAGATTTAATTCTGGTGCAGGATTTCAAACTCCAGCAATGACATCTTTTAGTAATGACTGGATTAATACTCTTGGAATATCTGAATCAAATCAAAATGTGATGTATGTGGCTAATAATGGTCCCGGATGGACAAATACACCAACCAATTTTTTACATAAAACTGTTAATGCGCAATCAACCGTTCCAACGTGGACTGATGTAACTCCGAATGTAATTTTACCTAATAACCCTTTCAGCTATTCATCTTGCACTGACATTATAATAAAACCCACGGATGAGAACACTGTTTGGCTGACCTTCGGTAATTTTTGGGATTACAAAGTTGTTAAGACAACAGATGGAGGCTTGACTTGGACTGATTACACTCAAGGTTTGCCGCAATATCCTGTTAATAAAATTATTTATCAGAAAGGAAGCAATGATGGATTGTATGTAGCAACTGACATTGGAGTTTACTATAGGGATAACACAATGTCTCAATGGGAATGTTTCAACACCCATCTACCGGTTTGTATCGTAACCGATCTTGAAATTAATTATTGTACTCAAAAATTAAGAATTGCAACTTTTGGAAGAGGTTTGTGGGAATCTCCATTGCAAAGAGCCACACAAACTGTTTCAACGGCTAATTGGACAACACCAACTAAACTATATTCTGATTTAATTATTACTGGTCACCTAACTATAACTAATTCTGTTGACATTGCTAAGGGCATTAAAATAACTATTGCTCCTGGGGGAGTACTTGAAATTTCATCTAACGGACATTTGTTTAATGGTTGTAATGAAATGTGGGATAAAATAAATGTTGATGGGGCAACAGCAACTTTAATTATTCACAATAATGCAATTGTTGAAGATGCATATTACGGTGCTTATACTATAAATGGTGGTCTAATACAAATAGACCATGCTCACCTATCACAAAACAATGTACATATTCATTTAGAAGGATCACCGAGCACATATACAGGTTTTATTTATGCCACTATAATGGATAATTCAAGTGGATTGCAAAAACCCTTTCTACCAGGAACAGCGTCCACAAACGGAATTGAAATTTATAACTTTGGTGATGTTACAATCGGAAATGATCAACAAGCAAACTATGCTAATACAATTTCAAACTTTAATAATATCGGAATTTTTATAGAAAGCACTTCCGCTACAATTATAAATAATAATATAAATTCAAATAGCCTAACAAATTATTCTCGTGGTATTGCAGCATATAATTCTACACAGAGATATTTTATTATAAATGTTGGAGCAAGATCGGGAGCGAATAGTACAGCCTATTCAATGAATTATTTGTCCAATTTATCAAGGGGAATAGATGTGGTAAATAACTTCATGCCATTTATTTATGATAATGATCTATCTGCTATAAGAATCAGAGGAATTTACATTACGAATTGTTATCGGGAAATTCATGTCAGTAAAAACATCAAAGCAAAAGGTAATTATATTCACAAGTCTCCCGATCTTAAAATTGGTATTTATACACTATATAATCCAAAAGTCGCTAGACTGCTAATAATTGAAAATACTTTGGAATTAAATAATAATGCTATTGCTATTGATGACAGGGAATACTCTTGTACTGACTATCATATGAGTCAAATTAATTATAACACAATTACTGATACTAAATATGGCATTTGGTTGCAGAATGAATCGACACCATTAGTTGGTGGCAATACAATAAATTTTATTCAGCCTCCTTTAAATTCACAAATAGGTTATGGAATATATGCACAAAATACATGCTTGCCTGACATACAGGGAAACAAAGTTACGTGTACACGTCTAACAAAATTACTTGATGGTATTTGTGCGGAATTGTGTCAAAACCCCAATTTATGTAGTAACTACATTGCCCGTGTAGAAAAGGGAATAGTTTGCAGAGGTTCTATGATCGGTACAAAAGTTAAACTAAATACCATGACTGAAAATAACATTGGCTTTATTTTGGAAAGTGGAGGTGATATTGGAGAACAAGGTAATTCCTTAACAAATGACGTTTCAGATAATCAATGGATTAATAATATTCTTTACGATACATATTCTGCAGGTTTTTCAAATCTGACTTCTAACACTTTTTTTGATGTCCAAAGTTCTGGTTTCCCATATAATATTAATACCTTTAATAATGATGGTACTTCATTGGACGTATTGTCAAATGTTTTAGGTTCTGCAAATGCAACAGCATGTAATGATCATAAAGGTTGGAGAGTTGCAAAGGATGCAGAAGATGCAATTGTAAATCAGGCCTCAGATACTGTAATTTCAGATGAAGAAAAATGGATTAAACAAAAGCAATTATTTCAAATAGTTATGGATGATACTTCTCTTAATTCAAGTACAAATTTAGTGTTAAACAATTTTAAAAATTCTATAGAGACAGAGCCAATTGGAGATTTTAAAAAGGTTAATAATTTTATAGTTAGTGCCTTTAAAGATACTTTAAATATTTATCCGGATAGCGTTGTAGTAGACAGTGCTAGAATTAAAAATTCCACAGTTAATGATATAAAGAACACGGAGACCTATTCCAAAATCGTCAATGAAATTTATTTATCTACAATTGCTCGAAATATTTTTGAGTTTACTCCTGATCAGAAGAGTTGGTTGTACAATATCTCATCTTTTTGCCCATTTGAAGCTGGCCAATCAGTTTATCAAGCCCGTGTTTTAACTTCCTTATTTGATGATGATGTAATATATTTTGATGATAATTGTGATCCGAATGCACATTTAAGACTTGCCTCAAATGAGAACATTGGGATTAACAATTCATATTTTCTTCTCTATCCTAATCCTGCAAAGAACGTGTTATTCTTAGATTATTTAACTTCCGGCGATTCTAAAACTATATTTAAATTTTTTAGTGCATCAGGTAAAGAAGTTTATACCAAAATACTAGAAAGCAAAAACAACCATTCAGTAATTCCTACTGAACAGTATAGCGCAGGTATATATTTTTACGAAATCATGAATGACAATTCAATATTAAAAACGGGAAAACTGAATATAATCAAATAATGTTATATTATTTCTTTTCAAGATTTTATTATTTGCAAAGACAATTATTGTGCTCTTTTAGCTTTCTAATTGTCTTTGCATTTCCTCTTTTACTAAACGCACAATCCAAAGGAAATACCTGGTGTTTCGGAGATTCAGTAAATATTTCTTTTCAATCAGGATCAATTATTAACAATTTATCCTGTAATCTTAATACGATTGAGTCAAGTGCAAGTATATCTGATGACAGTGGAAATTTGCTTTTTTATTGTGGTGGTTATACTAATGCTACTGTTGGTTATTTAAAAATTTTAAACGTTAACAATCAAGTAATACTGAATGGCGACAGCATATTGGGAGATGGCACTGTAACTAATGGATTATTAATTTTGCCTTTACCTGGTGATATCAATAAATACTATTTATTTTCAAGAATTGCAACTCCTGGCTATGGCAATAATCTTTACTATTCTATCATAGATATGAGTATGAATGGTGGAAATGGAATCGTGATTCAAAAAAATATATTACTTTCCAATAATATTTTTTCTGAAAAGTTATCTGCAGTTAAGCACGCAAATGGACGTGATTGGTGGATTGTTTCTCATCAATTCAGTTTCACGAGTGATATAGACACATTCTGTATTTTTCTTTTATCACCATCTGGGGTTTCTGTTGCGAGTAAGCAATCCATTGGAACTGTTTATAGTCATCAACCACCATTCGATGGCTATAGTGGCGAGAGTCAATTCGCTGAAGACGGTTCGAAGTTTTTGTGTGTTGGTTCAAACATTATTGATTTATTCGAATTTGACAGATGTTTGGGTTTATTAAGCAATTATCAGAATTTAGCAGTTTCAAATCCATCACCACCACTTAATCAATATTATGGATGTTCATTTTCAAACGATGGAACGAAAATTTACATTTCCAACTGGCATGGCGGTATGTCTACAAATTTATCATATGAACTTTTTCAGATGGATTTATTAGCACCAAATATTCTACTTTCAAAATCAATTATATTTAATACGAATAATCAAACACATGTATTAGGACAACATCAACTAGGTCCAGATGGGAAAATCTACATTGCTTCATCGGATGGCTTTTCCTTCCCCAATAATAATTATAGTTCAACTAATATGAACATTAGTGTTATTAATGAGCCCGATTCAACTGGATTAGCATGTTCTTTTAATCCCTTCAGTGTTTCTTTAAATGGCAGGAGATGCTATTTGGGACTTCCTAATATTCCGAATTATAATTTAGGCCCGATAGAAGGTAGTATTTGTGACACCATCCAATCACTACAAGAGCATATTACAGAAAGTGTGAGATTTAAATTATTTCCTAATCCTGTAAATAATTATTTATCAATTACGTATGAGGCTCTAACTGATTTTAAAAATATATTCCTTATAATTTTCGACATCAAAGGCAAAGAAATATTTAGAACAAATATTTATAAACCGAATGGAAAGATTAATTACGATGTTTCCTCGCTCACACCAGGAATCTATTTAGCGAACCTCCAATCTTCAAGTAAAATACTTCAAAGCGTTAAGCTAACGGTTGTGCGATAACCGAAACAGCAATAAATCAGCATCATGATACATGATTTCATGATGCTGATTATGAAATAGAAAGATATGATTTCAAAATATACATTATTTAAAACTATCTTATTTTGCAGCGCATTTCTGACGTTACAAACATTTAGTCAAAGTTATTCTTTAGACCAAACATTTAATTGTCCTTACGATTTTGCTATAAATCAAAGTGGAGTATTTGGAGCAATCCCCAATAGCTCAGGCTTATTAATTTCTGGAGATTTTGAAGATGGTAATTATCCTTATAAGGAGAATTTAATGAAAATTTATTTTGATGGTTCAATTGATCCATCATTTAGCCATGCACCTTTGCAATATTCCTATTCTTTAGAAAAAGTTGTCAAAACAGATTTAAATGAATACATATACTATATTGATTATGCGATTATTTATAAAGCGGATTGCAATGGGGCATTTATTGATTCATCTTGGGTAGCAAATTTGCAGAATGACATGCATAACAATATTTTGACTGTTTTTCTTCCTGAAAAAGTTCATTACAACTATTTTTTCATTGGTACTAACGGACCTAGTTCATATCCCTATCATTTTAGAAGGCTATTACTAAATGGAAGTATTGATACAACATTTATTCATAATTCGGATGCTTACGTTAATAAAATCCTTGATTATGATACTAATAAAATTCTATTGTCTGGTTTTTTTAGGCTTTATGACAACCTGAATTATAGTTTATTATGCCGGATTGATACACTCGGTAATATTGATTCTAGTTTTCATAGTATTTTTATCACTAATCCAAATTTTTATCAATATGCAAACCCTGGTTATATTCAACCTGATGGAAAAATAATAATCTCAGGTACTTTTAAAATCAATTCCTCAACTGATACTTTGGGATTAATTCGCTTGATGCCCAATGGAGATCTTGATACAACATTTAATAATTTTAACCAGATACACCAATTTAATATAGTTGGAGGATGTAATACGATCTGTCCTACGTCTGACGGTGGCTATTTAATTGGTGGTGGTTTTACAAGTTATCAAAATCAACTGAGAAATCATATTGCAAAAATTAATGCAAATGGATATTTAGACACCATATCTTTTAACGGATACGGAATAGATTCAGTGAATACTCCAGTTCCTTTAGTGCCTGAAGTTTTGTCTATTGTTAATGATCCGACAGATATTCATAGATACTATGTAATGGGGGAGTTTGCTTCTTATAATGGTCAACAAGTCAAACCCATAATACGGTTAATTGAATCAAATGTTGGAATTAATGAATTGAAATCATTGAATTCTAATATTAATATCTATCCAAATCCAACGCATGATATGATAATCATTAAATATAATCTTCCTAATGCAAATAAGTTAGATATAATTAATCCTATTGGGGAAATTTTATTTGAAGAAAAAATCGAAAATAATTCTCAACCTACAATTGATACATCCTCTTTTCCAACGGGAATTTATTTAGTTCGTATTACGGCAAAATCAGGACGGGTTACACAAAGGTTCGTGAAAGAATAAAACTTATTCACTGAACAATTTTAGTCCAATTCTGAAGTCCCTCGCATGCGCTAAGCTGAAAAAAATAAACCCTTTAATATTCCATTCAAGGCTATCCTAAAAACTCAATAAGAATCCCAACTTGTTTCAGCGTTAGTAATTTCTGCCTATCCTTCCAATCCGCATTAGCAAGTTTCGATTTCAGTGTTTCGCTTTTCCTAATCCAATTTCGAAATTGGTTACTTGCACTTTCTTTTTTGATATCAGGAAAATAGAGCGAGGCTAGTTGTCCTTTAGTTAGAGATCTGATTTTAAACCCATTTTCCATTTCATAAAACTACCGACAAAACACTTAAAATCTTGTCCAATAATCTTTGGATTAGGTAGTCAGAAGGAGGAAATTTTATTTTTCTTTAGCTTGATTTGATGAATAGTTGACCGTGTTATAACCCAATCAAAAAGTGTAACTTTGAATTATTCAATATTAAGGGGTAATACTGGTAAGTCTTCAACTAGTAGAAACTTAAAGCTTATTCGTACCCCCTTTGCGTCAGAAAGTAGTTAATATGTTGTTCTTTAGATACTTACCATAAAATGGTCACTCCCGTCCCGAGTACTGATAATTAGATTAATTCAATCAATTAATTTATTGTATTTCAAGGCATTACATCAAAAAAGGAGGCTTATTGTCTCCTTTTTACTTAAACCTTACTGAAACATTTTAATTTTATTATTATTTTTCTAGTTATTGGACTATTGAATAGTAAGATGTTTAAAGCGTCTTTTTAATTAAAGTTGTAAAGAGATTTGGATATTTTGTAAATATTAATGCTTTATTACCTATATTTGAAAAACAAAGATCCTATAACAGTATTCACTTATGCGCTTTTTTTCATATTTATTATGCTTTTTCGTATTACCATTTTTTGGGGATTCTTTTACCTTAAAAAATACCAATTCTTTAGTTGTTGAATCGCAAAGTACAGAAGTGCTAATTTGTTTAAGCCCTTAGAGAGTGTAAAGAAGATTGTGTAAACAGAATTTGAATTCATGAAGTGAAAAAATATATTCAATAATCACTAAATATAAATTACAGACCTTCTAAGTATTGTTATTAGAAATTTTATAAAAATGTTTAATATGCGCCTTTTTTATTTGTTTTTTATATTTTCAGTTTTATTTTCATTAGAAAAAGCTAATGCTTATAGCCTGCCACCATGTTCAGTTACCATTACACAAGGTGATTCCATTGTAATTTGCAAAGGACAAACAATAAATATCACTTCAAGCGGTGGAAGTACCAACAATTCCTGGACAAGTAATCCAATAGGTTACAATGCGAACACAGCTAATATAACAGTATCGCCATCAAATACAATTACATATATAATAAATGGATTTTGTGGCGTTACACCTGTTTCCGATTCGATAAAGATTATAGTTAAACCATCTCCAGACGCTTCCTTAGGAGGAACAGGATATAATAGCGGAACCTTTAAAATTTGCGGACAGAGTTCAGGGCTTTTCACATTTACAAATACTTCGACAACAACATTAACCAATTCAAACTATTTAATTAATTGGGGAGATGGTTCACCAAATTATGTTTCAAGCAATTGGTTAACTACCAATCACACCTACTTACTTGGCAATACCGTATTAAGCTATACAGTTACCGGAGCTAATGGATGTATTACAACTAAATCATATAATGTTTTTGTAGGAAATATTCCTGCGATTGTATTTGGTAATAATGGAAATTCAGATGTATGCGGACCTGATAGTCTGGAATTTTTAATTTCAAACGTTCAAAATAATCCAGTAGGTACAATATATACTATTACTATAAATGATGGCAGTAGTCCCATAGTTTTTAATCATCCACCACCAACATCTTTTTGGCATATATTTTCAAATCCTTCTTGTGGTATTACAAGTTCAAATGGTTCTACATCTTTCCCAAATGCTTTTTCTGCATCAATTTTGGTTGCGAATCCATGTGGAACAGCAGCAAGTAGTGTTGTTCCTATTTATGTTTCTACCCCTCCGATAGCAACTTTTACGGCAAATCCAAATCCCATTTGTGTGAATACTCCAGCTACAATTACAAATACCTCAACTGGTGGTGTCGATATTCAAAGTGGAAACTGTAATCCCATCCCTGTAGTATGGTCAATTACTCCGAGTGCAGGATGGACACTTCCAGTAGGACAATTATTAGGAAGTACTTTTGGTTTTAATAACCCTGCTGATGTTGCATCTTGGTTGGCAGGCTCTAATATTATCAATCCTACTTTTTCTATTCCAGGACTCTACACTATTAAATTAATTACTGGTGACCATTGTGGTGTTGACTCAATTACACAAACAATATGTGTTGTTCCACCACCTATTGCATCCTTTACAATACAGCCAACAACTGGCTGTATACCAGTTTCAGTAAATGCAACTAACACTTCGAATACACTTTTAAGTTGTGATACTGCAAATTATTTATGGACAGTTGTATATACCGCATCTAATTGTGGAACAGTTTCAGGGTGGAAATTTACTAATGCAACAAATGCAAATTCTACCAACCCATCATTTGCTTTCGATAGTTCCGGAACCTATACAATAAGTTTAACAGTAACTAATATTTGTGGAACTTCTGCTTATAGCCAGGTAGTAATTGTAAAAAAACCTCCGATAGTTACGCTAAATGCAATTCCAAATTCGTGTGGTCCAGTTACTGTAAATCCAATTGCTCAAGTAGTAAATTGTGGTACAAGTACACTAATTTATTTATGGACTTTTAGTGGAGGAAATCCTACAACTTCAAATATTTCTAATCCAAGTGTTTCATTTACTAGTTTAGGTCTTCATACAATCACATTAAAAGTAACAAATGAATGTGGCTCAATTATTACATCAACTAGTTTTAGTATTTTACCTTTACCAATTGCAAATGCGGGAGTAGACAAATCGATTTGTATAGGAAAATCTACAATATTAAATGGAGGGCCTCCAGGTAATTCTTATTCGTGGACACCAGCAACTGGTTTAAACGCCGCAAATATTGCATCGCCAACCGCAACTCCTGTTTTAAGTACTATTTACATCTTAACTATAACTGATGCTGCTGGCTGTACAGACATTGATAGTGTTATAGTAACAGTAAATCCACTTCCAATTGTAAATGTAAATTCACAAACTATTTGTGTAGGACAAACGGCAACACTAACTTCGAGTGTAGCTTCCTCTTATTTATGGTCAAACGGTTCGGTTGCTAACACAATTAATGTTTCTCCAATCATAACTACAAATTATACTGTTACCGTAACTAATAGTTTTAGTTGTACAAATAATGCAACAGCAATTGTAACTGTAAATCCTTTGCCAATTGTAAATGCAGGAAATGATATTTCAGTATGTAATCAACCAATACCAACAATACTAATAGGATATTCACCATCTGGTGGAACATGGAGTGGAAATGGTGTTACAAGTGGAGGTGTTTTTACACCTTCTACAATAGGTAATTTCACATTGATTTATTCCTATACAGATCCCATTACAACATGTGCAAATAAAGATTCAATTATTGCAACAGTTGTTGCACCACAAATTGCAAATGCAGGAACTGGATTTAATATTTGTATAAATGCGCCAATAAAATTATTAACGGGATACACTCCAGCTGGAGGAACTTGGTCTGGTCCTGGAATCGTAGGGAATAGTTTTAATCCATCAATTGCAGGAGTAGGCCCATTTACTTTAACATATACTTTTGGCACGGG
>JAYVOC010000093.1:0-11198 GCA_043758125.1 Bacteroidota bacterium | reverse complement strand
AAAGAATATTTTCAGCAAGGTGATGAGCGAATGTTACGACCAATGATTTTAAAAGATATTGCCGAAATGGTTGGTCTTGATATTTCGACAGTATCCCGTGTAGCAAATAGTAAATACGTTGAAACACCTTATGGAACTTTCCTATTAAAATATTTTTTCTCTGAAGGATTAACAACTGATAGTGGTGAAGAAGCATCGAGTAGAGAGATTAAAAAAATTCTATCAGATGCTATTTCTGGAGAAGAGAAAATGCATCCACTTCCTGATGAAAAGCTGATGGAGATTTTAAATAAATTAGGATATAATATAGCTCGACGAACAGTAGCAAAATACCGCGAACAAATGAATATTCCAGTTGCACGTTTACGAAAAGAACTTTAACCTTATTGCATTCAATTTATGATTACTAGTAAAATAGCAAAAGTTTTTTCTATAATTTTACATCCTTTATTGATGCCATTATTTGCAACATGGATCATCTTAAATACTGGATCCTATCTTAGCTTTTCAACATCTCCTATACTGCAGAAGTTTATATATTTCGTAGTATTTATTAGCACAACATTATTTCCATCATTAGGTGCATGGTTATTAATGAAAAAAGGTAAGATAAGTTCTTTAGAAATGCCCAAACGAACAGAGCGGAATTCTCCATTTATAATAACACTTCTTTGTTATGTCGCTTCAGTATATTTACTTTTCAATATGCCTATTCCAAGAATTTTCTCCTATATGGTAGCTGGAGGACTACTTGCTATTATTTGGGCATTTATTATAAATCTTAAATGGAAAGTAAGCATTCACTTGATGGGGATTGGTGGATTAATGGGATTAATGTTTGGTTATGCTTTACTTTTTCATGTGAACATGATTTTCATTTTGATAGTAATATCGTCGTTGGCTGGGATTTTAGGTTGGGCTCGGTTAAAACTTTTGGCACACACTCCAGCACAAGTGTATGTAGGATTTGTTGGTGGTTTTTTTATTGAGTTGGCTTTTATATGGTTTGTTTTAAAAAATATAATATTGAGTTCTTTATAAAATTAAAAGAGGTCTGTAAAACAGACCTCTTTTAATAAAAGCAGAAAATATTTTATCCTTTTATAATAACAAGATATTTACTAATGCTCCAAAATTTATCAGGATCTATAATTTTTAATGAAGTGTATTTTCCATCACTATTTTTCTCCATACTGAATGATCCACCAGGATGCGATGTCAACATTTTTGCTTCTTTTGTATCCAATGGAATCATTAAAGTTTGAGTATAATCTATTTTAGTGAAGTCTTCGTTTTTAAATTTAGGTTCGAAATGTTGTGTCTTACCCATTCCTAAAAATCCACCAGAACTAGAGATTATATTTTTACTTTTCAAATCCTTAGAATCACTAATGATATAATAAGCAGTATGTAATTTTGATGTTTGATCACTAATCGTTCCTGCCTGATTTGCTGTAACACTATTCAATGTATCTACCGTAGTTTTTAACTGTGCAACTTGAATATTTAACCCTTCTAGCTTAGTGTTTAAGTCAGCCAGCTCAGCTTCCTTTTGTGTTAATTGATCGTTTAAATTTGTTATAGTTTTTGATAAAGCCGAGTTCTTACTATTTGTACGTTTAAGTTTTTTCGTAAGCTCAGCTATCTTAGCGCGATTCTCTTGAACGAGAGTATTAATATCGCTAATATCTTGATTGATGCGTTCCTTCTTACTTAATGTAATCTCTCCTTGTTTATCCATATTACCTTCAATCTTATTCTGCTTTCCAGAGATTGATTCAAGATTAACTTGGATTTCATTATAGCTCGTTAAGAAATCACCAAGAACAGAATCTCGCATTTCAGTTACTGCACGTAACGAATCTGCTGTTCTATTTAGTTGATCAACTTCTTCTTGTTTTGAGTTACATCCCACTGTCATCATGATGACAACAGGTATAGCAAACAGTAATTTTTTCATAATAACGCGATTAGGGTTTTATTAATATAATTTAGAATGTTCAGTACTTACTTTTTAAAATTCAATTTACTTTTTTAACGACCAAAATACAGGATACTTAAAACGATCTTACCTGAATACTATCAAACTGATGCCAATAAGGTTTTTTAAAATAATTGTTACTTTTTATGCCTAATTTGAGTATTAACGAGGTTAATATTCCCCATTTTTTAATTTAAAGTATTCTATTCAAATAATCAGGGAATATAATTTCTCATTCAATTTTATAAGTAAAGTAAATAGGGAAATTTTAAATCAATGCTATTAGCCTTCTATATTGAGACTAATAATAAATTTAGTGCCCTTACCCAATTCTGATTTCACCTCGATAGTCCCATTATGAGAATGGATAATGTTATGCGTTGTAGCTAATCCTAGACCTACTCCATCTTTTTTTCCAGTAAAATAGGGTTCAAAAAGATGACTTAAATTCTCTTCACTGATACCAGAACCGTTATCAATTATAGATACGAAACATTTTTCAGCATCCGAACTAGTAAGGATCTTTAATATTCCGCCCTCGTCTGACATTGCTTCAATTGCGTTAACAATAATATTTAGTAAAGCAATTTTCATTATAGTTGTATCTAGTGGAATATTGCTTATTTCATCATCGAAAAAAGTTTCAACTTGAATGTTTTTTAAGATAATTCGATCCATAGCAAGATCCAATGTTTCTTTTACTAAACCATTTAAAGAAGTAGTGCTTTTATTAATTTCACTAGGTTTAGACGAATGCAATAGTTCGCTAATTAGATCATTTATTCTTATGCTATTTCTCTTAATTATTTCGAAATATATTTTTAATTCTGGGTTATCAGATTCATATTCTATTTGCTCCACCGATAGATTAATATTTGTAAGTGGATTTCTTACTTCATGTGCCAAGGTTCTTACGATAAGACCGGTTATTGCTAATTTCTCGGCAATTATTAAATCTCTTTCTGCTTTTTTTCGTCTTGTAATATCATGAACAACCCCCTGATATTGCACTTTATCATAACCATCCATCTTTTGAATACTTCCAGATACGATACATTGTTTTATATTGCCTTCTTTATCTTTCAATTCAACTTCATAATTAGAAACAACTCCATGATTATTCAATATTTCTAAATAACCATCCAAATTTTCCGCCTTGAAGTAAAGATCCTTAGCATTCATGGAGAGTAATTCTGAATGTGAATAACCAAAAATTCTTGAAGCCGACTCATTTACCGTAACAAAATTTCCATAATAATCTGTAACATAAATCATGTCTCGCGATCTTTCAAAAATGTTTCGATAACGTGACTCACTAATTTTAAGTTCTTCTATTGATTTTTTTCTATTTAGCGTATAACGTATGCTTCTTTCTAATTTCTCCGAATCAATAGCCGATTTAATTAAATAATCAGAAGCTCCAGCTTCCATTGCTTCCAGATCAATTTTATGATCATACTTCCCTGTTAAAAATATTATTGGTGTAGTTATTCCTAAATGAGTAACTCGCTTTAATAAATCAACTCCTGTTTGTGCTCCAATTAAATAATCAAAAAATATCAGATCATATTTACGTTGTAATAATGATATCTCAGCATCACGGAATGAGGGAATCCATTCAATAGTAAATTGAAACCCTTCGATATCGTTTAAGAAATCTTTTAATATTAAAAAATCATCTTCATCATCATCTACAAATAGAATTTCTGTTATTTTATCTTTAAAGATCATGGCTATTAAAATTTATTTTTAAGCGCTATTAAAATAAAGTAAATTTGAAATTTTATAGGATTTAATCTATCTACTTTAATTACTAATAAATTTATTTTATCAATTAATTAAACTAAATATCATAGCTTTTCATTTTATTGTATAATGTTTTTCTATCGATAAACAATAATTTTGCAGCCTTACTTTTATTGAAATTTACTTGCTTCAATACCTTCATTATTAGTTCGTATTCTGCTTCTGATGCAGCTACTTTTAGGTTCAAGCTTTCCTCTTTCTTTTCAACGTGGGCTTGCGCAATTGCAGGATGAATTATAGATTCTGTCACTATCTCATTATTGCTTTCGGGAAACTGCAGTTTACTGAAATTCGCTATTTCGAAAGGCAATGCTTTTACCTGAATTTTATTTCCTTCTGATAGTAATGCCGAACGTTTAATTACATTCTTTAATTCCCGAAGGTTACCATACCAAGGATATTTTTTAAAGATTTCTATAACCTCGTCCTCAAATTCTGTAATGTTTCTATTTAATTCTTGGTTTGCACTTTTTAGAAATAAATACGCATATGTCATAATATCTTCTTCTCTTTCACGGAGAGGTGGTACATCTAAACTAAATTCATTAAAGCGATGAAAAAGATCTTCTCTAAATTTTCCTTTTTTATACGCATCAGCTAAGTTCTCATTACTTGCAATTATAATTCTTACATCTAAACCAATTTCTTTTGTACCACCAATTCGTTTCACTTTTCGCTCCTGCACAACACGTAGTAATGATGATTGTACTTCGTATGGGAGATTTGATACTTCATCAAGAAAAAGTGTGCCGCCATTAGCTAATTCAAAATGCCCAATTTTAGTATTTAATGCACCAGTGAACGAACCCTTTTCATGTCCGAATAATTCACTTCCTGCGAGTTCCTTAGAAATCGCACCACAATCCATAGCAATAAATGGTTGATTTGCTCGAGGGCTTTTCATGTGAATTGTTTGCGCTACCGCTTCTTTTCCAGCACCACTTTCACCATATATTATTACACTATAATTTGTAGGAGCTACTAATTCAATTTGGTTAACGAGTGATTTCGACTGTGCGCTATTTCCAAAAGTATATTGCTCTTTGATACTGCTTTTTTTAATCTTTGTTGAACTCTCCTTACTCTCCACATTATCACTGTTAAGTGCTTTATGAATAGTGAGTAAAATTTCGTCAGGAAATAATGGTTTGGTTACATAATCTAATGCTCCAAGTTTCATAACATTTACTGCCATTCGAATATCAGAGTAACCTGTGATCATAATGAATGGCAAATCAGGATTTACATCCTTTACTCTTTTTAGTACTTCAAATCCATCTAAATCGCCTAATCTAAAATCACATAATATTAGATCTAGTTTTTCATCCAATGCAGTTGCAATACCTTGCTTTCCATTATATGCTAACAGTACAGTAAATCCGTGTTTCGTTAAAAAACGCTTTAAAAGTTGGCAAATGTCATGGTCATCTTCTATGATAAGAATTTTTTGGCTCATTTTAATTTAGATATAGTAAAGTACTTAAGCAATAACCCTACAAATTAATATTGGGGTAAATTTAGTGCAATTTAGAGGTTTTTATAGAATATATGGGGAATAAACACCCACGTATGAGAGAGTTTTATTCGATACTATGAAAAATTAACGTCATCAGGTTTTAGCTCATTACAATGAATTTGCTTCATGAGCATAAATATATTGGGATTCGGGCTTCGGTTGATTTCAAGCTATTAAACAAAGATCAGATATAATGGGAATTTAGAATAACAATGAATATGTTTTTAGAAACCCTTCGCCCAAAGTGGGGATTACAATTCCATAAAAACATTCGCTTTTCTCAATTTCACACTTAACCTTCGGTGAAATGTCTTGGCATATTTTTTTTCGATCCATTGTATTAGTAAAATTATAGAACGATGGAACAATCTAATAATCACAAAAACGAAATTGAGTTGCCAACAAAAACAACACAAGAGGAGTATTCTAAAAAAGAAACTGATCCAAATAATCCTACTGCTAATAAAGATAAGTCTGATGAAGAATTAAAAGAAAAATCATCTGATGAATTCTCTAAAACTAAAATTCCTGAAATAAACGTTGAAGAAACAGTAACAGAATTTGATACATCAAAAAAAATTAACAGAATCTAATTCATCTGAAAATATTACGTTTTCAACTGAAAAATAAATTATTTCATTGGCAACATCTTTCAATTAACTATTCTAAAACTTTTACTCTTTTATATATTAATTTGATAATCAAAATAGACAAATTAATAAAATTCCATAACGGAAGGTGTTAAAACATCTTCCGTTTATTATCAATTACTACTAGTTAGAATTATGAAAAAGTTCGCCAACAAAATAGTATTTATTGCTGGAAGTTTATATTGATGGAGGCTATTTAGCTCAATAGATTTTCTAAGAAAAAAATACAAAAAACAGGAGAAATTCAACATTGATGACAGATAAACTAGCAACTATGTTAAGCCATAACGGATCAACAAAGAAAAATCCACCGCGAATTAATTTGAAACAAAAATTCTCAGAATTGATATGTAATGTTTTTGGCCATAACTGGCACTATAAGGATTATTCTAACTGGATAAAAGAAAATGGTGACCGTTATGAATTTAATGCTTCAAGAAATTGTTCCATTTGCGATCGAAATGAATATTTATATTCAAAATGGAAATACGAAGAAAAAAAATCACCATACGACGTTGAAAGTGATTCGCGTTCATTGAGAAAGTTACCAAACATTAAATAATTTCAAAACAATATCATTAATAGATTGTTCACTTCATCTAATATATAATTAAATGCCTTTTACTAAGAGAGAATATATAGAAAATATTTATGATGAATATTGCTCTATGATGTATGGCATTATCATAAAAATTACCAATGATGAAAAAGCAATTGAGACGATATTAACTAGTGTTTTTAAATCGTTATTGAAAGATGATTTCTTTGCTCTTAACCCTCATTGCATTCGAGCAAAAATAATTAAACTTACAGTTCAAACGGCGTGTAATCAATTGAACTATGATGAACATTTCTATATCTGCTTTTCAGAAAAGTCACCGCAATTGAATACCATCTTGACTCATTATTCAACTTCATCAAATCGAGAATTAGTAAATTCTAGTAGTTGTAATATGCTATTGCTTAGAGAGGAATTTAATTCAATTCGCGAAAATTTGCTATTGAAGGGTAATTCTAGGAAGATTCCAATGTATATAAATGAGAATGGCTTAAGTTAGTTTAACCTTATACTTTTCCTTAGATTCTTCTCGAGTTACCAATTAATAAACGTAATTACTTAACTTGTTTATGCTTCTTTTATAAATTATTGAAACTGGGGAAGCTTTTTCCCGATTATGTAAGCAATTTTAGATTAATAATAAAGATTTGTAAATAACCACTTTTTTTGCCACTTCGTGTACCTTTTACCTATCGAATTGAGCGATCGAAACTTTTCACAATATTTGAATTTCTAAAATAAAAATTTCGTTATTCATAATTTTTAGGCTATATTGATTCTTTTAAATTTAAAAATCAAGTTCTGTTTGTTAATCAAATACAAAATATTAATTTCACCTAAAGTAATTCTTTGCATAAAATGCTTACAAGCAACTGAACATGCGAATACTTAATATATTATTTGCTGATAACGATAAAGATGATTGCATGCTTTTTAAGGATGCAATTCAAGATTTATCTATATCCGCAGAGGTACTTAATGTTTATGATGGTGTGCAATTATTGTATGAATTAAATAATGCAACAATTTTACCTTACATACTATTTCTTGACTTAAACATGCCACGTAAAAATGGGTTTGAATGTTTAATTGAAATAAAGCAACTTAAAAAATATGATCAACTTCCTGTAATTATTTTTTCAACTTCTTATGAGCAAAATATGGTGAATCTTTTATACAAGAATGGAGCTAATTATTATGTTAGGAAACCTGCTGCGTTTTCTGAATTAAAGAAAGTAATTCAAGAAGTTGTTTCACTTACCCTTAAAGGAAATATTTCACTTCTTGTGAATGAAAATTTTGTTCATAGAGAAAAATTAACAAATAACTCATGATAAAAACACCACCATTAATCCATTCAACGAATCTTTTTCCTGTAGTAGGAATTGGAGCTTCTGCTGGTGGTCTTGATGCTTTTAAAAAATTACTCCATGCTATTCCTAATGATTCTGGGATGGCCTTTGTCCTAGTACAACATTTGGATCCTAATCATGAAAGTATGTTGCCTGAAATACTTCAAAAGGTTACTACGATACCAGTATTGGAAATTTCGAATGATATTAGAGTAGAGCCAAACCATATTTATGTAATACCAAGTAATAAAATGTTGGTAGCAAGTGATGGTGTTTTAAAACTCACACCTCGTTCGAAAAAAGGATCAAGCAAACTCAATTTATCACTTGATTTGTTTTTTGAATCAATAGCAGAGATTCATCAAACGTATGCAATAGGTGTAGTGTTATCGGGAACGGCGACTGATGGAACAAAAGGATTAAAGGCAATAAAAGATAATGGCGGTATTACATTTGCACAAGAGGAATCGACGGCCGCTTTCGAAAATATGCCTCTCAGTGCAGTGGTAGCAGGAGTAGTGGATTTTATTTTGCCGCTGGAACAAATTCCTCAAAAAATAATTGAAATAATTAAAAAAATATTTGGAAATAATAGCGAAGATCAACGGATTCTGTTACAAGATGAAGAGGTATTCAAACAGATAATATCATTAATTCAAATTCGTAAAAGAACTGATTTCACCTATTACAAACAAACTACTATTCGTAGAAGAATTTTGCGTAGAATAGTATTAAAAAATAAAAGAGTTACTAAAGAATATATGACACTTCTAAATGAAAATACAGAGGAATTGGATTTGTTATATCAAGATTTATTAATACCAGTAACAAGTTTTTTTCGTGATGCAAAAACCTTTGAGAATTTATGCGAATCAATTTTCCCTTTGATAATAAAAAATAAAACTGCAGGAGAACCCATTCGTGTTTGGGTAGCTGGATGTAGTACAGGAGAAGAAGCGTATTCAATTGCAATCTGTTTAAAAGAATTTTTAGGAGACAATCAACGAGTACAAATTTTTGCAACAGATTTAAGTGATCCTGCCATTGCAAAAGCACGTACCGGAAATTATTCAAAAAGTGATGTAGAATCAATTTCGCCGAAACGATTAAGCGAATTTTTTATTAATATAAATGGAAGCTTTCAATTAATTAAGCAAGTAAGAGATATGTGCATTTTCGCAAACCACAATTTCTTAAAAGACCCGCCATTTGGAAAAATTGACTTAATAAGTTGTAGAAATGTTTTAATTTATATGGAGCCCTATTTGCAAAAAAAGGCACTTACAACATTTCATTATTCGTTAAATCCTAAAGGATTTTTATTGCTAGGAAAGTCAGAAACAACAAGTGGTGTTCCAGATTTTTTTACATTAGCAGTTAAGAATGATAAGCTATTTTCTAGAAGACAAACGCCAAACAGATTGATTCAAGTAGCTAGTCAACCTGTTGAACAAAATATTAATTACAAAAATAATACTATCAAAATCGAAAATATTCGCACCGACTTTCAAAAGTCTGCTGATGAGATTCTACTCAGCAAATATACCCCAGCTTGCGTTGTTGTAAATGAGTTAATGAACATTGTTCATTTTCGTGGAGGAACAGGCAATTTTTTAGAACAATCTCCAGGTAAACCAACCCATAATTTATTGCAAATGGCCAGACACGGTTTATCTTTTGAATTGCGCAATATCTTACATAAAGTTAAGAAGGAAAAGAAAACCGTTTTAAAAGAAAATATTCCTCTTCAAGTAGATGGTTCACTTCACAACATCTCGATTGAAGCAATACCACTACCGAATAGCATTGAACCTTATTATTTGATTCTCTTTCACGATAGCTATTCCTCTAAAGATAAGCATTTGTCGATGATTAATAAGACATCTAATTCTTCTAAAAGCAATAAAGATGAAAAGGATTTGCGAATACAACAATTAGAAAGAGAATTAGATCTAGCTCGTGAAGATATGCGTAGTATTACGGAGGAACAAGAAGCAGCTAATGAAGAACTACAACGTGCAAATGAAGAACTTTTAAGTGGTAGTGAAGAACTTCAAAGTTTAAATGAAGAGCTAGAAACGAATAAAGAAGAATTACAAAGCACGAATGAAGAGTTGACAGTTGTAAATAATGAAATTATTAGTTTAAACGAACTGATAACGGAGTCACGCGATTACTCAGAAGCAATTGTTGCTACTGTTCATACTCCATTAATTGTGTTAAATAATCAGCTACAAATAAAATCAGCAAACCAAGCATTTTATAAAATGTTTCAAGTTAATGAAAAAGAAACGGAGCACAAATTAATTTACGATATAGGAAATAAACAATGGGATATTCCAGCATTGAGAATTCTATTGGAAAAAATACTTCCAGAGCAATCTAAAATATTAGACTACGAAGTTTCTCATACTTTTCAATCAATCGGAGAAAGAGTAATGCGTTTGAATGCTCAAGAAATTAAAACAGATGAGCTGTCGAACAAATTAATTTTACTCGCTATTCAAGATATTACTGAAGAAAAAAAATTAGAGAATATTGTAAATAAGAGCAATGATCATTTTAGAAATCTTGTGAAGACTTTACCTGCTGCTGTATATTCTTGTGATTTACAAGGACGCATAACTTTTTACAATGATGCTGCTGCAAAATTATGGGGACGTAAGCCAGAGCTAAACTTAGAATTATGGTGTGGCTCTTACAAAATATACACTCCTGAAGGTATAGAAATTCCAATGGAGGAAAGTCCGATGGCCATATCGTTAAAGAAAGATATTGCAATAATGAATAAAGAAATTATTATTGAACGACTCGACAGTTCTCGATTAAATGTAATTGTTAATCCACAACCAGAATATAATTTACTAGGAGAAAGGGTTGGTTCTTTAAATATAGTTATTGATATTACCGAACAAGTTAATTCAAAAAATAAGAATCTACAAGATCAAAAAGATTTATCTAATATTCTGGAAGAAAAAATAAAGCAAAGAACAAAAGAATTAAGTGACGCTAATGAATTGCTTTTGCAAAAAAATCAAGAACTCGAATCATTTACTTTTATTTCTAGTCACGATTTACAAGAACCATTGCGCAAAATTCAAACCTTTTCTTCTCGTATTTTAGAAAAAGAAAAATTATCGGAAACTGGTAAAGATTATTTTCAACGTATGCAATCCGCAGCAGCACGGATGCAGACTCTTATTGACGATTTACTTACCTTCTCGAGAATAAGCACGAATGATCGAAAGTTTGAGTTATGTAACTTAGGTTTAATTATAGATGAAGTAAAAAATGAACTTCATGAAACTATTAATGAAAAACATGCGATTTTAGA
>JAYVOC010000092.1:0-12901 GCA_043758125.1 Bacteroidota bacterium | reverse complement strand
TTAAAAAGTTATCCCATTGGATTGAATCTAAATTAGCATATAAATCTTTCTCATCATAAACTGGAAATATTTTAAGGAGAGGCAAAACCATTAAGCCTGTTCGCAGGCAGAAATTTGCTTTGTACATGAAACCAACATCTCCAGTACAAGAAACAGCTTTCCAATTGATTTCAACATCTCTCCCTCCTAGTTGACTAATTTCTTTAGCCAATACCTCTTCCAATCCACTATAAGTTGGAATAACAAATCTAGTTTCAGCGTCAAACATATAATTGAATATTTACGAAGATAGTTATAAGAAAAACTACGCCAATATATCAAATTAAAAAGCTGCTCTTGAAACAAATCAAAAGCAGCTCAAACATACATTTGAAACAATTTATTTAAGTCCAAAAGGAACAGTAAGTCCAATGGTAATATTTCTTCCCATTGCATGAATTCCAGCATCTTTTAATCTGCTTAAATGATCGTAATAATTTTCATTAGTAATATTTGTGCAGAGAAGAAATAAATTCGCCCACTGCTTACCAAGAAGGAAATCAGTGCTTGCGGATGCACCTAAAACAGTAGCGCCATTTGTTTCTGTTTCGAATTCATCAATGCGATCTTGCTTTGAATAAACATCAAGCATCAATTTAACATGGGACTCTCGAAATTTTTTACCATGTATAGCCTTGAAAGAATAATTCAAATTGCTTCTATAATGAAATGGCGGAATGAATGGTAATGGCTTATTTGTTTCATCATTCGTAGCGTACACATATGCTATTGAATTTTCGAAATGCAATTGATCAATCAAATGAATATCAGAAGATACTTCAAATCCCCTTAATGATGAATTCCCCTGAGTATATCGATACACGGGATAAGATACTGCATCCTTTGAAATGTGTTCATTATTTATGTTTCGGTAGTAAATAAAATTATCAATGAAATTATAATAACCTGAAAAATCTAAAGTAACTCTTGCAGATTCAAAACCTATTCCGGCATCAAACTGAAGTGATGTTTCAGGACGCAAACTTGGATTTCCAATTTCAAATCTAAATGTTCCTTCATGCACTCCATTTGCCGATAACTCCGAAATATTGGGTGCACGAAATCCTCTTCCGATATTGGCTTTTAAATTAAATAATTTATTTAATTGCCATGTGCTTCCTATGGATCCAGATACAGCAGAAAAGTTTGATTTAAATTTATCAAACAAAATATTTCCAGCATCACTTAACTCATCGCCCTTTACTTCTCGTTGATCATATCTTACTCCGCCGTTTAAAGTTACTTTCTCGAAATTTTTCTTTACTGAAATGAATCCACCAAAATCAGACAATGAATAATTAGGAACAAGAAACTCAATTCCTTTATTCAAATTGTTTTGTTGTAATGTACTTGCTCCAATTACAGTTTCAATTCCTTCAACTTCAGGTAAATAATATTTCGCATCTAAAGTAAAAGTATGTAATCGAAAATAAAGTCCTGGCTCCGTTTTAGAAAAAGAAAATTCTTTACGATCATTCTGCTGCCAACCTGTTGTTATTCTTAAATTACTTTTACCAATAAAAAAGCTATTAACAGAAGAGATTTTTACATGTTGAATATTTTGATTAGGCAAATCCAACTTTCTTGTATTTGCATCTGCATCACTTACTGTTTCACCCGCATTATTTATAAACTGGTTTGTAGATGAATCACGATCACCTTGTACTAGTCCAATATTTGCATCATACCAACTAGCATGCAAATGACTAAATCCCCATCTACGATTAATGCCCAATAAAACGTTACCATCTTTTTCATTGAAGCCAGAATTATATATTCTTTCGAGAGGTGCTTTATATGATGATGAATTTTTATAGGTACCACGAGCTCTCCATATAAATCCATTTGAATTTCCTTCAGCCATTAATGAGTTTGCAGCTAATCCATTATTGGTTGCATACTGAGTATTCACTTCACCTCTAATAACGCCTTGTGGAGCGGGAATAGGTTCAAGAATATTAATCACTCCACCCAAGGCATCCGAACCATATATCAAACTGGAAGGTCCTTTTAATACTTCAATTCTGTCAGCAGAGAATTGGTCTATCTCTAAACCATGCTCATCGCCCCATTGTTGTCCTTCTTGTCGGATACCTTCGTTGATAGTTACTATACGATTATAACCCAAGCCACGTATAACAGGTTTGCTAATTGCACTTCCTGTACTAATGCCCGAAACTCCTGGAACTTGTGCAATTGCATCAGTAATATTATTGGCGCCAACAGATTGTAATTCTTTTCGATCTAAAGGCACAACAGAAAGACTCGAACGCGTATTATTACTTGTAAATGCACTTCCAGTTACTACAACTTCATTTGTTTCGATAACAGAAGTGTTTAGAATAAAATCTTTGTTTTTTGTTATTGACAAATCAACTTGTTCACTTAAGGTAGAATATCCAATAAATTTAACCTGAACCAAAAAATTTCGTGAAGGCAGTCCTTTTAATTCATAATTACCATTAACATCAGTAGCGGCTCCTGATCGTAAATCAGCTATATAAACAACTGCTCCGATTAATGGCTGCCCATCTTTTTTGTCTATTACCTTACCTGTAAGAGTAACTTGAGCCTTTAATTCGAAACATAAAAGCAACATCATAACTGATGAATAAATATATTTTTTCATAATAAAATATTAAGTGATTAAAATAAATAACAGCATCCGAAATAAATATTTCAGATGCTCACAATTAAAAATATCAACTTAATAAATTTGGTGGTCCTCTACATTCAAATATTTCATGAAACGCAAAAGCAATTGGAAGAGCTACATATTTCTTGTAGTAATAACAATTTGTAACTTTTAAAAACTCAACAAAAGTTACATACTGTAACATTGGAGGAACTGATAACTCAAGTATTAAGCAATGTTCGTGATGTTGACCAACAGCAAGATATCCTGTTTGATCTAGTTGATCAATGGTATCAGTATGATCACAAAATGAATGAACAAGTTCATGCGGAATAATCCACTGAAGGCATAATGCCAACAAGAAAAGTGAAATTAATTTCCGGAGTTTTAACATGTCAATTTAAAAATATATTTTAATTTTTAAATGCATAATCAACGATATTCGCTCCCATCTTCAAAGCTTTTTGATGAATCTCTGGCGAATCCTTATGAACTTCATAATCTTCCCATCCATCACCTAAATCGCATTCATAGTCGTAAAAACAAACTAGTCTGCCATTGTATATTAATCCGAATCCTTGTGCTGCAGTTCCATCATGTTCATGAATCTTTGGAAGGCCATTAGGGAAATCAAATTTCTGATGATAAATGGGATGGTTAAAGGGCAATTCAACAAATTCAAGTTCTGGAAATACTTTTTTCATTTGAGGACGAATGAACTTATCGATTCCATAATTATCTGAGATATGCAAAAATCCTCCACCGATAAGATAATTACGAAGGTTTTGTGTTTCTTGAACATTAAAAACAACATTGCCATGTCCTGTCATGTGCACAAATGGATAATTAAACAATTCTGCACTTCCAACTTCAACGATTGCTTGTTCTGGAGCGATTGTAGTGTTGAGATTTTGATTACAAAAGCTAATAAGGTTTCTTAAAGACGTTTCTAAATTTGCGTACCAATCGCCACCTCCATTGTACTTCAATAAAGCAATCTTTACAGATGGCTCTGGAGATTGGAAACTTAGGAATAAAAAAATTATTGGTAATGCAATAAATATCCTTTTGCTATCAACTCGTTTCATTTTACAAATGTAATAAATATGTGAGGAGATACTACCTCTTAAAATAACTAATCATAGATTATTCACCATTAAAGATTGCAAAGGATGAGCATGCGTGTAATGCTGCAGTTTCGGTGCGTAATCGGCTTAAGCCTAATGAAAGCGAAGAAAACCCATTAGCCATTGCTAATTCAATCTCTTTCGTTACAAAATCACCTTCCGGTCCAATTAATATTAGTGCGTTTACCGCTTGAATAAATATATTTTTTAATGACTTCTTTTCACCCTCTTCGCAATGGGCTATTAGTTTTGTTTCGTTGAAGTTTAACATGATGAGTTTTTCGAAACTTATCATAGGATTCAAAATTGGAAAGTATGATTTGCGTGATTGCTTTGCTGCGGAAATAATTACCTTTTCTAATCTTTCTTGTTTTACTTCTTTTCTTTCCGAACGTTGACAAAGTAATGGTGTAATTTGTTCAATGCCAATTTCGGTTGCCTTTTCAAGAAACCATTCTAAGCGATCAATATTTTTTGTTGGCGCAATAGCGATGTGCAAAGTATTTTTCCGTGGTTCAGATTTTATTTCATCAATAATTTCTGCTGTTACAGTTTTCTTTGAAATTTCTAAAAGTTTTGCAGTATATAAACTTCCCTTTCCATTTGTTAATTGAATAGTATCGCCAGATTTTGATCGTAATACATGAAAAATATGATGCGCTTCGTCGATAGGAAGAACGACAATATCATTAATAATTTCTGGACAATAGAATAACTGCATAGAAGGATATAAAATGATAAAGGTGCAAAAACGAAATACGTTCTTACACCATTATTTTATGGATAATTAAATTAAGCTATCTCAGGAACAGAAGGAGCGGCAGATAAAATTTCTTCAGATGCACCATCAGCGTATTGTGCGAAATTTTTCACAAACTTCAAGGCAAGATCTAATGCTTTTGCATCATACGCTGCTTTGTCGGACCATGTTAATCGTGGATTTAATATTTCAGAAGGAACGTCTGGACAAGATTTTGGAACACGCAATTTAAAGATTGGTAACTCTTCAAATTCAACCTTATTTAAATCGCCATTTAAGGCTGCCGTTATCATTGAACGTGTAAAACTTAATTTCATTCTGGATCCTACGCCATATACACCACCAGTCCAACCAGTGTTTATTAACCAAACTTTAATCTCAGGATTCTCCTTTAATTTTTTTCCAAGTAACTCAGCATATTTTGTAGGATGTAATGGAAGAAAAACTTTTCCGAAGCAAGCTGAAAAGGTAGTTGTTGGCTCGGTGATTCCCATTTCAGTTCCTGCAACTTTTGCAGTATAACCAGAAATGAAATGATACATCGCCTGTGCATTATCCAATCTACTTATTGGGGGTAATACACCAAATGCATCACAGGTAAGGAAGAAAATATTTTTCGGAATTGCCGCTACAGAAGGTTCAACGGCATTATCAATGAAATTAATTGGATATGCTACACGTGTATTTTCTGTTTTGCTGATATTATCATAATCAGTAATTGTTGTATCAGGATAAAATTCTGTGTTTTCTAATAAAGCTCCGAAGCGAATTGCATTAAAAATTTGAGGTTCTTTTTCTTTGCTAAGATTCACACATTTCGCGTAACATCCCCCTTCGAAATTAAAAACTGAATCATCACTCCATCCGTGTTCATCATCGCCAATTAAACCTCGGTTAGGATCAGCACTTAAAGTAGTTTTTCCTGTTCCAGATAATCCAAAAAATAATGCTGTATCACCATCTTTACCAATATTGGCAGAGCAATGCATACTTAAAACTCCTTTGTGTTGAGGAAGAACGTAATTTAGTACAGTAAATATTCCTTTTTTGATTTCGCCAGTATATCCGGTGCCACCTATAAGAATCATTTTCCTAGTGAAATCTATTGCGGCAAAATTATGTTGCCGAGTTCCATCAATAGCTGGATCTGCAAAAAAACCTGGTGCATTTACAATCACCCAATCAGGTTCCATATTTTCTATTTCTTCTCTTGTTGGACGAAGGAATAAATTATTTACGAAAAGATTCTGCCAAGGAAATTCAGAAACTAAACGAACATTTAATCGGAAATGAGGATCTGCACAAGCATAACTATCTCTAACATAAACTTCACGACCAATTAAATATGCAGCCATCCGTTTGTATAAATTTTCAAACTTTGTGGAATCAAATTTAATATTGACATCACCCCACCAAACAGTATTTTCGGTTTCAGCATCAACAACAGTAAATTTATCTTTTGGCGAACGACCAGTAAACTCACCAGTATCTATTGCTAAAGCTCCGGAATCAGTTAATTCACCCTGACCTAGTAAAATAGTTTCTTCAACTAATTCCGCTGGACTTAAGTTCCAATAAGCGGCTGAAAGATTTTTTAACCCTAAATCAGCAAGAGAAGCATTAGGGTTTTTTATTCCATATTCATTCATAAGATTAGCTAATTTTTGCAAAGAAACGTAAAATATAGGCTTCAGTCAACCTATATTTTTACCTTTTAAAGCGGTTTTTAATATTTTCAGAAATAAGCACTAATTTATGCTCTTTAAATGCTGAATTTAAATTACTTATAAAATTTTGTTGTTCGATTTGATTTAACTCATTTAAATTGAAATAGTATTCAACCTCACCCTCTCTTCCCCAAGGAATTGTTATATAATTGGGATTTTTACCTGTTTTCCTTGAAAATGTTTCTATTGTTGAAGTTAAAATATTTAGTCCTTCTGGATCTGTTCCCTCACCGATACTGATTAAAGAAATGGATAATCGGATAGTATCAGGCAATGATTTCTTTATTTCATCTAAACTTTGAGAAGGGGATGTTTTCACAGGCTGTTGCGAACTAGAACTACTTTCCGAAGAAGTTGATTCCATTGAACTGGAAGATGGAGGTGCATTCTCGGTGGAGACCTCCTTAGCGGGTTTACAGGAAATAATTCCAATAAATGCGATTGAGAATAGAAAGAATTTCATTTTGTAAATTTAACTATTTATGCCTTTCAAATCACTATCCATTTTAAATGAAAAAATGATCAATAAAATCCAGCCAATTATAAAACACAAACCTCCTATCGGTGTAAATGGTCCTGCCCAAGATAAATCAATTGTAGATAATGTTTTTGTTGCTAGAAGATAAAGAGATCCTGAAAATAACAAAATCCCATATATGAAGAATCGCGCTGAAGTATTTAAAATTTTAGCATCGGATTTCATCTTTAAAAAAGCGACAATAAAAAGAGCAAACACATGGTAAAATTGATAACGGGTTGCAGTTTCCCAAACTTCGAGCGATCTTATATCAATTTTTTCTCTCAAAGCATGGGCTCCGAAAGCCCCAAATGCAACAGAAATGATTGCGAAAAAAGATGCGAATTTAATTATAGTAGAAGTTTTCATTTTGTAAATAATCCTAAAATTAATAATTGTTTTTAAAGATAATAGCTTACTCCTTGATTGACGAAAGTAATTTATGGTTTTTTAAACAAAATAATTATTTTGATTGAATATATTCATTTAGATCATCGATCGAAGATTCGAATGTAAATACATTATTTACCTTAAAATAATTTCCTAAATCATACGTATGATCATAAGAATATTTAGCAAACTCAAGTTTTGATTCTTCGAAAGAAAACAATTGCATTATTTCTTTTACTTGAGATACAAACAAACATTGTTTCAATACTACTTGTTTTGCAATCGTCATTTTTGTGTCTTCAAAACTTTTAGTTTTTATTGTTTGCTTTAATTCATTAAAATCATTTTGCGATAATGGAACTGGACAACCGTAAGGACCATTATATCCAGGCAAATAAGCTGGTGGAGGTGGAACGGGCTGTTCATGTGGATGAATGTTATTTGTACTTGTAGTAGTTGTTGTAGTTTGAGTTGTAGTAGTTGTTGAACTTGAATTTGAGTCATCAATACCTGACATATTTATATTAACATTTCCTTCCTTTTCACCAACATTGACTCCCATATTAAAATTAATATCATCAGGATTTGTTTGACTCCCCTTTACAATAGTAGTTGTTGTAGTTTTATGTGTAACAGTTCCAGAAATTAAAGGCTCTTCGTATTGTTTATTCGTATATTCACTTTCGATTTGTGTAGCAGAAGTGGCAGGAGCATCTGCAATAGGTACTACACTTACAAAACGTAAAACATATTCTCCTTTCGAATTTTTTCTGATTGAATATGTTGATTCATTTCCAATCTGAACTGCGAGATTAAAATTCCTTTCTCCGAAGGCTTTATTATCAAAAATCACTTTCAGTTTATAATATTCTGCATTTAATCCAGTAATTTTTACATTTGTTTCAGATCGATCATTTTGCCGAATACCATTTAAAATTGCAGTAAATTTTTCGCCATTTTCAGTAAACAGTACCGCATTTGCTGTTTGCGCCCAAATTTGACAAGAACAGAAAGATGTGATGATTATGAGCAATATTTTTTTCATTAAAATGAGATATTTGGGAGTTATAAATTTTGCCTTTTCAGAGTTTAACATTAACATTTACAAAAGTAATACTTCCTTTCATTTATTATTATTCGCTAATTCAGGATGATCTTATCTATTTTTGCAAACGAATTACATGAAAAAGATACTATTACTTGGAGCAGGAAGGTCATCAGGAGCTTTGATCAAATATTTACTTGAAAACGCTAGTGCTGATAATTATATTTTAAGGGTTGGAGATCGATCTCTTGAATCTGCAAAGGACAAAACAGGTAATCATCCTAAAGCACAGCCATTTAGCTTTGATGTTGGAAATACAGAACAACGTGAAAAGGAAATTGGTGAAGCTGATATCATCATTTCTCTTCTCCCTCCTACGCTTCATATTTTAGCGGCTACAGATTGTTTGAAATTTAAGAAAAATCTCGTGACAGCTAGTTACGTTTCTCCTGAATTACTGGCAATGGATGAAGATGCAAAAAAGCTAGGATTACTTTTCTTGAATGAATGTGGATTGGATCCCGGCATTGATCATATGTCAGCAGTTGAAATTATTCATCGTTTAAAACAACAAGGTGCAGAAATAAAATCATTCAAATCTTATACAGGAGGATTAATTACTCCTGAATCAAATGATAATCCATGGGGTTATAAATTTACTTGGAATCCACGCAATGTAATTGTTGCAGGACAAAGCACAGCAAGTTATATTATGAATGGAAAGTATCGTTACATTCCATACAACAGATTATTTAGCGAAATAACACGAATTGAAATTGATGGATATGGCAAATACGATGGATATGCAAATCGTGATTCTTTAGCATATAGAAGACATTACGGAATAGAAAATATTCCAACATTAATTCGTGGCACATTAAGAAACGAAGGTTATTGCAGTGCTTGGCAAGTTTTTGTTACACTTGGCATTACAGATGACACATTTGATATTGCAGATTTAGAAAATTTAACTTACTCACAGTTTGTTGAAGCGTTTATTCCTGCTTCTGTTTTTGGTGCCACTTTAGAAGAAAGAATATCTCGATTATGCAATATTGATCCTGATGGTCCAGCAATGGAAAAAATTCGATTTACGGGAATATTAGATGACAAAAAAATAGGATTAAAAAAAGCTACTCCTGCACAAATACTTCAACATTTACTTGAGCAAAAATGGGTTTTAAAAGAAAACGATAAAGACATGATTCTAATGCAACATCAATTTGAATTTTCTATTGATGGACAAGCAAAAATTTTATCCTCATCATTAGTTGTAAATGGTGATGATAATGTACAAACTGCGATGGCAAAAACCGTTGGCTTGCCTCTTGGAATTGCTTCTCGATTAATCCTTAATGGCACGATCAAATTAAGTGGTATTCATATTCCTGTTTTAGAAGAAATTTACAATCCAATATTAAAAGAATTAACGAACATGGGAATTCGATTTGTGGAAACGGAAAAAAATATTAGTTGAGAAATTAATTTCCAAAAATGGAAATCAATATTTAATACTAATTTAAAACGCAGGATAAAACTCCTTTGTTAATTCTTTGTAAGCTTCAGTAAAAGTAGTGTCGGATTCACGTAAAATAATATCATTCTCTTTTAATACTTCGTCAATTCTACTGAACTCCATCAGTACACGTTTTGCTGGTTTTCCGATGATAGTATGCACGTGAGTTATCCGATTACAAAACAATCCATCTTGTTCTGCTTTTTCTCTGAAGATTACTCCTTCTTTTGAAGGCAAGATCACACAAAACTTTCCTGAAGACGTAAGTAAACGAATAATTCCTTGCAATAATTCTTCATATGATAAAGACGCAGAAGCTTGTCGCGCTCTATTTCTTGCTTCGTCAGAAGGAGCAAATGAATCAATAAAATATGGAGGGTTACTAACGATGAGATCAAACTTACTATGTGGTTGAAAATCTTGAAGAGATGCGTGAATTACCCTCAAGCGATTTGACCAAGGAGAAGTATTTACATTTACCAAAGCTTGCATGAAAGCATCATTGTCGATATCAATCGCATCGATCTGTGCATCGTATTTCTGGGCCATCATCAATGCAATTAAACCTGTACCAGTGCCTATGTCTAAAATGTGCTCCGCTTTTTCTAAACTTATCCATGCACCAAGTAAAACTCCATCAGTGCCTACTTTCATTGCACACTTATCCTGAAGGATAGTAAATCGTTTAAAATGAAAAACAGATGCGGGCATATATGGTTTGTAAGTCAAATATAATAAAAGATAATTCAATTGAGATTTTGACATTAATTTGGTCTTAAAACTGAATGTCAATGAGGTCAAAATGTTCCCATAAATATTTAATTACTTTAAAAAATATACTTTTTTGAGAAATTATAAAACTTTTAAAATTGATTTTCAATATATTACATATTTATTTAGTACTATGTATTGCATAGTACCTTTTAATATTCTTATGTTTGCAAAGTCAAAAAATAAGTAGGGGTAAAATTGATCGAATAATTCAAATGATAGCTACATTTCGAATAATGAAAATCAACGGATGGCGTAAGTGCTAGCAAAACAAAATTCACCTTTATTAAAACAACTCGAAAAAATGAGCAATCTAGAAAACACCCAATTACAAATGAGGAAAGGGGTGTTAGAGTTTTGTATCCTTAGTATCATTTCAAAAGGAGAAGTTTATCCTTCTGATATCATTGCGAAAATGAAGGAAGCAAAGCTTATTGTAGTGGAAGGTACCTTATATCCATTACTTACACGCCTCAAAAATCAAGGTCTACTCTCTTACACATG
The DNA here is from genome assembly GCA_043758125.1 of Bacteroidota bacterium. GTDB lineage: Bacteria > Bacteroidota > Bacteroidia > AKYH767-A > OLB10 > JANXSD01. Next base: position 1,870 of record JAYVOC010000092.1, on the reverse strand, counting down.
GAAAGAATCATTATCAGGACCACCGCGTAAATATTATGTACTTACACCGTTAGGTGAACAATTTCAAAAAGAACTCAGCACGACCTGGCAAGAATTGGTGAATGCTGTTAATACAACAACTCTTAATCCTAATCACAATGAATAAGACAGTCACCGTAAATATTGGAGGAATGGTCTTTCATATTGAAGAACAAGCCTACGACAAATTAAAAAGATATCTTGAAGCCATACGTGGATATTTTACTACTTCAGATGGAAGAGATGAAATCATACAAGACATCGAATCGCGAATAGCTGAAATGTTTACTGAACGAATTGGAAGTAATCGTCAAGTTGTGATCGAAGCAGATGTTGAATTTGTTATTGACACAATGGGTCGTCCAGAACAAGTAGCAGGCGAATCAGACGATGATAAATCAAACTCATCAACGAATAATAATCAATCGTATCAAAATAATTCATCTAATACACATCGGAGATTATATCGTGATCCAGATGAAAAAGTTGTTGGTGGCGTTTGTAGTGGTATAAGTTATTATATCGGTATTGATCCCATTTGGATGCGATTAGCTTTTGCCATTGCATTCTTCGTTTATGGGTCTGGATTTTTACTTTACATATTGTTAATGATTATCATTCCTAAGGCAAAAACAACTGCTGAAAAATTAGAAATGAAAGGACAAGCTGTAAATATTGATAATATCAAAAAAACTATTCAAGATGAAGTTGATGATATTAAAAATCGATTACAAGGTAATAATGGGAAACTTAATTTCAGTCGTAGTACTAGCAAAATATCAAAATTTATTGAGGCATTGGGCGAAATATTAATGGGCGGAATTAAAATTATTGTAAAAATTATTGGTGGCTTTTTGATGGTATTATTTACAGTATTATTAATTGGACTTTTTGTTAGTGTCTTAGCATTAACAGGTGCTATTGGTAATGCACACATGCCAGTATTTATGACAGAAAGTTTCTTGAGCGATTGGCAATTAACATTAGGGATTATTGCTACGATACTTGTATTAGGAATTCCAATCATTGCTTTGATATATAATTTAGCGCGATCGCTATTCAAATTAAAAACGGAGCATCGAGTATTAAATTATTCTGCAAAAATTCTTTGGACAGCCGGTGTGATAATAGCTGTTTGGCTTGCAATATCGATTTCCAATAATTTCAGAAAAAGAGAACAACAACGTGTAGACATTCCACTTGCACAACCTGCTAACAACACACTTTATCTGGATTTAATAAAGGACGAGAGCAATAATAACTACAGCTTTGATAACGATAATGATATAAATATTAGTGACATTTTCTCTACCATTAATCACGATGATACATTTAAAATCAGTAATGTAAATTTGGATGTGATGCGAGCTGATGGTGACAAATTCGAACTTGTAAAAATAATTTCGGCTAATGGTGCAGATCGCAAAGAAGCAGAATCGAATTTAAGAAACATTGATTATGACTTATTGCAAGAAGATTCTGTATTGAAATTTGGAAAAGGATTTAATATCGCAAAGGGGATGCAGTTTAGAAATCAAAAAATTAAACTTATTTTAAAAGTTCCTGTTGGTAAGAGCGTACACTTTAATCATGAAATGGATGATATAATTTATGATATCAAAAATGTAACGAATACTTATGATGGAGATATGATTGATAAAACATGGACCATGACGGAAAATGGATTAAAGTGTATCGGTTGCATTTTAGAAGAATCAACCAATGAGAAAAAGCATACGCGCGTTCGTGTTAATGGAAAAGATATTGATATTAACTCAAACGAAGACGATAAAGACACTATTGACTGGGACAACAAGGATGTGAAAATTCATATCAATGGTCAGGGTGTAGT
>JAYVOC010000091.1:0-5837 GCA_043758125.1 Bacteroidota bacterium | reverse complement strand
TAAAGAACATGCTTACATCAATAATTTAGTACAAAATGGCATGCGTGATTTTTTTGAATTATACGTTTGTCATTATGAAGATTACAAAAATAAAAACGTACATTTTGTAGGCTCTATCGCATTTATTTTTCAAGAGGAGTTAAAAGCAGAAGCATTAAAGCTGAATATTAAAGTTGGAAATATCATAAAACAACCTATCGATAGCTTGATGAATTATTATATCAACAAAAGAAATAAAAATTGATTACTTTAACTTTACACCGCTTCCAACAAAAGCTTGTGCATTTCCACCATTACGAATAATATCACGAACAATGGTTGATGATACTGGAGTATATTCTGGTGCTGATAAAATAAAAATCGTTTCAATGGAGCTTTCCAAATAATTGTTCATCTGAGCAATCGACCGTTCAAATTCAAAATCAGCAGAACTTCTTAAACCTCTTAAAATAAATCGTGCATTAATTTCTTTACAAAAGTTGATTGTTAATCCAGTGTAAGAAACAACTTCTACTTGTGGTAATTCATCAAAAGAATCTTTGATCCACTGCATTCGATCTTGTAAAGGAAACATATAATTTTTTGAGATGTTATGACCAACACCAACAATTACTTTGTCAAATAAATCCAACGATCGCGTGATCACATCAACATGTCCGATGGTTATTGGATCGAAACTTCCTGGAAAGAGTGCAATGCGTGCCATAGTTATTTTTTATATTATCCTATTTTTTTGAAGAATGTAAATGTTACATTACCGTATTTTCTTTTCTCTAAAAAATGAGGCAATGCATCATACACTTCCGTCGACTTATGCTCTAAAATAAATATCCCTTTGTCTGTTAACAAATCTTTTTCAAAAATGATAGTTACTAATTCTTCTGCAGGAGTTATTGCAAATGGAGGATCAGCAATGATGATGTCGAATTGCGAAGATGTTCTTTCTAAATAGGAATTTACTTCTGATAAAACTGCACTAACTCCAGATGGAGCTTTCAACATCTCAAATGTTTGTCGGATAAATTTTACACAACCTGCATCATGATCAACAGCAGTAACACTCATACTTCCACGTGAAAAAAATTCGTAGGATAAACTTCCTGTTCCCGCATACAAATCCAAAACTTTTAATGTCATCATACGAAACCTAGAGTTCAGCATGTTAAACAATCCTGTTTTTGCAAAATCAGTAGTTGGACGAACGGGAAGATTTACCGGCGCCTTAATTTGTTTTCCTCTAAAATTTCCGCTTATGATACGCACAGATGTTGGCTAAAGAGTACGAAGTATTGATGTGCCGCAATTCGTTGAAAGCCGTAAGAGAATTCAATGCCTTCTGGCCATTCTCCAAAACTCACATTGCGAATATATTTTTTACTGACCATCCACGCCGATGATAATTTATCTATGTCACCATAAAAACGTACTGAAGTGATGTCAGGATTTAATTCTAATTGCTCTAATGTAAATAACAAATAATATATAAAATCTTCACTTGTTTCGTAATTGAAAATATTGCTGAATAATAATTCCGATCCTTGTGTTATAACAACATCAAAACTTCCACTTCGAACATTCACTGCAACGATTGCTTCTTCCCGATGTTTGTTCAACATCAACTGGCTTTCAATAAATGCTGTATTTGCATTAAACAAATTAAGTTCTTTAAAATGTGTTCCAGTCTCCTTCAAAAAGTTTTCTGGAACGGCATAAATATGATGCGCATCAGCTAATTTAATAAGGTCATCATAAACACGCGAATCACTTTGCAGTTGACAGGTTAATGATAAAATATCTTTCGCTTGGCTCTTGCTAAAAAGTGGCGATGGAACCATTGCACTACAATTTGTATGCACTGAAAAAATTATTTTATCCGCATTTAATGACGATAAAGTCTCATCCTGTTCAAGTACTTGCTCTATAAAATTAGTGGCAAGACCTTCTTTGGCTTTCGGAATAATTCGGTAATCTTTCAAAACAACCATCTTCTGACGAGCTGCATCCAAAATGCAATAGCAGAATCGCTCCTCATCCAGAATGGCTAATAAAATTGCACGATCAACCATTCCCTGGCTGAAAGATTCATCAACCAACTGATACTTTTGCGTAACTTGTAACACCGTTCCTTCCATGAGTGGGCAAAAATAGGTATTTCGGGGCTGCTTTCCTTTTAGATTAACTTTGTATTTTCAATAATATTAAAATTTAGATTCGAAATATTCTTCTTAAGCATGACGAGTAAACCAGTTGGGATGAGTGAGCGCGTCAGAGAGAAATTGCTGGCTTCTTTATCCGTAAATCCAACATCTGGACAACTTCAATTTATAAATAGTTTTAGTCGCTTTTCGGAAGTCTCTCCAGAGGGGATTTTCGTTTTGCGAGGTTATGCTGGTACTGGAAAAACTACGCTAATGTCGGCGATGGTGAAGGCTTTTCAGAAGGTTGTTTTACTCGCTCCAACTGGTAGAGCTGCCAAGGTTTTGAGCAATTATACTGGTAAGATGGCGTACACCATCCATAAGCATCTCTACAAACCTGCTATGTCGTCGGATGGAAAAATGTGGCTTCAGCTGAATGAAAATCGTCATCAAAAAACGCTTTTTATTGTCGATGAGGCATCCATGATTCCTGATGCTGCTATTGACGATGATACGAGTCCGTTTCCAGGGGTGAATCTCCTTACGGATTTGATCAATTATGTTTACAGCGGAAATCAATGCCGCTTGATGCTTGTTGGTGATACGGCTCAGTTGCCTCCGGTTCATTTTGATCATAGTCCGGCATTGGATGCAAATCATTTACGCTATCGCTTTCGCAGAGAAGTTACCGAAGTAGAACTCACCGAAGTTGTTCGTCAGGAGCATGATTCGGGAATTTTAAAAAATGCTACGGCTTTACGTGTACTCATCAAGCGAGAAGCGAAAGAACCAATTCTTAAAACGGAAGGGTTTGATGATGTAAAAAGAGTAGATGCAATGGAGATGTCGGAGTTGCTTTCATCGCTTTATAGCTCGTATGGAAAGGAAAATGTTTTGGTGATCACGCGCTCGAATAAATCGGCGATACAATACAATCGCATGATTCGTTTTCAGCAACTATGGATTGAAGAAGAGTTGAATGCCGGCGATAGTGTGATGGTGGTAAAAAATAATTACAATTGGTTGCCCGATGATCATAAAGGTGGATTTATTGCCAATGGTGATGTGGTGGAAATAAAAAAAATTATTCGCTTTGAAGAGCGCTTCGGGTTTCGATTTGCACAGGTATCGCTTCGCCTTCCTGACTATCCCAACGAACCCGACTTCGAAGCAAATTTGTTGATGAATACACTTAGCTCTGAGTCACCAGCATTAACTTCGGCGGAGAATAAATCTTTATACAATGCAGTGCAGGAATTTTATGAACGCGAAGAACCTGATCGTCGCAGGAGAAATGCCTTGATAAGAAAGGATCCATATTATACTGCGCTTCAAGTTAAATTTTCCTATGCAGTTACGTGTCACAAGGCACAAGGCGGACAATGGCCTGTAGTTTTTGTTGATCAAGGATACCTTACCGAGGAAATGTTAGGCGTTGAACATTTAAGATGGCTTTATACTGCTTTCACCCGTGCACGCGAACACCTTTACCTCATCAATTTCGATGAAAAATTCTTCAAGACTACTTCTTAACGAAGAGATTTTAGATTGATATTTGAATTATAAATTATTAATCACTAATTGTGAATTATAAATTGTGAATTATAAAGGCAACTATATACCAGTTGCAGCAAATATAAAATAAAAAAAGGTGGAATATGATATTTATTTTCTTTTGTATGCGTTATGATTTCTATCAAAATATACCATATAAAAAACATTGTCTGATATAAAACCGAGAATCCTTGCTTCTTGAAATGCTTTAAACTGATAAACAGTCGGACAATGGTCGTGATCTACTTTTTGAGCATCTAAAACAATACATTTAATAAAATCTGTTTGCGATATTGTAGTATCTTTAAAATCAACTTCGTGAAAATGCAAAGCATCGTTTTTAGATATTTCATCATACGACAACACTGAAATTTCTTTCAAGCTTTTGAATAACTTATGATAATCTTTTAATGCAGAAAACCTAGAGTCAAAACAAAAATTAGTAGCTTTTATAGAAATAAAATCAAAAGCAAATACAGGTTTTTTGCTTTTGATTTCGTTTATCTTGTTAAATGTTTTGCCAAAAGAATACTTGTCGTAACCATTAATATTTTGTAACGACTTTAAAGGACTAGCTATTTGATATTTACTCATTTAAAAGGCTAGAATAATAAGACTTCATTAAAGCACGATCTATTTCTCTGGTGCTGTGGGCGAACGAATCAATTTCACCTCTTGTTAAACGCCAAGGGTCTTCAGAATGACTTAATGTTTCTAACTGATAAGAAGAAAGTGATCCATAGTTTTGTAAAACAGATTTTAGTAAGTCATATTGATCTATATTAATTCCAATAGATTTTTGTAATAAAGCAATTTTTGTAGATGAGGTTTCATTTTTTTCATATTGACTAACAATAGGAGAATAGCCAAATTTTTTAAATTCTGAATAAACATTAGGAATTACTGGACCATGAACCCATGCTTCGATAGGCTCATCAAAAAAAGGCATTCCATAAACTTGCCCCCATGCTTCCGTATAATAAAGTAACTTTTGAAGTTTTTTATTTGTAATTAAATCTCCCTTATAATCAAAACACGCAAGTATAAGATTGGAAACATCTAGCGATTTCATTTTATTAAGATTTAAAATATTAATTTGATAGTATAAATGTAATTACAAAGTTACTGTAACGAATTTTGATAAGGAAAGGTTTTTAATAAATATTTAAGTTTCCCATTTTGGGACTAGTTTTATTCTGATGATAAATACGGCTTCTATTTCTAAAAACCTTTTTACAATTCTGCTGCAACACGTATATAGTTACCATTATAAATTGTGAATTATTAATTATAAATTATCACCCCGTCTTTCATCACCAACTTCCTATCCGCCATATCTGCTAACTCAGGATTATGCGTAACGATCACAAAAGTTTGTTGAAAATCTTCACGAAGTTTAAAGAATAACTCATGCAATTCCTTCGCGTTTTTAGTATCTAAATTCCCTGAAGGCTCATCGGCTAAAATTAAATCTGGATTATTTATCAATGCTCGGGCAATCGCAACGCGTTGTTGTTCGCCTCCCGAAAGTTCACTTGGCTTATGTTCCAAACGATCTTGTAATCCTAATTTTATGAGGAGTTCAGTAGCTCGTTGTTCGGCAATATTTTTTTCGGCACCACCAATTAAAGCGGGCAAACTCACATTCTCAATAGCAGTAAATTCTGGCAGAAGATGATGAAATTGAAAGATGAATCCAATATGTTTGTTTCTAAATGCAGAGAGCTTCTTCCCATTTAACGACTGTATTTCTTGTCCATTGATAGAAATCGATCCTTGATCGGGCTTGTCGAGTGTTCCCAAAAGATGAAGCAAAGTGCTTTTTCCAGCTCCCGAGGCTCCTACAATACTAACCACTTCTGCCTTCTTAATTTCCAGACTTATCCCCTTCAAAACCTGAAGATGATCATAAGACTTATGTAAACCTTTTGCGCTAATGAACATTTTGCAAATATAGCTTGTTCATTAACCTTCGAATAGCTTTTAAAATATTTGCTATCTCTAATCTCTTTCTCCTATTTTTGTCGCTTAAATCATAACGTGGGATTTTCACTAATAACAGAATTACCTTTCTGGTTCAGTATACTGTGCCTTATCGTCGGAGCCTTTTATGCTTGGCTCATGTATCGCAAATCATCCATCCTT
>JAYVOC010000090.1:0-18591 GCA_043758125.1 Bacteroidota bacterium | reverse complement strand
ACTTTTCTTCCTGTGCCAACTGGAATCGCCTGAAATGGTTTTCTCCAATCAACCATCACACCATTACCTCGAGGATAACGAATAGAAAACGGTCCCATGTTAGGATGTTGCGCAGTGTACATTAAATTACGCAGCTCTTGTTCGTTCATGGGTGCGGAGACAATCATGTTCGGGATGCAACGAAAAAATGCATAATCAAAAGCACCATGATGCGTTGCTCCATCAGCACCAGCTAATCCACCACGATCTAAACAAAATACAACATTCAAATTTTGTAATGCAACATCATGCACCACTTGATCATACGCACGCTGCATGAATGAAGAATAAATATTGCAATATGGAATCATTCCTTGCGTAGCGAGACCAGCTGAAAATGTTACTGCATGTTGCTCTGCAATTCCGACATCGAATGCACGATCGGGAATTGCTTTCATCATAATATTGAGCGAACATCCCGAAGGCATCGCAGGAGTAATACCAACGATACGATTATTCATTTCTGCTAACTCAACAATGGTATGTCCGAATACATCTTGATATTTTGGAGGCTGCGGTTTTTCGATAACAGGCTTAAAAATTTCTCCAGTAATTTTATCGAACAATCCTGGTGAATGCCACTTCGTTTGATCTTTCTCTGCTAACTCAAAACCTTTTCCTTTTACTGTTAAGCAATGCAAAATTTTTGGACCAGGAATTTTTTTAAGATCGTTCAACACTTTCACCATGTGGTTTACATCATGACCATCGATTGGACCGAAGTAACGAAAGCTTAACGACTCAAACATATTGCTTTGTTTTAGCAATGCACTTTTTACAGCGCCTTCAACTTTTTGTGCAATGGCTTGAGCGTTGGGTCCGAATTTAGAAATGACGCCTAATAATTTCCACACTTCATCTTTAACTTTATTGTACGATTGTGATGTAGTGATGTCGGTTAAATATTCTTTAAGAGCACCCACGTTAGGATCGATACTCATGCAATTATCGTTGAGAATCACGATGAGATTAGAGTCTTCTACTCCTGCGTGATTAAGTCCTTCGAACGCCAATCCTGCTGTCATCGCACCATCGCCAATAATCGCAATGTGCTGACGCTTTTTATCTTTTTTCAAACGAGAAGCAACAGCCATCCCTAAAGCCGCTGAGATAGACGTGGAAGAGTGCCCAACGCCAAACGTATCATAAGGACTTTCGGAACGTTTTGGGAAGCCTGAAATTCCCTCATAAATTCTATTAGTATGAAAAACGTTTCGACGACCCGTTAAAATTTTATGTCCGTACGCTTGATGACCTACATCCCAAACGAGCTGATCGGTAGGAGTGTTGAAGGCATAATGAAGGGCTACGGTAAGTTCTACTACGCCTAAGCTAGCGCCAAAATGCCCGCCGTTAACGGATACGATATCAATGATATACTGACGAAGTTCATTACAAACTTGTACTAGTTGACTCTGATTCAACTTACGCAGATCGGAGGGGATATCAATTTTATCTAACAATGGACCGGCTTGGACCTGCTGCATGGGCATAACTTATTGTGGTGCGAAGGTAAGAATTAAGAGGCGAAACGTCTAATTTCTACTCTTATTATGTGATGATGAATACTGAACAAAATATTGGGAGGAAAGTTTAGCGGTTTCAAGAAGGAATGTTGGATGGCTTGTTTTGCTTGTGCGGATGGTGAATTTTTGGAGCATTGGTTTTGCTTGCGCAGATGCATTTTTTGGGTATATGATTTTGCTTGAGCAGATGGCAAATTATAATTTTTTTATGATAAGAATTTTTTCCTTTTCCCAACTTTTTTAGAATTAGAATTATTTTGAAGGATGCTGGACAATGAGTTTTTGAAAAAGAAATTACCTTGAAATTTAATATATGTTTTAGGTTTTATAGATGCTGAAATTAATAGAGCTGTTTAGAAATAACTTTAATAAGCGTAATTGAATTTAAAAAAAGATGAACGTCTTTAGAAGCAAAGTTAATATCATAATTGAAATTGTAAATAGCATAACTAATCAAAAGAAATCATCGCTTGATAATTCTCTCTTTGCAAGAAGTTACATTTCGCTTTTTATTTAATTCTTACTTTAATTAGAGAAATAAAATTTGCAATAGAAATATTTGGAATATACATTAGGTGAATAATTGAGAATAAAAATTAGTTAATGAATGCTTTTACATCAAAGATTAAAATCAGAGCCAATAAATATTTATTTTTAATAATTAATATTGTTAATAATCAAGAAAGTATTGTAACGTTAATTCAGAGTTCTAATCAATACTTTTCAAACCAATCAAATTTATCTTTAATGATATTTGACTTTTCCTTTTTTACATAATTCAAAAACGACAAGGCAACTGGAGAATGTTTTTTTCCTTTCAGCCAAATTAAATTCCATACAGATTTAATAGGAAAACCCTTTACGTGAATTATTTGTAGCTCACCATTTTGTAGTTCGTTTTTTATTCCAATTAGAGGCATAATGGAACAACCTAATCCTGCAATTACTGCTTGCTTTACTGCTTCGTTAGAGGTGAGCTCCATTTTTTTTATTATTGGCAAATTATTCTTTTGCATAAACTTCTCCAATGTTTGTCGTGTGCCGGATCCCTGCTCTCTATAAATCAATGGCAGTGATTCAAAAATAGTTTTATCGTAGAGCTTGTTTTTAAATTTTTGTTTTGAATTACTCATTAAATACAATTTGTTTTGCATTAACTCAATTTTTTCAATTTTTAAATTCTCAGGTAGAACGGATACCAACGAAAAATCAACCTCATTTTTTTCGAGACTTTCAATAACCTTAAATTTGTTGGTTACATCAAGTAGTAATTCGACACCTTCATGTTGGTTTATAAAGTCAGTCAAAAAATAAGGCATCACATATTTTCCAGTAGATACAATTGAGAACTTCAATCTTCCAGTCAACTGACCTTTGTGTGATAGTGTTTTGAAGTTGATAGCATGAACTTGATTCAAAATATTTTCTGCTGCAATGGCAATCTCTTTTCCGAAATCAGTGATGAATATTTTCCTTCCAACGATTTCAGTTAGTGCTATATCAAACTGATCTTGAAAATTTTTGAGTTGGATAGAAACAGCAGGTTGTGTTAAGTGTAATTCCTCTGCGGCCTTTGTAATGCTTAGTGTTTGAGTAACTTTTAGAAAAATTCGTAGTTGATTGATTGTATAATTCATAAAATATATTTATGGTAATTATTACAAATATAAATGAAAACTTATGAATTATACTAATCATCTTTGCGGCATCGACAAAACAATCAGAAAAAAATGAAAAAAATAAAACTCCTTTCAGTGATAGTAATTGCAACTTTTTTTTCAGCTTCTAGCATACAAGCACAAGGTCTAGCGCAGAATCCTAAAGCATTTCAAACGGCTGTTGAAATTAAAACACCTGACGACGCGATTACTGAACTAAAAAATGGTAACCAACGATTTCTTCAAGAGAAACAAATTAACATCAACTACAAAGAAGAAATTGAAGCAACAAAAGCAGATCAGCATCCTCACTCTCTCATTCTTTCATGTTTAGATTCTCGTATTCCGCCAGAAATAATTTTTGACCAAGGTATCGGTAACATTTTTGTGGCTAGGGTAGCAGGCAACATTGAAGATCCAAATATTTTAGGAAGTATGGAGTTTGCAACAAAAGTAAAAGGAACGAAACTAATAGTTGTAATGGGACATAATAAATGCGGCGCCGTAAAAGGAGCAATTGATAATGCTGATTTAGGAAATCTTACTCAACTTGTTCAACAAATTAAACCTGCAATAACTGGCGACAATTCAAACATGGATTTAATGATGACAGAAACTTCCAAGAAAAATGTAGCACTAACTATCGCAGATATTCTAAAAGAAAGTCCGGTGATGAATGAGCTAGTAAAACAAGGAGCATTAAAAATTGTAGGAGCATTTTATGATATTACTACTGGAAAAGTTATTTTCATCGATTAATTCTACTAACATTAAAATAAAAGATACCATGGACTTTCACATTTTACTTACCAATCTCACCAACCCAACATTATTATTTTTTGTTTTAGGAGTTTTTGCTGTGACGGTAAAAAGTGATCTTGAAATTCCAGCCTCCTCAAGCAAATTCATTGCTCTTTATTTGCTTTTTTCCATTGGTTTTAAAGGCGGACAAGAACTATCGCACAGTGGTTTTACGACCGAAATTGTTTACTCCCTTTTATTCGGCCTAGCAATAGCATCGATCATTCCGCTTTACTCGTTTTTTATTCTCAAAAGTAAAATGAGTATTAGTGATGCTGGGGCTGTAGCTGCTGCTTATGGTTCAGTAAGTGCGGTGACGTTTGTTGCATCAGTTTCATTTTTAGATGCGCAAAAAATTATTTATGGTGGACACATGGTAGCTGTGATGGCACTCATGGAATCTCCAGCAATTATTATGGGAGTTATTTTATTGATGAAATTCGATACGGAAAATCATAATGTAGGAAAATTAACGCAAACAATAAAACATTCCTTTACCAATGGAAGCGTACTATTGATTCTCGGAAGTCTAATTATTGGATTCATTGCCGATACTAAACAAGCTGAAGGAATCAAACCATTTACAACAGATATTTTTAAAGGGTTTCTAGCTATCTTTTTGTTAGAAATGGGAATGGTAACCGCAAGAAGATTTAAAGCATTTAAAAAATATGGATGGTTTGCAACTGCATTTGCAATTATAGTTCCAATGATAAATGGTTGTGTAGTAGCAGCACTCAGCGGTCTTTTCATTCATGACATTGGCAACCGTTTTATCTTTGCCATACTTGCAGCTAGTGCATCATACATCGCTGTGCCAGCCGCCATGCGTTTAGCCGCTCCCAAGGCCGACCCAGGTTTGTTTATACCAATGGCACTTGGAATAACTTTCCCTTTTAATATTACTATAGGAATGCCACTTTATTATTTAATTGTTCAAAATAGTTAAATAGAATGCAAGTGCTATATAAAAATAATAAAGTTAAAATACAAAATTAAAAACGCATAGTTAGATCATATTTTTTATCTAAAATAAAATATCATAAGTACATTTCTTAGAGCTGACTTTTCCAACTTCGCGTTTCGCAAAATATTAGTTCTTACATTCGTCAACTATTTAAATTAACGGACCTTTCGTGGACTTTATATAGGTGTCAACGCACCTATATAAAGAAATTTTTTCACAGAGTTGAAGAAACAGTAGTTTGCATTACAAATACTACTTTTGTAAGAACTGAAGATGCTGGAGCCCCAACCTACATTGCAGATTCAGTAAAAAGAAAACATCGCGACATCGTTAATAAAATTATATCGAATTCTCACAAAAAAATACTTATTAAAATCTATAAAATGAAAAAAATTATCCTTTCACTAATAATTCTTTCAGTTACAAATACATTATTTGCGCAAACCGCTGTTCAAAATTTTGAACAACTAATGGGGGCTTTAAAATCAGGTAAGCCGGTAAAGGCTGTAATTTATTATGGCAAATGTAAATTATTTTCAGATGGAAAAGAAGAACCAGAGTCTCCAAACGCTATTGGTGGAATGAAGTTGGATACCTATGAATATTTTGATTCAACTGTATTCAAAGGGAAGATTCCTTCCTTCATTACAACCTCCCAAACACTATTAATCAATCATCCAAAATATGGTTATGTTTACAATTATGTTAAGATAAAAATTAAAATCGACAACAATGTTGAAATAACTGCTCGGTATTTAAAACCAAGAAAATTTTCTTCCAAATTCAAAATTGTGATGGATGAAACTTTTAAAGGAAAAATATTCGATGGAAAAAACGAAGGTGCAGTTTCATTTTTTGTAGAATAAAAGAGCGTTTAAATTTGCATTATTTCATAATGTAAAAAAAGAAAACTCAGTGATAAGTTCAAACGAAAGTTAAGGTTTACATTTTTTGATTTTCTTATGTTTTACGAATTCTTAAAATACCGAAGCAATTGTAGTATTAAACCATAAATTTGTTATGCTATGACCTATAAAATTGCTATTCTCGGTGACTTTAACCCTGCTTATTCAACACATCATGCCTTGAATAACAGCATTAGACAAATTCAAAAATTATTTAACCAAGAACTTCAATTTGATTGGATTTCTACTGATATTTTGAATTCTAAAACTGCTTTCAATAATTTATATTGCGGACTGTGGATTGCGCCAGGCTCACCCTACAAAGACATTAAAAATGTATTAAGTACTATTACCTATGCACGAGAAAACAATATACCAAACTTTGGAAATTGTGGTGGCTTTCAATATATGATAATTGAATTTGCAAAAAATGTTTGTGGAATTACCCATGCCGATCACGAAGAGACAAACCCGAATTCTCCAGATTTAGTAATTTCAAAATTAACGTGTTCCTTGATAGAACAAGAGGAGGAATTGACAATTATTGAAACGTCATCAATTTTATTTAATATTATTAAAAAAAATAAGTTACTTGGAAAATATTTTTGTAATTATGGAATTAATAATAAATACATCGAAATATTAAGTTCAAATGGATTGAAATTTACTGCATGCTCCGTTAATGGAGAAATGAGGGCATTTGAATTAGCGAATCATCCTTTTTTCCTTGGAACATTATTTCAACCGGCTTTAAGTTCTACACTTGAAGAACCAAATCCATTAATTTTAGCGTTTATTAAACAATCTATAAACAATAAATAAGGAAACTTTAGCAATTCAATTGCAATTGATGTATTACTGACAAGCTTTCAAAAAGTTAAATGCATTTAGAATGTTGTTGTAAGATATCTAATTTTGATAAGCAAAAATAATTTAATAATTCAACATTGTTTTAATTAAAATTAGAGAAATTAAATTAGAAATGGGGATTTGGTTAAATGCATAGAAGAAAAATTTCAGGATGAATAATTTTTATCTAAAAGACGGATTTCAAATTAATGGTAACTATAATTTTAAAATATCTTATACTCATTCCAATCCAACTCGTCAACTGTTTCTTCTATTCTAAAATTAATATCTCACAAATTTAGAGATAGTCGATAGTGATGAAGTAGTGATTTTAAAAAATTTCAAATCATCTATATTATTAGGAGACTACAAATATTGGTACTATCAATAATAGCAGAATGCTTTATAGAATTGATTTGATATAATACTATCTTAATGCTTTAAAAGGGCCATAAAAAAATATATAAGATTTTATTACTTTTGATGATTATCCTTTGGCTATTAACTATACTAAACAAGCGTGCCGATCGATATAAGTTAACCGAATTAGCAATTATAAAATGAGGATTTCATCAAGTAATTTCCAAACGAAAGTGATGCTTAGACTTAATGATTATTATGCCTTTAAATTCCAAGTTGTGGTAAAATCGCCCCAAAATTGCGATTTTTGCTATATTTTTTCGTTTAATACTGCCAACATCACTAAACTAGCTTCCATTTAAAAGTAGAAGGTATTTTTATCTTTTTTAACTTCACCTCATCGAATGAATATTTACCTCAAATACAACCAAACCATCCTCTTTAAGAAAGTTCTTGAAGAGCAGTTTGAAAAAATGGGTGTTTCCTATTCGTTGTTGGGATTTGCAGAGGTTAAAATTAAAGAATCAGTTTCAACGGAAAAGATGAATGAGTTGCAGGCGATTTTTAAAAATTACGGTATTGAAATAGTAGAAACGCAAAAAAGCATTCTTGTGCAAAAAACAAAAGATGCAATTATAGAAATGGTTTATTTTGAGGAAAAATTGCCAGTATCAAAAATATCAACTTATTTAGCGGAGAAACTTAAGCATAGTTATAGTCATATTTCCAGCCAGTTTTCAGAGGTCACTTTCACTTCAATTGAAAATTTCATAATTATTCATAAAATAGAACGTGCTAAAGAACTTATTACTACAAACGAACTTACTTTTACTGAGATTGCTTGGAAACTAAATTATAGCAGCGTTGCGCATTTTAGCAATCAATTTAAAAACACTACGGGCATGACTCCTTCAGCGTTTCAAAGGATAATTAACAAAAGAAGAAATTTAATTCAATAATCGAAGAAGCTTAAATTTAATTTAAAATATAATTCAAAAATATCCGTAATGCACAACGAGCCCATGCATATCTTACTTGCTGATGATGACGAAGACGATCGTTTATTCTTCAAAGAAGCTTTCGAAGAAATAAAAATTCAAACTATTGTTAATACTGTTAATGATGGCGTTGAATTAATTAAGTATCTTCTCATGCCAAATGTAATTTTGCCTCATGTTCTTTTTCTTGATTTAAACATGCCTCGTAAAAGTGGACTAGAATGTTTACGAGAAATAAAAAGCGACAACCGTCTGAAAGATATCGCTGTTGCAATATATTCTACTTCGGCGTCTGACGAAGATATTGAAGAAACTTTTGTAAAGGGTGCAAATGTTTACATTAAAAAACCAAGTGATTTTAGCACATTAAAAAAAATATTAATAGAAGTAATTACTATTAATTGGCAGTATCAAACCTCAAGTTTAAACAGAGACAATTTTTTACTTAGTTTATAGATATAAGAACAGAAAAGATGAATTTTATAAAAATAGTTACATCGTCTTTTCTATTGAAAAGCATTTTTGCGCTTTCCTTATTTATTCTCATTTTAATTTCAGGCATTACTTATAAACATACAATGTCACTTGCCGAATCAACAGAATCGGTAGTACATACTTATCAAGTAGATATTCAATTAGAGAAATTGTTATCTTATGTTAAAGATGCAGAAACGGGGCAGCGTGGTTTTATAATTACTCGTGACTCTGTTTTTCTTCAAATTTACAATGCATCGTATGCAAAAACAATGACCTCTTTTGTTGAATTAAAAAAATTAGCGAATGGTAATTTTCGGCAGCAGAATAATTTAGAAAGCCTCAATCAATTAGTTGATAACCGATTTTCGTATTTAGACGGTACACTTGCTATTAATGCGCATACCCCAGTAGATACAAGTGCTCTTAATGCGAGTATACTTAAAGGTAATGGTATAATGGATAAAATACGTTTTCAAATTAGTAAAATGATTGATTTGGAAATGGCCTATTTAAAAGATCGACAAGCGAAATACAATCATGAAATTTCTTTTACACCACTATTCACATTCATGTTGATGCTATTTGCTTTATTAATTTTTATTTTTTCTTATTGGAAGATAAATAAAGACTTAAACAATTTAAAAACTACAAATGCTAATTTACTTATTACAACCGAATCAATGGCGCACGCAGAAGTAATAGCAGGGCTTAGTAGTTGGCAATGGTATTTAGATTCAAACAAACTCACCTATTCCGACAATCAATATTTATTATTAGGTTGCGAACCACAATCCTTTGAACCTACTATTGAAAAATTTCTTGAGTTTGTCCATCCCAATGATAAGCACATAATAACCGATGGGGAAAATCAGGTTATAAAGAACAATGAATATCCTGCCGCTTTCTTCAGAATTATACGAAAGGATGGTGAAGTGAGACATTTTAAATCATTAAGTAAATTAATAACGGATATTAATGGACAGAAAACTCTTATTGGAATTAATAGTGATATTACAGAACAGCATTTAACGACCCTTGCGTTAGAAGAAAGAAATAGAGAGTTAGAACAAAGCAATAAGGAGCTCGCTTCATTTAATTATGTAGCTAGTCATGATTTGCAAGAGCCTTTACGTATAATACAAATTTACATCTCTCGCTTTGATGAAAAGGAAGTCTCAACGATGACAGATAAAGGCAAAGAATATTTTGCAAAAATAAAAAGTTCAGTTACTAGAATGCGGACTCTTATTGATGATTTACTTTTATTTTCACGCACTAATAAAATCGAAAAAGTTTTTGAAAAAACGGATTTAAATCTTTTACTAGAGAATTCAAAACAAGATTTGGCGGTATCCATTGAAGAAAAAAAGGCATTAATTTATTCTGAAGAACTACCAACAATAAATGTAATTCCTTTTCAAATTCAACAATTATTAACAAATCTTATTGGCAATTCTATTAAATATAGCAAAAAAAATAGTCCACCAATCATACGCATTACAAGCAAAATAATAATTGCAAAAAACCAACCTGAATTAAAAACGGAATCCACAAAAAAATATTTCAAAATATCCATTAGCGACAATGGTTTAGGATTTGAGCAACAATATGCTGAAAGTATTTTTATTTTATTTCAACGCTTGCATAATGATAAAGAATATTTAGGCACTGGAATTGGTCTTTCGATCTGCAAAAAAATTGCAGAGAATCATTCTGGATTTATCATTTCACAAGGTGAACCAAATAAGGGGTCTACTTTTTCTGTTTTTCTTCCCGCATAAATTTTTAAGTCATTCAAGATTAGTTTATAGCCTCGTGGCATAGAAATTTATAAAATAGTTGTTAAATCTTGTAATCGTTTAAAGAGAATACTAGTTCACCTTTAAGAGATTATATTATTATTGACTTCCTTTAGAAGGCTTAAAACATCTCAAAATGAAAAATCTCATAAAAAATTTAGATATGACCAGCATGGTGACATCACTTAATAGTTTTGTTCAAAAGGGTTATACGGAAGATTATAAAGCAACGAGTTCGGGGCTGAAGGCATTAAAAACCGGAAAAATTTATTTGCCGCAAGAGGTAGTTGTTGTTGATTTTCAGCGTTTCGAAGGTGCATCAGACCCCGGTGATGAGTCTATTCTTTATGCCATTGAAACAAACGATGGTGGCAAGGGAACTTTAGTAGATGCATTTGGACCCGCTTCAGATAGTCAAGTAACTTCCTTTATGCAACAAGTGGAAGAAATTTCAAAAATGACTGGTGTGAAAAATGATGATAAACAATAAAAATAATTGAGCTTAATTCATTTCATCAAGGAATTTAATTGTAATAAAAAAATCATAATATTAGATTAGTTTTAATGAAGAAAAAATATAAAATTCTTATTGGTATATTAACATTACTGATAATTATTAGAATTATTTTACCTTATATTATTTTAGACTATGCCAATAAAAATTTGGCAAATATGAAAGGTTATTACGGCCATATTGATGATATTGATCTTTCAATTTATAGAGGAGCTTATGTCATCAATGACATTTATTTAAACAAAGTAGATTCTCAAAGAAAGTTAGAAAGTCCTTTTTTCAAAGCAGCTAATATTGATTTATCAATAGAGTGGGCTGCAATCTTTCATGGTTCTATTGTAGGGAATCTTGAATTTGATTCACCAGTTTTAATATTTACAAAAGATAAAGTTGAGTTAAATGATGTAAAGAAAGACACAACAAATTTTCGTAAACTCCTGAGGGATTTTATGCCATTAAAAGTAAATCGATTTGAGGTTAATAATGGAAATTTGCATTATATCGACAACACCTCAAACCCGAAAGTTGATATTGCATTAAAGCAAACACATATCCTTGCTGTAAATCTCTCCAATGTAATTAATAAAAAGGTTGAACTCCCTTCTACCGTTACAGCAAATGCAAAAGCGTATGAGGGTACATTTGATTTCAACATGAAACTTAATGCTCTAAACGAACATCCAACATTTGATTTAAATGCTGAATTAAAAAACACTAATTTAGTTTTACTAAATGATTTTTTAAAAGCGTATGGAAATTTTGATGTTAATAAGGGAACTTTTGGTCTCTATAGTGAGATGGCGGCAAAAGATGGAAAGTTTAAAGGTTATGTAAAACCAATTATAAAGGATTTGGATGTGGTTGGACCTCAAGATAAACATGATAGTTTTTTTAATAGAGTATACGAACATATTATTGGTGCTGCAGGTGTTATTTTGAAAAATCAAAAGAAAGAACAAGTGGCGACGAAAGTTAAAATGGAAGGCGATTTTAAAAATCCAGATACAAATACTATTGATGCAATATGGCAAGTATTAAGAAACGCATTTATACAGGCTTTGCTTCCAAGTGTTGATAATGAAATTGATCTTAAATCCGTTAATACGCAAAAACCAGAAGAGAAAAAAAATCTTTTTCAACGCATTTTCAAATCAAAAAAGGGATAAATTTCAAAGTAAAATAAATGTCAAAAGGATTTAAAAATTTCTTTACACTTTTAAAAACTGCATTTAAACAATGGTGGGCAAAGGATCCTTTTAAAGAAAGTGCAGTTATAGCCTATTATGCAATTTTTTCATTGCCTGGGTTACTCGTTTTAATCTTAACCTTTGCTGGATATTTCTTTGGTCGAGATGCAGTTAACGGGCAAATTGCAGGACAGATCACCTCCACATTGGGTGCGGAAACTGCAAAACAAATTCAGGACATTATCATCAAGGCAACGGAGTCGAAAAATTCTGTGTGGGCAACTATAATGGGGATTATTACTATTTTGATCGGAGCAACTGGGGTATTCGTAGAATTTCAAAAATCATTAAACTTTATTTGGGAAGTAAAAGTAGAAGAATCTAAATCTGGAATTTTAAGTGTTCTTAAAGTTCGCTTATTTTCTTTCGGATTAATAATCGCAATTGCATTTATCTTAATTGCTTCCTTAATAATTTCTGCTGGGCTTTCTGCTTTGAGTACATGGGTTACAAATCATTTTTCAGAATCATTACTTATACTACTACAATTTGTAAATTCCATTTTATCACTTGGCATATTGACAGTATTATTTGCACTAATGTTTAAATTTTTTCCAGATGCTAAAATTAAATGGAGGCATGTTTGGATTGGCTCCTTCGTTACAGCAGTGCTTTTTGAGATGGGCAAATTCGCATTAGGATTATATTTTGGCAAGGCAAATCCTGGCTCTGGTTATGGAGCAGCTGGGTCAATAATTTTAATCATGCTTTGGGTGTCCTATTCTTCTATGATCGTTTTTTATGGTGCTGAATTTACTAATGCTTATGCTAAAATGAGAGATGGGACCGTTCCACCAGATGATAATGCCATTAAAAAGAAACAACCTAAAACTTAATTAAAATTATGAAGAATAGAAACCAAAAAAAAGTTACTCCTGAAAAAAAACTTCATTGGTTTGAAACATTTTCTGCAAAAGCAATTAGAGTAACTGGAAGTAGTGCGGCATTTATTTCTGCTTGCATACTAATTTTAGCTTGGATATTGAGTGGCCCACTATTTCATTACTCTCAAAACTGGCAACTTGTAATTAATACAGGAACAACAATAATAACTTTCTTAATGGTTTTTCTTATTCAAAAAACACAAAACAAAGACGCACTTGCAATTCAAATTAAATTGAATGAGTTAGTAGCTGCGAATGCAAGTGCTAGTAATCGAATCGTGAGCATCGAAGACTTATCGGAAGATGAATTAATTCGACTAAATGAATATTATTCTCGTCTTGCTGAATTAACGAAAAAGGAGAAAAATCCAAAAGAATCGCGCTCCATTGAAGATACTAATATTTTAGATGATGAAAGAGAAATGTTAGAGAATAAAATTGATAAACTCACCAAATAAATTTTAAGCAAAATTTATACGAAGTAGACAACCAAGTTTCAAGACATGAAATTAATAAGATTTTAGTAATGTTAATTGTAAATAACTTCCTGAAAATATTGGTCCTTGTGGCATAAATTTTTATGCTAATTCTAGGAACCAAGAAAAATTAATTATACATTAAAAATGGGAGACAATTTCCCATAAGAAATTTTAAATCTCATTTAAATTTACTCTAAAAATAAATTAACAATAAAAAACATAAATCATGGGAAACTTACTTTATTTAATAGCAGTGATATTGATAATATTTTGGGCAATAGGGTTTTTTGCTTACAGCATTGGAGCTATTATTCACTTGCTGCTTGTATTTGCAATAATCTCCATACTGCTAAGAATTATTCAAGGTAATAAAATCGCAAAATAAATTCCATTAACCTAAAATTTTTTTAGATATTAATTCTGGAAAATCTTTACGCAAAGTGCTACCCCAAAAAAAGTTGGTGCATTTATGCGAATTCAATTTGTTTCAATAAACATACAATTATTTATTATGAAAAGAATAAATTCTTTATCGATCTTCTTACTATTTATCCTATCCTCACTATTAAGTTCTTGTTCATTAATTGGAGGAATTTTCAAAGCAGGAATGGGCTTTGGAATTTTTATTGTTATTGCAATTATTGTACTAATTATTGTGGTAGTAACGCGTATCGGGAAAAAATAAATAATATTTTCAAAAACACTTTTCCGGAAGAAATTTTTTTAAAAATTAAAACTTCTTCTTGCAGCAATTGCTAGAAGAATGGAAATATGTTTAAATAAAAATGGCATTTATTATCGACATGGCATTGCTTTTTCAAAAGCTTTAAAAAATTTTTCGATTTGCCATGAAATAAAACTTTCTCCTCCGAATTCATGGTTTAAAGAGGGGATATCTTTATGTATGAAATTTTCATTTTTGTTCATCCTGTTAAGAATTTTTTGAAGGCTTTCAGTGTACTCAAACAACTCATTGCGCTTCACACTTGATTACCGCTCAAAAAAAATGTTTCTTTGCATTAAGAAATTTCCTTTACAAAGAACTAATAAATTGTATTTCAGTATTTTAAATTATGAAACATACTCCTGTTAAAATTTTATTACAAGCTACTTCTATTGGAAGCACGGCAACGGTGAAAGGTTGGGTGCGTACAAAACGTGGAAATAAAAATGTTGCTTTCATTGCGATCAATGATGGAAGTATTATTCACAACCTTCAGTGTGTGGTGGATCCTACTCAGTACGACGAAGAGCTATTAAAAAAGATTGGAACGGGTGCTTGTATTAGTGCTACAGGAAATATCGTTGCATCGCAGGGTTCTGGTCAAGCAACTGAGATGCAAGTGACGGCATTGGAATTATATGGCGAGGCAGATGCAGAAACATATCCATTGCAGAAGAAAGGTCATACTTTGGAATTCCTTCGTGAGATTGCACATTTACGGCCGCGTACGAATACATTCGGCGCAGTATTGCGTGTTCGTCATCACATGGCATTTGCGATCAATAAATTTTTTAACGATCAAGGCTTTTTCTATTTGCATACACCCATCATTACAGGTTCTGATGCTGAGGGTGCAGGTGAAATGTTTCGCGTAAGTACGTTGAATGCAAAGAATCCTCCGCTCAATGAAGATGGTACTATCAATTACAAAGAAGATTTTTTTGGCAAGGAAACTAACCTGACAGTATCTGGTCAGTTGGAAGGTGAGTTAGGTGCGATGGCATTAGGAAAGATCTATACTTTCGGACCAACATTTCGTGCAGAGAATTCAAATACTCCTCGTCACTTAGCAGAGTTCTGGATGATAGAACCAGAAGTTGCATTTAATGAACTCGAAGACAACATGAATCTTGCAGAAGATATGTTGAAATATTTAATCGCGTATGCACTCGAGCATTGTTATGATGATATTGAATTCCTCAATAACCTTTACGATAAAGAATTAATTTCTCGCTTGCAATCTGTTTTAGCGAATCCATTTAAACGGATGACTTATACCGAAGCGATTGAAGTGCTAGTTCCAAATATTAGCAAGTTTGAATTTCCTGTCGAGTGGGGAACTGATTTACAAAAGGAACATGAAAACTTTTTAGTGAGTCATTTTGGTGGGCCGGTTATTCTTACGGATTATCCAAAACATATTAAAGCATTTTACATGAAGCAGAATGAAGATGGAAAAACTGTTCGTGCGATGGATGTTTTATTTCCATGGATTGGTGAAATCATTGGTGGATCACAACGCGAAGAAAATCATGAGAAGCTGTTAACACGCATGAATGAAATGAATATTCCTGAACATGATTTATGGTGGTATTTAGAGACACGTAAATTTGGAACTTGTCCGCATGCAGGATTTGGATTAGGCTTTGAACGTTTAATTTTATTCGTTACTGGAATGAGTAACATTCGTGATGTAATTCCTTTTCCAAGAACGCCAAAGAATGCAGAATTTTAATTGCACAAAGAGGTAAGAATATTTTCTTATTTTAATAGTTTATCAAAAATCGCCAATTCGAAATCTCGAATTGGCGATTCTCTTTTAAAATGCTTGATGGCATGTTTTTTTTCGAACCTTCAATAGGATATTATTCCTGTTAGGATTCAATTATGACGTTTTCAATACAATGGAGCCGAATCTTCATACTAATACGTTTTATGGTTCGTTAACTTTAATAGTATTAATTTAAATAGTTTAAAAAGGAGGTCAAAATGAGTTTGTTTAACAACATCGATAATTGGTCTGATAAACATCATCCAAAAATGATCGACTTATTTCGAATATTACTCGGCATTACCATTTTTTTAAAGGGGTTGTATTTTATTAGTCATACAGAAGAGTTGCAACATATTCTAGCAACAAGTAAATTCCCGTGGCTTTCCTTCGCGTTAGCGCATTATGTTGCATTAGCACATCTAGCAGGGGGATTATTTATTGCAATTGGATTATTTACACGGTTATCAGTAGCGATACAAATTCCGATTTTATTCGGAGCAGTATTTTTGGTGAATGCACCTCATGGATTCTTTGCAAATTCTGATTTAATATTTTCTGTTGCTGTATTGAGTATGTTATTGTTTTATTTCGTTTATGGATCAGGATATATATCAGCAGATCATACAATGAGAAAAGAAGAACCTTTATCACAATAAGTAATGCAAATAAATAGTGATAGTGAAAAAAAATAATTTTATTTAAGAAATAAAAACAGAAAACCACTAGGCCAAAATGTTCATTTCTGAATTAGTAAAAACTACCGCATGAATTATTTCTTGCGGTAGTTTTTTTTAAAATATTATTTAGCAATTTTCAAATCTATTTCTTCAGCTTTAAAAATTGTCACCTTCTTTCCCATCTTTTTTTGTATCACACTAAAATGATGTTCATCTTCTGGAGTGACGAAGGAGATAGCTTCACCTGAATTTTCTGCACGACCAGTTCTTCCAATTCGATGAATATAATCTTTCGGAGATCTAGGTAATTCATAATTGATGACATGAGGTAAAAATTGAATATCGATTCCACGCGAAATCAAATCTGTTGCAACTAAAACTCGTAGATTGCCTGCTTTAAATTTCTTCAATGCATCGGTCCTCGCACCTTGACTTTTTTTACTATGAATTGCTTCGGCATCGATTCCGTTTTTTCGTAATTTATCAGCAACGTTATCTGCTTTATAAACCGAAGAAGTAAAAACTAAAACTTGACTATAATTATTTTTTAGAATTAGGTAACGTAATAAGGGACCTTTTTTTTCTTCTGCAACTAAATATGCAGATTGTGCAATTAAATCAATATTTGTTTCTACTGCTTCAATTTTAATAACTAACGGATCACGCAAAAGAATCTGATTAATATTTTGCAAGTCATCACTTAAAGTTGCTGAGAACAATAAATTTTGGCGCTTCTTTGGTAGGAGTAAAAGGATGCGATTAATTTCATCTTTGAATCCTAGATTAAGCATTTTATCAGCTTCATCTAACACTAGTGTTTCCACTTCTGATAGATGAACGGAATTGCTGTCAATTAATTCGAGCAACCTTCCAGGAGTAGCTACTAAAACATTTGTTCCTTGCATCGCCATCATTTGAGGATTGATAGAAACGCCACCGAAAACAGCAATTGTTTTTATATGAATTGGAAGTGCCGAAGCAAAAAGTAAAAAAACATCTTTCACTTGTACTGCTAATTCACGAGTTGGAACTAATACCAATACATTAACATGTCTGTTTTTTGATCTAGTCCCACTTTGCAAATTCATTAATATGGGCAACACAAAACTGGCTGTTTTTCCGCTTCCTGTTTGGGCAATACCTAGAATATCTTTACCATTTAAAATTGCAGGAATTGCAGCTTGCTGAATAGGAGTAGGCTGTAAATAATTTTGTGCAGCTAATTCCTTTAATAAAGTTGGAGCTAATTTTAATGAAGTAAAAGACATTATTATTTACTTATAAATTTCAAGAAATATTTTCCTAGGTAAATATAGCCAAAATTATCGCTATGGATTATTACATCCGTACCTTAAGTAGTGGTATAAGATAGCTTAACATTTCATTTTTATATTTTTTTGCCATTCATATAGATAACACCAATTAATCCTTCTGCAAAACATATTAGAAACCACATAATGGGATGGCGATCATTAATAATCACATAAATATCGGTTGTTACAAATAGCAATATACCAAGCCTCGACCAGAAAATATGATTATAAAATGTATCATAATAATTCTTGATAATAATTTCTTCTTTCGTATTTGATGAAAATAAAAACGAGATTTTATGTACTGTGGAATTTTCATTTTCAACTATTGCAATGTTGCTTGCTTGTAAAGCAGACAAAAAAGAATTTCAAATTTTTTTCTCCCTCTCTTAAAAAAAAAATTAAAACACCCGACACTCAAGCCAACAAAAATGACACGAAAGCTTAACATTGACAGACTATTAAAAACTTTGGTCAGTGCGTTGCTTATGTGGTTTTTAATTCTTTTTCCTTTCCATTTTTAATTCTCTTTCTATTAAAAAGTCATTTATATCAATACACTTTACACCGTTTTTTTTTGAAACTCCTGGAATTTTGTTT
>JAYVOC010000089.1:0-12122 GCA_043758125.1 Bacteroidota bacterium | reverse complement strand
GAATCACCATCAGGATCAACAGCACCATGATTAAAACATAATTGTTGACCTAAGCAAGCAAATGGAACTGGTTTATTCGAAAATGTTGGTGAACTATTGCACGGTGAAATGGTATTATTAAGTGTTGCATAAATATAAAATGTATTTGATCCTGGCGTACTAATAGTTGTGATTGCTGCATTACGACAACATAGTGTATAAGAAAAAGACCAATCAGGACATTGCAATGGAAGTGTAATCACACCTTCATAAACCCATTCTTGTATTCCAGTAAATGATCCACCATTACATGTACTTTGTGCAGTAGGACATAAATAAGTAACCTGCTGACCAGTTCCAGCAATAGGATAACAGGTAACGCCTAGATTCTGACCACAACTAGTAGAACGTACATTTACATAAACATTTGTTGGTGCATTAATTCCTATACAATCACGGTAAAACGATACACGCAATTTATAAGTATTTCCGCCCATGCATTGATACGTAAGATCAGCTCCCATAGCATGACTCGCTTTCAACTGTTGAGAAGTCATCAACAGCATTCCAGCGAATAAGAAACTAATTAATCTAAGTAATTTTCGGCTCATAATCATCCTTTTTTCGTTTCCGCGTCCCGTTTGTTATAATAATCTTCGCGGTTAATACACTTATGGCAAAAACAAATCTAAGTCGGCCAACAGGTGGAAAGGAATCAATATGGAAACATGTATGTAGTATGTAAGAAAAAACAAAAAGATTGGGATTTAATGCACTACAAAATTATTCGAAACTGCATTTACAGAGTGTATCAATAAAAATATGGAATTTATTTTATTACAAAATGAGTGTAAGATTTATTTGAATTAAACTACAAAGTATAAAAATCAGTTCTATAAGATGATAGAGTCAATTAACATTACATACTACGATGAAGAAGATTTAATTAATTTCTTAATCATTTTACAAAAAACAATACATTAAAATCCCGCGGGAGGCCTTGTGAAAATCATGCCAAAATCAAAAAATCTTGCTTTACAAGTTCCAAAAACCAAAATGTATACTGTTCTGGGTAAAGAATTATGTTGGATTTTAAAAGATCAATGCTCATCCACTTAAAGGTTTCAACTTCTTCAGGATTAATAATTGGATCGTCATTATAAATACCTTTTAATACATGATCGAATTCATGTTCCGTAAGACCATTTGAAAATTTGCAGTGATAGGTAAAACTACCAATCGAATCCAACTTCGTTTTAATACCCATTTCCTCATACAAACGACGTTCGCCAGCTGTCTTAATATCTTCTCCTGGATAAGGATGACTGCAACAGGCGTTCGTCCATAGTCCTCCTGAATGGTATTTATGAACCGCACGTTGTTGAAGTAACATTTCTCCTTTATCATTAAAAATAATTACAGAGAATGCGCGATGCAATACACCTTGGCGATGGGCTTCCATCTTTTCCATGGTACCCACCTCCGTATCATTCACGTCAACTAAAACTACATGCGATTTCATCATGATAAAACAAATTCAAAGCTAAAAGTTTTAATGGAATGAAAATTATATTTTTCATTCTTCAAATTCTCATAACGAAAGAAATTAAAAAAATGAGGTATTACTCCTTCACTAATTTTCGAGTTATTATGCTATCTCCACTTTTAATTTCCATAAAATAAATTCCAGAAGGCCAAGAAGTTGAATTTAAAATAGTGCTTTCAGATGTTATAAGCTTTTCTTGAATAAGCTTACCGAATGGATCGTAAACATCAATTGTTAAAAATCTATTCAACACCTTAGGGCAAGAAATAATAAATTGATCTTTAGTAGGATTTGGCGAAATTGATATTTTATTTAAGATATTTTCTTGAAGCGAAGTAAGGCTAATAAAATGACAAGAAGAGGTATCAGTACAATTTCCTGAGCTAATAATTACAGCATAGTTTCCAGAAATAAGCGGAATAAATTTTTGACTAGTTGCTCCAACTATAAGAGAATTTGAACTGCAATCAATCCATTGATAACTTGAATTACTTGCGAGAGCTGTTAAAGAATCAGCAAAAATCGAAACTGCCGTATCACCAATTACCAATTGCAATTCAACAATTGAATCACAACCATTGGAAGTAAGAAATTTACTTGTATAAGTTCCCGAATGAGTAAGCGTTAATCCATTATAATAATATTGACTTTTAGTGCATAGTTTCACAATTAAATTTTGATTATTTTGTGGACAGTTAAGTATAGTATTGGTTGCTGTATTAGTAACAACAGGAATATTATAGTCAAAAACAATATGAGCAGTATTTTTAATCTGTGTATTTGCTAATAAATTCAGTTTTGCTTTAATACTATATTGAACATATCCATGGCTATGAGGTTCGTCATTAGTAGAGTCAGGCAAATTAATATTACGGAAATTAAATTTAGCAATTCCACCTTCCAATACTTGTAAAAACGGTTGATGGCTATACGATAATAACTGCAAAGTAACTAAATCTAAATTTTCATCAAGCGTATCTAATATATAAATATTATCAGCAGGTGCTGTGCCTGTATTTTGAAAATCGATAGTATAAGTGAGCAATCGATCACCATTAATGTCTAATTTCACATTTGGATATACCGACTTTTCATTCGGATCAAAACTTGAACGGATTTTATAACAAACACAAAAAGAATTATTTGTTGGATTATTATCTAATGGATCTAATGAAACAGTAACACGAAAACAAACTAACGAATCAACAATTGGAATTGTATCTGTTTTAATAATAAAGTTAAAAGCAGTTTTATAATTTATATTCCCAAAATCAGGAACATTATAAATTAACGTATCTCCATTTATGACAGATGGTGTTAATGCACCTGAATCAGCGCTAATGAATGTTGCATTACCTTTAATTATTATTGAAATACTTCCAGATGCACCATTTGAACAATGACCTCCAAATTTCTGCGAATAATCACCAGCATTAACTTTAATTTGAGATAAATGTCCAGGAATTAATTCATTTGCGTAAACTCCCCAAACACCAATATCAACTCCATTTTTACATTTTAAAGAAAAATCATTATTTGGCTTCAACACTCCAAAGCTAAGTGCATTGGTATATTTTGAATTCGCAGGACAAAGTGATGTAAAGGGGTAATTAATTGAATCTAATTGAGTGACATAAGTTGAAGCAGTATCAATTAAAAATGAATAAAAACCAGCCCCTTCTGTAAAAGTTTGTTGTTGCAATAATGTTCCTTTATAAAAAAGTAAATGAGCATTCGGTTGCATTAAATCGCCGGCATTAAAACTACAATCAATATTTGAATCAAAATAAGCTCTTCCAGCAACATTCCAATAGGGAGTACAACTATTGGGGTTTAAATAATCACATAATGGCAAACTATCATATCTAGGTTGACCTCCATAAACATGAATATAATTAGGAATACAAGTAATACCTGTGTTTAAAAAATCCAGGTGACCAATTCCATTATAATAAGTCTTAAAATTGGGCAGACAAGTTAAATTGGGATTGTTACTACAATTAATAGTGTTAATACTGTCTAAAAAATTGGGAAGAGAAGTAAGTTGATTGTTATTACAAAAAATAGAATTTAATGGCAATGGCACTGGAGGTATAATTGATATTTGATTGTACGCACAACTTAGAGTCCTTAATGTTATTGGTAGTAGAGGTAAAACAGTTAACATATTACTATCACATACTAATAATTGTAATCCACTTGGTAAAGAGGGCAATGTTGAAATTTGATTGTTTTGACAATTTATATAAATTAATGAATTAGGAAATGAAGCTGGAAAAGAAGTGAGTGGATTATGATCACAAGATAAGCTCTTCAAATTTGGAGGCAGTGATGGTATTGATGTAATATTATTCCCACTACAATTAAAGTTAATAAGGGAATTGGGTAATGTAGGTAGTGAAGTTAAATGGTTATTACTTACACCGAAGTTCAATAATGATGAAGGCAAAACAGGTAATGAAGTCAATTGATTATTTTCTAATGATAAAATTTGAATGCTGCCCAAAGAGGAAGGTAAAGATGTTATTAAATTACTGCCAAATCGCCCATCAACTAATGCATTGTTAAAAGGTGGTAATGTTGTGAGTTTATTATATGTGCATTCAATAAATTGCAAAGAATCGGGGAAATTTGTTATATATAATATATCATGCTGGAAAGCATCTATGTTTTGTATTTTATTTGGTAATTGTGGTAAAAAAGGAGTATAAACAAAATCTCCTAATCGTAATCCTACAAGGTTAGTTAATGCTTCAATTCCAGTTATATCTATTGTATCAGAATTAGAATTGTCTTCTGTATCTAAACTAAGAACACTTTTAACATCTAAATCAGTTGAATCAATATAATTCCCATTCCAATATTGAAAAGGCCCTTGATTTTGATTTATTTCGTAATCAATTAAATCTCTCATATTAGAATCTGGCACTAATACCCATTGAGCCTTTGCTTGATGCGATAATCCACACAAAAAAAATAACATAAATAATACGATAATATAATAGCGATTAAATAATATTTTTTCATTCATAGTCAATAATTTTAATCGATATTTTTATTAGTATATAAATCAAATATAGTAATTATTATTTGATTTAACGTTTTCGAATAAATACACATCAAATTCATGCTTTACTTAAAAAAAACGGGCTACTCCTCATCGAAGTAGCCCGCATTATTCGTTTTAAAAATTTATTGTATTACAACTCTCAAATTGTTTTTTGAAAGTCCATCATTCACGTGTATAGTATAAATTCCTTTTGCATAAGAACTAAGATCAATCTCAAGATTGTTTAATCCAACATTGAATTTAGGATTCAGTGCGATTATCTGCCTACCCATCATATCATTAATAGTTATAGCAAATTCTTTTTCTTGAACCGTATTCAATTCCAAATTAATTTTTCCATTAGATGGATTAGGATACACATTCACATTTGTAGATGTATTAATTCCTGAAGTTGTTCTTACACATCCATTAACAATAATCGCTAATGCTGAAGCAGTACTATTACCACAACCATTTACTCCTTTAACGGTGATGTTACCGCTTGCTCCTCCAAAATGAACGAGAATACTTGTTGTGCCTTGTCCAGAAATAATGGTATTACCTGTTGGAACGGTCCACAAATAAGATGTTGCACCACTAACTGCAGGAGTTGTATATGATTGATCAATGCAGGAAGTAACAGAAGTAATTCCTTGTACAAAAGGTGTTGCAACAATACCTTTTACAGATAACGTTTTTGCAGTACTCGATCCACATGCATTGTTTGCAGTAACACTAACAGAACCGCTATTAAATGTTGGAAAAGAAATTTGAACTGATGTTCCCGATCCCGTTATCACAGCACCTACAACTGTTGTAGTCCAGGTATAAGAAGTTGCATGATTTACCGCGACAATTGAATAGGTACTTGTAGTATTACAATTATTATAAACTGGACCAGAAATAATTCCAGGAGTTGAAGGTTTTCCAAAGATTGCCAAACTACGATTTAAACTTGTTGAACAAGCATTACTACTATTCACATAAAGAATACCTGTTTTAAATGTTGATAATAAATTTAAGGTTATAGAATTTGTTCCTTGACCGTTAGCAATTGTTGTATTCGCAGGAGCAACCCAATTATATGTTATCCCTGCAACATTCGTTACAGAAAATACAGCGCTTGTTCCTGCGCATGAATTTGCTGTTCCTGAAATCACACTTGGTACGGATGGAATATTTAAATTTATAGTAAGCGTTCTAGCTAAGCTAGTTCCACATGCATTTCCTGCTGTAACACTAATTATTCCTGATGCAACAAATCCACTATTAAATATTAATGAAATAATATTTGTTCCAACACCACTTGAGATACTTGTTCCAGTTGGTATTGTCCAATTGTAAAGAGTAGCACCACTTACTGCAGTAACTTTATACGTACGCACATCGCCCGGACAAACTTTTGCAATGCCACCTGTTACAGTAATTGTTCCTGGTTGTGCAGGCGCAATACAATTGGAAACAGTAGTTTGTTGTGTAGAAGAATTTGAACAACCATTTACATCAGAATAATTATAACCTATAGTATATGGTCCACCAACTCCAGCTGATGATGGAGAAAAAGTATTTCCAGAAATTCCTGTTCCAGAAAATGATCCGCCGATTGGAGATCCTGATAAAGTAACAGTTGGATCACTCAAATTATAACTTGAAGCTAATCCAATGAATGAAACAGTTGGTAATGCGTTAACGATAACGTTAATATGATTTGATGTAGTTGTTCCACAAGTATTCGTTGTTGTTACAAAATAATCACCAGCAGTAGTTGCAGTTAATGTGCTTGTTGTTCCACCTCCAATACTCCATGTTCCACCAGTTGAATTACCACTCAATACAACATTACCACCAGCACAAAATGTTGTGTTGCCACCTGCAGTAATTGCAGATGCAGTTGGTAGAGGATTAACAATTACAGTTACATTTTGTGTATTACTTCCACATCCGCTTGTAGTAATGGTAAAAGCATAAATAACACTTATTGGTGAACTTGTAGTATTGATTAATATCTCATTTGGATTTGCGCTTTGTGCTGAAGTAATTGCTGCATTACTAATTCCACTTACAGCTGCTCTAGTCCATGTAAATGATGCACCACTAGCAGTACTTGTTGGCGTATATGTAAAAGAAGTATTGGTACAAATTGCAGGTGGCGTTAAGGAACTACTTAATGTTGGTGAAGATCCAGATGAATATGTAAATGTAAATGGATCGGATGCAATTCCATTTGCTGTTACAGCCAATGAATATGTTCCAGTTGGTAATCCTACAGGCAAATCGAAGGTAGCAGTATCAGGAGCGCTTCCTCTTAAAAGTCCTGTGCTGTTCCAATTTGAAGTTCTAACATAATATACGTTCGTACCAGATGTTAATCTTATTACAGGATAATTTGTTGCCATCTGCCAATCATCACCATAACCCGCGCCTTCAGAAATTCCATTAAATAATGTTCCTGTAATTTTATAGGTAGTGCATCCTGTTGCTATAACCGTTGCAACTGTTGGCTTACCAGAAACTAATTGCGTACCACCTGGTGTATAGACGTAATATTGTTGACTACCTTGATCATTGTATAATATTCCACCATTCGGTAAATCTAACATGTTTGAAATATAACTTCCATGATTTAAAGATGCAGAACCTCCGGGTGCTAAAATTGAAGTGAATGTATTTGTAAGATAGTTGAATTCATAAAATGTTGTTGGTGATGGAAAATGATTTGCTGAAGTTGGAACTGGTGAAACTGCACATAAAATTTTCCCATTAATCATCATTGCAGCGGGTGCATCAGGAGCACCTTTTGCACCAGGAAAATCAGCTGCGGCAGCCCATGATCCAGGACTTGCAGTACCTGATGGTGTATAAAATGCATTATGACCCGATGATCCTAAAAATAATGCTCTTCCATCAGGCAACAATATTGCTGCTCCAGCTTCATCACCAAAGGCATCATACAACTGAACAGGAACTGTAGCATCATTCACCCATGTATTTGTTGCAGGAATATATCGTTCAGATGCCGTTGATAATCTATTGATATATAAAACACTATTATCTGCAAGTTTTACCCATGCTGATTCATTGTGAATACCAAGTGCTGCAGGTCCATTTATATATGTATTTGAAATTGGATTGTAAATTAATGTTCCTGTTAAACTTCCATTAACTAATGCTTGCAAAACTTTTCCATCAGGAAGTATTTCTGAATTTGCATCTGATACAACCGATCCTGGTGCAGCTGTATTTGACCACGTATTGGTAACTGGATTATATACTTCTCCTAATGATCCGCCAGTTCCATATTCTCCTCCTGCAACATATATTCTTCCATCTTTTAATACTTGAGATGAAAAATAAAGTCGCGTACTTGTCATTGGTGCTAATGCCGACCATGTTCCATTTATATAACTACCATGAATATCTGGAGTTAATTTATTCCATCCATTACCAATATTATCACCACCACCAGAAATGTTTTTTGCCATTACCGTTCCATCAGAAAGTAATAACATTAAACCACCGCTTATACTTGGTGATAAATTTGCTAATGCTGTCCATGTTCCCACAGAAGCGATTGTTTGATTTCCAGAAGGACAAGTAACTGTTGGAATAACTGTACCCATTGTTCCAGATCCAACAATTTGTGTAGCGCAACCAGATAATATATCGCCAAGTGTGGACGTATTTTTAATATCGTAAGTAATCCAAAAATTATTTATCCCTTCTGATAAAGTTGCAGATCCTGAAACAGTATATGTTCCATTCGGATTAACTACTGTTGAACCAAATTGAGTGGACGAAGAAAAAATACTATTGATACCAGTAAAATATACTTTAGCATTTGTAATATCTGTAACTGGATTTGTTGATCCATTGGTTGACAATGACAAATTTGAAATTACAAATGGTGATGTAGTTCCTGTTACTGAAACTTGTACTTGTATTACTGGATTTACTGTTGTTCCTTGCGATACTGATTGTCCATTGTTAACAAATGCTGTTGTACTTGAGTTAAAACTCATAGGCACAATCGCACCAGGTGTCCATGTATATGTCAAACCTAAACTGGGAATATTTGATGATGACATATTACAAACGGAACTTAGGTTTGCGCCAAGCACTGAAGTAGCCCAAGTATGAGTTCCATTTGTAATCATACGAATATTAAAGTCGGAAGTTGAACTCCCTAGCAACCCAACATTTCCTGATTCCGTTCCCGTATCAGCACAAGTATTTGCTCCCATTGTTGTAACATCTGTTGATGTACCCCACACTACTTGAACTGTATTAGTTGTTTCGTTTAAAATAATTTGAAAAGTCCAATGATTTACATTTGAATTTCCAAAATGATCACAATCCGACCACTGTGTTACAAATTGACGATTTGGAGCTACACCTCTTGTGGAATATTGAATTGATGAACTAGCGGATGCACCAACTAAATCGGTACCATATCCTGCAATTGTATTTAACGGACTACTTTGCAAACCGCAATAAACAGTAGCTGGCACAGCACCCATAGTGATGTATCCATTTGAATTAATACTTAAGGTTGAATAAAGCGAACCATTATAATTAAAAGCGAAAGGAATAGTAATGAGTGCTGAAGAACTATCATCCCATGTACCTGAAGTAAATGTTGTTCCAGATATCGCTAAATAATTTGTAGTTGAAGATCCAAAAGTATAATTAGTGATTAATGCTTTCGCAGGATTAAACATTGCAAATAAAAACATAAACAATAATATGCTTTTCTTTAAGGATGTAGATTTTAAAACGCTAATTGCTTTGTAGTTGTGGTATGTCATATTTTTTTGATTTGGCTGTGTAAATATTATTTTTATTGCCATTAAATGAATGGTAATAATTTTGCTTTGTTTTCGTGCTTTATTAGAATAACTTTTCGACTTCTGAAATTGAAATTTATTTCTGTTTTTCTAATAACCTTTTCCCTATTTCAGAAAAATGGAAACCAGCAAAATTTCTTTACCAAATATATTAAAAAGGATCCGATTTCGAAAGTTTTAGAATACTTTTTTATAAATTCCTCCTTAAATGCTATTTTCAAGGGGTTATAAACTCTAATTCCAAAAAAAAAGGGAATCGATTCTAAAATCAATTCCCTTTTCAATATTTTATTGCATTTAAGAGCTTTTATCCTAAATAAAATCCTGCTATTTTACAATTTTAATTAGCTAATAATTGCAATTACTTATTGCCTTGCAACTTGTATTATTCCTTTTCCTGAATCAGTATCAACAATAACACAATAAATTCCTGAAGGCAATTCTATCAATGAAATATCAATTTTAAAATGATTGCCAGCAATAGGATAAATTGTTTTTGTCATGATACTTTGACCTAAAGAATTTTGCAAGATAATTTTTGCTTTACCATCATTTGAAATGAATTCTACTTTTGTTTTATCAGATGTAGGATTTGGCGATGCTTGAAGCTGTGATGCAACCGTAAATTCATTAATTCCTATAGTAACAATTGTTATCGTTTTAATAATTGTATCTGGTGCACAAACACCATTTGAAACAATTAATATTACGTTATAAACACCACTTGAGGAATAGGTATAAGTAGGGTTTTGATTGAAGCTGATATTACCATCTCCAAAACTCCATTGCCATGATGTTGCTTGTTGTGAACTATCCGTAAAACTTACAGTATGTCCGTTCGTTAAAGAGCTAAAATTTGCAACCGCCGGACTTGCGATTCCAATGGTGATACTATCTGTAGTAGAGCAACCAAATTGATTTGTTCCTGTTGCAAAATAAGTTGTAATTGCAGTTGGATTAACTACAATGTTACCGCCAGTTAACCCTACAGGACTCCAAGTAAATTGAGCTCCACCACCTGGCCCGCCACCTTGTGCTACTGCCTGAAGTGTTACAGGATCACCCGCACAAACACTTGCCGCACTTGACGAAACCGTAATTATTGGACTCGTTCGAAAGCCAACATTTACATTTGCAGTACCAGTACATCCGAAAGCATCAGATCCAACAACCACATAATTTGTAAAATTTGTAGGAAGCACACTCACTGAATCATTGGATATTACTGTTAAAGATGGGTTTGTATTCCATGCATAAGTTGTAGCACCTGAAACAACCAAAATAACTGGTGGACCTCCTGCACAATAATTAACATTAAATCCAGGTGTAATAGCAACTGTAGGATTTTGGTTCGGACTCACCTGAACAAAAACTACGTTAGAAGTATCCGTTAATGCAGCTGATGTACAAGTAAGATAACAGCGAAAATATTTTGAGCTTGTTAATGTTCCAGAATTTTCTATCGTCAATCCAGTTCCAAAATCCACCCATGGACCAGCAGCTGAATCACTCAATTGCCATTGATACGTTAATCCTGCAAAACCAACAGATCCGCCAGTAATTGAAAGAGATGTACTACCAGAGCCACCACAAATTAATAATTTTGCTGCAGAGACAGTTCCTGCTGTTGGAGCGCCAGAACAAGAAATTGGAAATGATGTCCAACTCACATCATCGATGTAAATATTCGCACCATTTTGAGAAGTACCATTAAGAATAAAATAATTCGTTGAGGTAGTAAAAGTTGCTGGGACATTAAAAGAATACTCATACCAACCATTGGCTAATTCATTATGTGGCAAATTAAAATAACGGCTTCGAGCAATTGCTCCGATACGTTTAGCTCCAGTCAAGCTTGCTGCGGTGTTAATTAATATAGTTAGGCTGTCGCCAGATGTGGAAGTGCTATCACGAAATATCCAAAGACTTACAGTAGGAATGACAGCATTTGTATTGGAGTAATCTATCACTGGTGAAATAAAATCTTGTTGGGTTCCAGGATTGGTATTTCGAGCTGTAAATCGCGCCATTGCTGCACCCGAATGTGGTGTGCAAGTAGGAAATGTTCCATTGGTACGCTGCACCCATAACGCATTTGGTCCGCCAGCTACAGTTAAAGTCCATCCTAAAGGTGGAAATGAAGTTCCATCGAAACTTTCGGTATTAATTACTTGTGCATTAACGTGCCCGTACATCGCTGTGATACTCAAAAATAAAAAAAGCAATTGGATCCTTTTCAGTAGGAATGTATTCATTTTATTTAGAATTGGGGTTTATAATTCTTCACTAAAATTACCTTAAATTATATAGCTAAAGATGAATAATTAGGATAATCGATGAATAGATGATTTTTATCGGTAAAAGATGTTAGAGAAATTTTCAATTACTTTTTAATAAAACACTTCTTACAAAAACGGTTCGGGTTAATAAAATTTGTGTGATGGTTAAGGTGATCTTAAAGTTCAAAATTTAGTATCAGAAAACATTCTCACTTTACGAGAAGAAATATCATTACCCATCTTAATTAAAATTGCAAGGTGGCTGAAAGATCACAAGAACTTGTCAAATCCTAAAAGTGTGATTGGGAAAGCCATTTATTACACTCTTTCCCGATGGAATAAATTATTTTAAAAATGCCGACTTACAAATTGATAATAATCTAATAGAAAATTCTATTCGTCCGATTGATATAGGAAAAAAATAT
>JAYVOC010000088.1:0-18477 GCA_043758125.1 Bacteroidota bacterium | reverse complement strand
AGTAATTTTCAATTGGAGGATTGTGAAATTTATACTACTTGCGAACCTTGTCCAATGTGTCTTGGTGCAATTTATTGGGCTAGACCAAAAAATGTTTATTATGCAAGTTCAAGGCATGATGCTGCAAAAGCAGGATTTGATGATTCATTTATTTATGATGAATTAAATAAATCGTTTGAGGAACGTACTATTCCAATGATTAGTCTAGATACTGAAGGCGCTGCTAACTTATTTAATATTTGGGAAAATTCACCAATGAAAAAATCTTATTAATTATTTTTCGTTATTAATTTATTCATATTGCAGTACTTTAATAACTTGTATTTTGGAAATTACTTTTAATGGAATTAATAATATTAAACTGCAAATTAATATTGTTCCGATATTTACTAGAAGTATCCCAGGCATAGTAATATTTACTGGAACTTTGGATAAATAATAGGACTCTTCAGACAAAGAAATTATACCAAATTTTTTTTGAATGAGTGCGAATCCAATAGCGATTATATTTCCGATTAACATTCCTCTTAATATAATTTTGAACGCAACATTCATAAATGTTTTCGATATTAATTGATCAGTTGCACCAAGTGATTTTAATAGGCCGATATGTTTGTTGTTTTCTAAAATTAAAATTAATAAAGTAGATACCATCGTAACGGCAGCAATCAATGATATTAAACTGATAATTACAATAACATTTAAATTTTGTAATTCAAGCCAATTAAACATCTGAGGATATATTTCTTTTATAGTTTGTGAATTAAATTGAAATCCTGTTGTTTTGTAAACGCTTTCGGATACGTTATCAATATTGTTAAAGTCTTTGGCGAAAACTTCGAATCCACCAACATCGTCATTTTTCCAATTATTTACTTTACGAATTAAATTCATATCGCAAAGCACATAAACCTTGTCAAAGTCTTCGCTTAATCCGCTATTATATAAGCCAGAAATTTTCATCTTCCTAACTTTACGATCCTTTTGAATAAAGAAAACGAGAAATGAATCACCAGTTTTTAGTCTTAAGCTCCTAGCAATAGTTGTTGAAAGTAATACTTCATTTTCTGTTGTATCATTAAAGTTTGGCAATGAACCAACAACTAATTTGCTTTTGAAAAATGACCAATTGAAATCTGTATCTACTCCTTTTAAAACAACACCTTGAATTTCATCTTTAGCTTTTAAAATACAAGCTTTATATGCAAATGATTGTATGTGGTCAACTGTATTAAGGGATGAAATATTTTGCACAAATGATTGGTGCCGAGATATTGGGAGTTCTTCAAAAGATTTGTTTGTGTCAAATTTACTTAATTTTATATCTGACATAAAACCAGTGATTTTACTGGTGATTTCACCTCTGAAGCCAGTGACAATCATTACAGATAATAACATGGCTGTTAACCCAAGCGCAATGCCAATTATTGCTATTGCTACAACAGGTTTCGAAGTGCTTTTTTTCTTCGAATGGACATTTAAAATTTTATTTGAAATGTATTGTGGGAGGTTCAAATTACTGTTGTTAAGAAATTCAGGCTAAATTTACCAAATTCTTGATAAGTGCAGTTGTTTAAATAAAAATATATAACGCAGTTAAATTAATGATAATTTTTTTTACGAATGATTTATATAAATAAAAATTATTTTTGCAATTCCAATACAAACAGAAGTAAACAAACTGTTTCGTCACTTACCATTAGTTGAATAGTTGAAAAAACAAGAAATGATTTGGCATCTTATTTGTCTTCCTAGAAGAATGGATATAATTAAAAATTTTGCGTTAATTTTTATTTTTTTTACAGCCTCATATTCTATGTATGGAAGTAATTTCATAGTTAAACCAATAACGGGAGCATCTCAAATTAATGAATATATTGATTTGTTAAAAGGGAAAAATGTTGCAATTGTTGCGAATCAAACATCAACTATTGGAAGTACACATTTAATTGATACATTAATTTCATTAAACGTAAAAGTGAAAGTAATATTCGCTCCAGAACATGGCTTTAGAGGAACTTCTGAAGCTGGAGAAAATGTTAATGATGGAATTGATAAAAACACAAAACTTCAGGTTGTTTCACTTTATGGAGATCATGAGAAACCAAGCGACGAAGATTTAAAAAACATCGATTTAGTAGTCTTCGATATTCAAGATGTTGGAGTAAGATTTTATACTTACATATCAACGTTGCAGTATGTAATGGAGTCTTGCGCTAGTCATAATATTCAACTTATTATTCTTGATCGCCCAAATCCTCATGGTGGTTATGTAGATGGCCCAGTATTAAATTCTAAATTTAAATCATTTGTCGGAATGCAATCTATTCCTGTTGTTTATGGGATGACGATTGCCGAATATGCATTAATGTTAAATGGAGAATATCTTTTAAAAGATAGCATGGTTTGCAATTTAAAAATAATTAAATTATTGAATTGGGATCATCTAACAAACTATATATTGCCAATTAATCCTTCGCCAAACTTGCCAAATAAAAATGCCATCAATTTATATCCATCACTCTGTTTTTTCGAAGGAACAAAAATTAGTGTTGGAAGAGGCACAATGATACCTTTTCAAGTCATCGGTTCTCCTAGAAATATAAAGCGAAAATTTTATTTTATCCCGCAGAGTATTCTTGGAAAGTCACTAAAGCCACCCTACCAAGGCCAAAAGTGTTTTGGATTAAATCTGGTTAAACAAGGACGTGTTAATCCGAAAAAAATTAATCTTTCTTTCCTCTTAGAAATGTATAAAGACTACGCTGATAAGCAATCCTTTTTTAATAATTTTTTTGATAATCTAGCAGGGACTAACGAATTAAGACTCCAGATAATTAATAGTTCTACTGAGGAAAAAATCCGAGCTTCATGGGTTGAAGGGATTAGTTCTTTCAAAATTACGAGAAAAAAATATTTATTATATAAAGATTTCGAATAATAAAAAAGACCTTGATTAAAGGTCTTTTTTATTATTCGGGTTATTAAATTTTATTCTACTGCAAATCTAAATCTACTTGTTTCTGTTCCTTTTTGTACAATTAGCATGTAAATTCCTTTTGCAAAATTATTTACAGCAATGTCATTTGCATTGTCACCTTCATCTGAACTACGCATTTCTTGCATTAATTCTCTTCCCGAAAGATCACATACTTTTACTATGTAATCTCCTTTTTTAGCAGACGTAAAAGAGTAGAATAATCGATCTGTTGTTGGATTCGGATAACCATTAAGTTGCAATGGATTATTATCTTCTAATCGTAATATAATGGTGCTCGTAGTAAACGTAATTTTATTCGACCATGGACCAAAAACTCCTGTTGAACAAATCCCGCGCACTTCAGCAGTATACTTTCTATTTGGTTGTAATTTCGTTACTCTATAAATACCATTTGAAGGATTATAATTAATGGAAATTAATCGATAAGTTCCAGTTGATACATCCGTTATTTTAATTCTAACAGAATTCATCGGAGTTAGATTTGTCCATCCTAAATCTGCTATTGTCGTGTTGATATTTAAAAGAGTTAAAGTGCCTAATTCACCGCAAGTATCTAGTGTAGTGAATAGCGATGTTTGTGAATATGGAGAAGTATAACCCTTGCAAGTTGTTTGAATTTGCCACTCATAAGTTGTATTCGATAATAGGTTTGATAAAGTTGTTCCACTTGAATTTAATGGACCAGTTAGTTGAAGAAATTTCCATGTAGTTGAACCAACTGGATGGAATTTTACTTGATAAATATCTGCAATAGTGGAATACCAAACTAAATCTGCTTTTTTCGTTTTAATATTTATTGCACGTAAATGTTCCGGAACAGATCCGCAGTTTAATGGGTTACTTAATGTTTTAAAGAGGTATGTGCCACTTTGATATATACCAGAGGTGCATACTGATTGAACATACCATCTATAAGATGTTCCTGGCAATAAATTAGGTAATGAAATCGAGGATGTAGTTCCTGATACTGAAATTTCTTTAATGATAGAAGAGCCATTTTCCCAATATTTTACTTTGAAGATCTCCCCAGTAATTGCCCGGTTCCAACCTAAATTTGCTGATGTATCGCTTAAATTGTATGCAGTTAACATGTCAGGTGTTGTACAACTTTTTGAGATAATACTATTCACGTTCATCTGTTGTATCGGAGAAGTACATCCGAACGCATTTGTTGTTCTTACACTTAAGTTCTGCGCTTGCATTACGTTTACACTAGCAGTAGTTTGACCGTTTGACCATAAATAAGTTACTGCTGAAGGTTCAAATGCAGTTAACTGATATGCTGTATTTGGAATATATGTTATTCTTATTTCTGGAGTTAATGGAATTGAATTTACACTTACATAAATGGAATCTCTTCCTACTACTTGTCCAGTGTTATTTCGGGAATAAACATAATACATCCCTTCTTTTGTCACTGTAATATTGTTTGATGTAGATCCTCCTGGCGACCAAATATAATTATTACTTCCACCTACTACATTTAAATGAACTGAACCTCCATCGCAGAAAGATGGTGATCCATTTGTTTGGATACTTACATTAGGCGAGAGAGAAGGTTGCGTAATGATAATATCAGCTGATTGAGCTGTACAGCCATTAGCATTCGTTACAATTACATTATATGTTCCTGCAGTTGATGCAATGATTGAAGGAGTTGTCATACCACCTGGCTGCCATAGATATGAAACACCATTCGATGCTGTAAGTGTTGTAGATTGTCCAGTAACTAATGTAGTTGGCCCATTAACTAAAATAGCTGCTATTGGTATTGCATTATTTATAACTGGAATTGAATTTGAAATCCCATTACATCCATTCGCATCAGTTGCAGTAACTAAATAATTTCCTGATTGAGTTGCTGTAATTGATGAAGTTGTTGCACCATTTGACCAAACATAACTTGTCGCACCGGTAACATTTAGTTGAACGTTTCCTCCATTACAAAAAGATAAGGAGCCATTAGCTGTAATGATTGGTTGTGGTAAAGAGTTTACAGTAATTGAAATTGGCTGCGACGTCGCATTACATCCTCCAGTATTGCTAATTGTAACAGCATAGTTTCCAGCAGTAGTTACTGTAATTTGCTGAGTCGAATTTCCATTCGACCAAATATAATTGTATCCAAATGGAGCAGATAAGATAACAGATCCACCTTGACATATACTAGTGTTTCCATTTGCAGTTATTGTTGCAATTGG
The DNA here is from genome assembly GCA_043758125.1 of Bacteroidota bacterium. Lineage (GTDB taxonomy): Bacteria > Bacteroidota > Bacteroidia > AKYH767-A > OLB10 > JANXSD01. Next base: position 13,275 of record JAYVOC010000088.1, on the reverse strand, counting down.
TGTATTCGTTACAGTTACTGCTTGTATAGTAGAAGTAGCAGAACATCCACCAGAATTTGTTACTGTTACACTATAATTACCGGTTGTTGTTGCCGTAATTTGTTGTGCGGTATTTCCATTCGACCAAATATAATTATAACCAGTAGGTGCTGATAAAATGACAGATCCTCCTTGACAAAAACTTGTATTGCCACTTGCAGTTATTGTAGCAATTGGTGAAGTAGACACATTTATAGATTGTACTGACGAAGTAGCAGAACATCCACTGGAATTTGTTACTGTAACACTATAATTACCAGCTGATGTTGCTGTAATTTGTTGAGTAGTTTTTCCATTAGACCAAAGATAATTGTATCCTGCTGGTGCTGACAATACAACAGAGCCACCTTGGCAAAAACTAGTGTTTCCATTAGCAGATATTGTAGCAATAGGAGCTGATGAAACTGTTACAGTTTGGATTGCTGAAGTGCTTGTACAGCCATTTGAATTCGATACCGTAACATTATAATTACCTGTGCTACTTACTGTGATCGATTGTGTTGTGGCAGAATTGGACCATAAATAACTAGTTCCTAACGACGAAGAAAGTATAACATTTTGCCCATTACAAATTGTAGTAGAACCTGAAGGAGTTATAATTGAGGAAGGTTTACTTTGAACTGTAACAGTTATAGGATTTGAAATAGAAGAGCATCCAGTACCATTATTTACAGTAACAGAATAATTTCCTGAGACTCCAACAGTAATTGATTGTACTGTTTGTCCATTCGACCAAGTATAACCAGTACCTAAAGCCGCCGTTAAAGTTACACTTCCACCTTGGCAAAAATTTGTTGAACCTGATTGTGAAATAGCTGCAACAGTAGTACCGCAAGATGCTTGATTTGAATTTAAATTAATCGTTGGATCAATTGTTAAAAGCATTCGATCTATTTCTAATGTTGAACCATTAGGCGTAATCATTAATGTATATTCTTGAGGTGATAAACTTGAAAAAGTTATAGCTGCATTTGAACATGCATCTAAGCTATACCAGTTCCATGCTGTATCAGCAATACATCCAATACTCTTTTGATTTTGTCCGTTTAAACTCACTGTAATTCCAGCAGAAGGTCCACCATTATTTCTTGCGCGTACCCAAAAATAAAGATTAGAATTATTTCTAGGTGTAAAATTGTATTCTAAAGTTGGATTCGTTGTTGCCGTTGTTGCACGGGTAACATAACTTGTTGCATTTCTAAAATCACCTGTATTTGCATTTGATGAACGAACAGTTTTTACTTGTGCTAGTGCTGTTGTGTTATCAAAAACTTCTGCTTCTATATTAAAATCTTTCGACCAACGTGATGGATGAGTTGATTCATGCCAAGCATCTATTTGATAAAATATGGGTTGAGAAGGATTTGTATTATCATAAATATAAGTACTTCCTTGGCGTCGAACTTTGAATTGTAATTGTTGACCATTTAAATTAATTAAAGCATCCCCTTCAATTTCAGCATTACCCATCATATTAGAATTTGGTTGGATAGTCCCTGTAATTGCATATAGATCTTTTGTATCACTTTTTCGAACAACAACTAATTTTCTTGTATCGCCAGTGTTAAATGAGTAACCTGGTCTGCTTGGGGTTCCAGTCGAATAAGGTGCATCTCCTAAAAGTAAAGAACCATTTCGCAAAACATCTTCAAACCTACTCGTCGTTGCTTGTGCGTATGAAGGCATTACTGCTTGCCATGCATAACCATCAGGACTTGCAGGTGGAGGATTAGGTGCGTTGTAAGAGCCTGCTTCATTAAAGTACCCAGTGTAATAAAACTCTGCACCTGTCATTCCTAATACTTTTAATAATCCTAACCATTGACCAGGACGAATATTATTTTCTTCGTTTAAATCCCACCCTGCTGCAACAAAAGGAGAATATAGCTTGTCTCCAAGTTGTAACTCATAATATCTTCCTTCAATAATATGTTGCCAACCATTCCATGCACTAACACCAGTATACCAATTAGAGGCCCATCGCGGATAAAAGTCTGGAGTAGCATAGTTTTGACCATTGATGTTTTTATTAATCCCTCTCGTTTCACTATATTTTATTCTTGAAGTTGCACCTGAAATTTGATATTCAGTATACTTAGTATTTTGCAATCCTGGTAATGTAATAAATTGATCACGGTAAGCAAGTGAAGCTTTTAGTTTACGATTCCCTAAATAAGTATCCCAGTCGTATGATGTTGTGTTTTTATCGTTAACGACAGATGGGTCTTTTTGCATTGCTGATAATTCTGGCTTAGGAATTACTTCACCATTTTCGCAAAGAAAATCCAACGGACGCGTCATTACATTTAATAATTTAGTCATTAAAAATCGTTGTGTTAAACCATCTTTATAAAATGAATCAACAGGAGCTGAAGGCGTCCAATATTTGTTTGATGACGTGTTTCCATTTAAATCTAAAAACTGACTGCTACTGTTTTTTAAATAAAATTGCGAAGAAAGATTTTTATTAGAAATATATCCAGTATTTGATGTGTATCCTGCAACCTGAGGATTTATTTGTGCCCAAAAGCAAATAGCTGATGTTTTCCATTGTGGATTTTGATTTGCTAATTGAACCCATGCACCTTGAAAATTACTAGTACTTGAATATTGAGTATATGAACATGTATTTGATGCAACTAATACTGAATAATTAAAGTTTTTTGCTAATTCGGTTTGAATAGCAACTGTATTAGCTACTGCGGTAGCATTAGTAACATTTGGTTGATATGCTGAGCCAAAGTATTCCATTCCGATCCAGTCAAAATTTGGCAAGAGAGTGTGTCCTTTTTTGTAGCGAGGTGTTGGATAACTTTTTAATTGATCAATTGCATTTACTGATGGAGTAGGATGGCCAACAGGGTAATCATTTAAGTCGATGCCTGCAGTTACTGCTGATGGAGTTGGGGCATTTAATGTAGTTGAATTAAACGAGAAATGCCTGGCTTGTAGAAACTCAGTATAATGTTTGTAAATCATATTTCCTGGCAAGTCGATGTTATACAATGCCAATTCATCAACATCACCATTTAGGCGGTCATAAGAAGTTACAGAACTTAAATCTAAAATATTATTTGATAAATTTCCGATATTCGGATTAAATCTTCCTGTAGTTGTTGAAGCAGAAAAGCCATTTGGTAATTGACCATCAATCCATACTTCTTTCACGCCAGTTTTTACATTATATTTAAACACCATCTGATGAAAATTTCCATCCACATAATATGAAAAAGAAGCTCTCCCAATTCCTTCTAGATTGATCATTTGATCATGATGAATTCCAGCTCCTGCAGACGAAATAGCATTTGTTATGAATTCAATATAAGGATAACCCATTTTAATATAAACGGCACCATCTCTTCTAGTAATAAATGTTGTTGTACTAAAATCATGTGATGGTTTAAATAAATATTCTATAGTGATAACAGTATCGATCGGCATTGTGCTTGATACCACAATATCTTTTCCACCAACACCAAGAGTTAATGATTTACCTACAGCGCTATTCGAAAAATTATAAGTACTTTGAAAATAGGCTGGATTTAAAACAGCTGTACTTAACGAATCCTTTAACGGGTTACTTCCATCAAATGTAAAATAATGGAATGGTGAATATTGTGCTGTTGAAATCTCAAACGACATTGATATAATTAATGAAGTAAGAAATAGATTCAGCACCCAATTTCCAATTACTTTTTTTGTTTTTGTAAAACCTTTTTTCATGCTCAATTTTTTTTACGTTTGGCACAACCTTTGTTTTGACCAATTGTTTTTCGGTTGTTTAATGCATGCAATATATATGAGCTATCATTTTGGATGGAGTTGTAAATTATATGTTTCTTGTTTTGTAAGACTTTTGAAAAAAAACATTGTTTTTAATTCTTGAAAAGTGGCTCTTTGAGAGAGCATATTAAAAATTTAATTCTAAAAAACATAAAAGACTAGAGAAAAAGGAGTGTAATAAATTAATGTAACTACTTTAATAAAGTATTTTTTTCTTTTAAAAGAGACTGAAGAATTTTCTTATTACAATTTATAAAAAAAGGAGACAGGTATTGCCTGTCTCCTTTACTAAAAGTTATTTTCGAATTACTTTGAAGACATGATTTTTATGCGTTGAGTAGAGGTTGAAGTAATTATTTCTGCAATATAAATACCGTTTGCTAAATTACTTGTTGCATATTCTATTTTAGTTTCACCAGCATTAACATTTATTTTGTTGAGGAGAATATCAATTAGTTTGCCTGACATATCTAATATTCGAACAGTAACTTCTGTTGGGTCAGTTAATTCAAATGCAAGTGTCGTTCCATCAACAAAAGGATTTGGGTAGGCCGTAAAGTTAAAATCACTTTTGTTTATGATTTCACCTTCACGACAGGGAATAGTTACTGAATATCTGTTAGAGAATGCACCACAGCCACCAAGTTGAACTCTTGCAAGGTAAGTCCCCGCAGTTGAAGCAGTATAACTTGAGGTTGATACCCCACTCATCACCACATTGTTTTTATACCAAACATATCCAATATTCGGAGTAGAGCTTACTATAGAGAAAACTACATTTCCTCCGCTACAAAATGACAAAGGACCACTTACACCCATTGTAAAACTTGCGATTGGATTTACTAATAATGTGCTTGGAGTTGAAACTGCAGAACAGCCACCTGACTGCGTAACAGTTACTGAATAATTTCCAGATGATGTTGCAATTATTGAAGCAGTTGTTGCTCCAGTTGACCATAGATAAATACTTCCAGTACTTGCAGTAAAGGTTGTATTACCTCCTTGGCAAATGCTAACTGAACCTGATGGGGATACTGTTGCAGGTGTAGATGATCCAGAACTTGCGTTCACACTTACGGAAGGTGCTATTGAAGTACATCCACCATTTTGTGATACAGTAACGAGATAGGAGCCAGTGGTGTTTACCGTAATAGAAGAAGTAGTAGCGCCATTAGACCATAAATAAGCAGAACCAGAATTTGCATTTAAGATTACACTTCCTCCTCCGCAAAAAGTAAGTGGGCCATTTGCTATTATTGATGCAGGAATATTGGTAATTGCATTCACATTAGTAATCGGTGATACTCCATTACATCCGCCCAATTGATTTACTGTTACAGAGAAATTCCCAGATGAAACTGTTGTAATAGATGCAGTAGTTGCCCCTGTAGACCATAGATATGAACTACCTGTGTTGGCTGTTAATGTAACACTACTTCCTTGACAGAATACAATTGGACCACTCGCAGTAATAGTAGCAGGTGCTGAAGAGGAAGAAGTTACTGTAGTTGCGACTGAAGTTGCACTACATCCACCTAATTGTGATACTCGAACAGTATATGATCCAGTTGTAGTCACATTTATTGAGGAAGAAGTTGAACCATTCGACCATAAATAAGCTGTTCCGCTATTTGCTGTTAATGTTACGTTGCCACCTACACAAAATGTAGTAGAACCACTAGTAGTAATTGTTGCTGGAACATTACTACTAGCAGTAACTGGTATTACAATTGATTGAATAGAACATCCATTAGCTCCAGTTATAGTTACATTATAATTTCCTGAGGTATTAGCAATAATTGAAGCGGTTGTAGCACCTGTTGACCATTTAAAGGTAGAGGATGTTGCGGTTGCAAATAGTGTAACTGAATTTCCTTGACAAAAAGTTGTTGGTCCTGATGTATTGACAGTTTGTGAAGGAATAGCATTTACTACAACCGATGTTTGAGAAGAAACTGAGCTACATCCACCTGCCTGTGTAATTGTTACATTATAGGTTCCTGAATTACTCAATGAAATTGATGAAGTTGTTGCTCCATTAGACCATAGGTAATTACTTCCAGAACTTGCAAATAATGTTACCGCACCACCCTGACAAAAAGTAGTTGTACCGCTTGCAGTGACAGTTGCAGGAGCAGCATTGCTTGCCGTAATTGACAATGGAGATGACGAAGAACTACAGCCACTTGATTGGGTAACTGAAACAGCATAGTTGCCGCTAGTTGACACTGAAATTGAAGCAGTAGTAGCCCCTGTTGACCATAAAAATGCACTACCTGCATTTGCTGTTAAAGTAACATTTCCTCCAATACAGAAGGTGGTGGGTCCTCCAGCTGTTATAGTTGATGGAACAGAAGGCGTTGACGAAACAACGTATGAAGATGACACTGAAGAACATCCATTAGATCCAGTAACAGTAACAAGATAGCTTCCAGATGAACTTGCATTTATTGATGCTGTAGTTGCTCCAGTCGACCATTTGTATGTGGATAAACTAGCACTAGCAGTTAAATTCACAGAACCACCTTGGCAAAATGTTAAGGCACCAGAAGTCGTAACTGCATTTGTAGGGAGTGGTAGTACTGAAACAACATAAGCAGAAGAAGTTGAGGAGCAACCTCCCAACTGAGTGACAGTTACATTATAGGTTCCAGAAGAGCTTAACGCGATTGAGGGCGTTGTTGCACCATTCGACCATTTATAGGAACTTCCTGAACTTGCAGTAATAGTAACCAATCCACCAGAACAGAATGTAGCGGGACCACTAGCTGAAATAGTTGCAGGTATTGAATTGCTCGCTGTAATTGCAATTGCAGAAGAGGTTGTAGAACATCCACCTGACTGAGTTACGGACACAGAGTAATTTCCCGTTGTTGTAACATTAATAGAAGAAGTTGTTGCACCTGTTGACCATTTATAGGCGATGCCGGTATTTGCCGTTAAGTTTACATTTCCACCTTGGCAGAAAGTAGTTGCACCACTCGCTGTAATTATAGATGGTACCGTACTACTTGCAATAACATAAGTGATTGCAGAAGTAGAAGAACATCCATTAGCACTTGTTACAGTAACATTGTAATTTCCAGAAGTTGATGTATTGATTGAAGCAGCAGTAACACCATTGGACCAAAGATAAGTACCACTAGTAGAGGATGAAGTTAATGTCACATTTCCACCTTGACAGAATGTGGTTGGCCCGGATGTAGTAATAGTATTTGTTGGAATAGTATTTACTACAACAGCAGTTGGAGAAGAGATAGCCGTTCCGTTTGCACTTGTTACAGCAACAGTATAGTTTCCTGCGGTACTAATTGTTATATTTTGTGTTGTAGCCCCATTTGACCATAGATAAACAGTACCTGTATTTGCAGATAATATTACATTGTTTCCTTGACAAAACGTTATAGGACCTGCAGCGGTGATAGTTGCAGTTGGAGGCGTAGTTGCATTACATGCTGCTGCAAATACGGAATAGTAATTTCCAGATTGTGGAGTGACAGTAATTTGATCTATTTCTAACATTGCTGTAGTTGCAGTAACAGCTAGCTTATGATTTTGAAGTGAAAGATTTGAATAAGCAATTGGTAAGCTATTAGAAGTATTGAAACAATACCACGTCCAAGTTGTACCAATTACACAAGCAACACTATGATTTATTGTTCCATCTAATTGCAAGTTAAATCCAGTATTACTTCCATCTTTAGAACGTGCTCGAACCCAAACATAATAGTTTGAAGTTGTGGTTCCACGTGGGGTGAAATTATATTCCGCAGTAGATGGAGATTTAAAGCCAATGTAAGAAGTGTAATTAGTAAAATCTCCAACTTTTGTTCCAGCAGGAACTTCTGTTTTAATTTCTACACTTGCATTAACGTTATCAAAAAGTTCTGCCTCTAACTTAAATGATTTATCCCAAAAATATGGATGAGAAGCTTCATGCCATGCATCAAGTTGATAGAATACAGGTAATGAAGTGTTAGAGTTGTCATAAATATAAGTACTTCCTTGTCGACGGATATTGAACGTTAATTTTTGTCCATCTAAATTAATCGTTGCAGTAGAATTTAAATCTGCATTTCCTTGAACATTGGAGTTTGGTTGAATTGTTCCCGTGATAGCATATTTTGCAATCGTATTTGATTTACGTACGACAACTAATTTTCGCACATCACCAGCATAAAAAGAATAACCAGGTTGAGTTGTATTGGTAATAATGTTATTGGGCATATCTCCACCCATTATGTATCCGTTTTTAAGTAGGTCTTCATATCTACTTGTAATTCCTTGAGCGTATCCTGGCATAGCCATTTCCCAAACATAATTCATCGGGTTTTGGTAAGGCAGTTGCTCAACAAAGTAACCAGTATTAAAATATTCAGCACCGGTCATTGCTACAGCTTTTAAGAATCCTAACCATTGTGCCGGACGAACATTTGATTCCTCATTATTATCCCAACCTGGACAAACAGTAGGGCCGTATAATTTATCTCCAATGGTAAGTTCAGGTAGGCGAGAGTCGATAAGGAATTGCCAGCCATGCGCATCTGCCGACCAATATCTCCAATTCCAAGCCCATTTCATGTAGATGTCACCTGAAGAATAATATTGCGAATTAATTTGAGTTTCAAGTGTACGAGTTTCTGCATAATCCCAGCTATATTGTGGGTTTCCATTAATTTGATAATAGATAAATCTAGTATTTGCTAATGACGGCAAAGTTTTAAATTCATTCACATAGGCACTTGAGAAGCGATTCATTGCTCTTCCCATGTATTTATGCCAATTATTTAAACCGCTAGCGTTGAAAGCAGCTAATACAGTTGGGTCACTAGTCAATGCTGCTTGTTCCCATCGTGGAGTAGCTTCTCCATTTTCGAAAATAACATCTAAAGGTCTGGTTAGTTTTTTTGTTAATTGATCCAGATAATATCGTTGAGTTTGGCCATCAAGTTTAATGGAATCCGTCGGTGCCTCAGGGCTAATTACTTTATATGACGTAACAACATTTCCCCATTGATCTAAAAATTGCCCAGCAGCATTTTTAAGGTAAGAACTATTTGGTTGACAGCTGCAACTCATATATGGTTCTTTAGAAGTTTTTCCAGCATCCTTTGGTATTAACTGAGGCCAATAAGAATTAACAGACGTTCTCCAAGAAGTATTTTGATTCGCATATTTAATCCATGCACCAGGAAAAGTATTGGTATCTGAAAATGCTGAAACAGATCCTGAATTATTCGATAATTGAAAAGCATAATTAAAATTTGTTACTAATTCCTTTTGAACATCTTTACTACGGTTAATTAATTGTGTATTTGTATAATTTGAAGTGAGCCAACCTGCAATATGCGCAGGATTAAAAACTTGAATATTTGGAAAGAGCGTGTTTCCTGGCTTAAACCTAGAAGATGGAAAAGTTTGTAACTGTGTTACTGCATCTACATTTGCATTAGGGTGTCCCGGTGCATATTCAGTTATGTCAATTGATCCTACAATAGAGCTAGGCGCAGGAGGAGGAGTTGTTGAATTGCTAAAACTAAAATGTTGATGTTGCAAAGACTCGTTATAATGTTTAAAGATCATTGCGCCAGGTAAAGGAAAAGTATAGGTAGCTAATTCATCAATATCACCTATGAAAGAATAATAAGTTGTAGTAGTATTTAAATCACAAACATTATCATTAGAATTTGTTGCATTAGTAGGAATTCTCCCAGCCGGCAATGTCTTGCTAAATCCAATAGGTAACTGTCCGTCAACCCAAACTTCTTTAACACCTGCTTTTGCATCATATTTAAAAACTAAGTGATGCCAATTGTTATCTGTGTAATAGCCATAAGTACCTCTGCCGATTCCCTTTAATTCTATTTCATAAGTATCAGTAATTAATGAGCTTCCTCCATTAGGAATAGAACGAGTACCAAAACGAATAAATGGGAAACCAAATCTGATACTTATTGCGGCATCTCTTCTTCCAAAAATTTCCATTGTCTCATGGGAATTCTGTCCAAATCGCACCAAAAGTTCGATAGTAAATCCCGTATCAAGAGCTAATGGATTTGATGCAACGATTAACTTTTCAGAACCATTAAATGTCATGAATTTTCCTGTTCCTATTCCACCTTGAGCAGCACTTACAGTATAAGTAGAACCAAAATAACTTGGGTTAAGGTTTGACCTGCTCATAGAATCAGATAAAGAATTTGAGCCATCAAACGTCCAATAATTATTTGGTGTCCACGTTTGGGCGTCTACATCTTTTACATTTACTAATGTTGCTAGAATTCCGTAAATACCTAGCATTAGCATCCGTGTAACGGATAATTTCTTTTTAATCATTTTTAGGTGTGTGATTGGCGCAAAAAAACTTCTACATCCCGATGTAGGAGTTCTTTGCTTTGGATTAAATGAAGGTTTTTTGGTGTGGACATCTCAAATGTAATAGGAAAATGAGATTAACCTAGTATTTTTTTCCTTATTGAATATAACATATTGAAAATCAATACAAAAATATATCATTAAACTTCAAAATCTGATGTTTAGCCAATACAATTTTGGTGTTCACCATTATTAATGGAACGTTCACCCATAAGAAAAGGATATTCTTTCTAGTAAGTTATCTGCTTATAAAATACCTAGTTTAATAGCTGCTATTCGAAGGCGTTCGTTTAAATATTGAAGAGGGCTTTCTTGCCTTTTCCAGAATTTATTAATGAGATATGAGATTAAAAGTAGTGTCATTATCGAATCACATTTAAGTTGCCTTCTCTGTTTTCTTTTTTGCCTGATGCACCTTGAGCAGTTAGTCGGTACACATACGCACCTTGAGGAACTTTTTCACCTTTAAAAGTTCCATCCCAACGTTGATTTGGATTTGCGGATTCGAAAATCATTTCACCCCATCTATTATAAACTTGAATACTAAAGTCTTTTATGGCCTCACCCGCAATTCCAAATGTATCATTTATACCATCCCCATTTGGAGTGAAAGTATTAGGAACATATATCGACATGGAAGGAATAACTTCTGCTTCATTAGAGATAGAAAATACTTGTGGATTTCCAGCTTTATAGGCGACGACTCTGTATTTTCTTGAAAACTGTACTTGGGAATAAGAGAAATTTGATAACAGTGTTAAACACAATATTGCAAACATTAATTTTGAGACCTGTTTCATATCCATTGTTGATTTCATGACTGCAAACTACTCTCAGAATCAATTTTGAAATGATCTTAATCTGATTTCTAAAACTTATGTAAGAAATTAAGGAGATGTTTGAGTTTTTTTAATTGAAAAGGAATCGCTTTGCACCTAAGTTGTTCGTTATAAATAGTTTGTAAAAGGTTTCGAAAATCAAAATCGCTGTAAGGATTGGTTTAATTTGTAATTAGAATCGATTAAAAAATCACTAAATCATGAAACCTTTCGAAAAAAATACGAAAAATGTTGTATTGCATCAAGGTGTTTATTCACGTACAGGTAGTTTTTCATTTGTGCTTTCTTCAAAAGATTAAATAATAGTGCTATATAAATTATACAGCTCTATTTCGTTTTTATAAAACTCAACTAAACCTAAATCCCCTACACACAATTCAGCAACTCAGCACGATGAATTAAAAACTTGATTAATGGCAAAACAGAATTAAGTTCTTTCGAGATGAAATCAAGCAATTTAATGGAAGTTTAAGTAAAGCGGTTCAGCAAAATGATTAGCCGAAATTAATGCTTCCTGTTGCGCATTTTAAAAGCCAATTTATTCGGCAAAAGGAAGTGATTTTATTATTCAAGATAATTTTAAACAGCATGAAAATCTAATTGAAGAATTAGCTTCTGAAAGACAAAAAGAACTGATGGATGGAATACTTCCTATTTATGCTTTTAATGAGAAAAATTCGAAAAAATAGTTCATGAATTTAGAAATGAATCCAGTTGTATTTTTAAATAAAACAGAAATACATATTGCATTTTAAACTAAGCAAAACATAGAGATAAGCATCCCCATAATTAATGATTCTTCAATCACAAAGCATAGTAATTCAGGAATGGCAATTCTTGTGCTTGTCTTTTTTGATGTGTTGGGTATTCTTTGGTAATTGTTAGTACTTGAATCATTAATCATGATAGTTTTATTTGTTCAATTATTGGTACATGAAAAATAGGATGAAAATTAATCTTTTAAAAAACAATTTAATTTGAATACAAACAACTGTAAGAAACAGATGCAAATTGTATGAAAAAAGTGCCGTATTTGTTACAGAAAAAAAATAAAATTAATTATGGTAATCGTTAATATTAATAAACACATTACACGATTTCGTTTCTGAGAGCTGATTATTAGAACAAATAATGGCTAGTTTATTTTTCGCATATTCGTCCATCATTGCACAATACCATTCAACTCCATTACTGTCGAGATTCGAGGTAGGTTCATCCAAAAACAATACTGGAACATCTGCTGTAATAGCAAGTGCAAGTTTTAATCGTTGTTTCATTCCTGACGAAAAATATTTTACTTGTTTGTCAATCGATTCGTTTAGTTTGCAAACATTTGAAAGCTCTTCAACAGATAAATTGTTTTGGAATTTTTTAAATGAATTGAAGAAGCGAACATTTTCACGGAGTGTAAGATCTTCTGGTAAATCGATATAAGGTGCGCCACAAGTTATGTGTTCATACCAATTATTTGGATCAACTAACTTTTCATTTATTGAAAATTCAATATTCCCTTCCGTTGGTGAAGTGTATGCAGAAAGTAATTGCAAAAATGTCGATTTTCCAGAGCCATTATATCCTGTAACTGCTAAATGATTAGTGTTAGTTAATTCGAGATTTATTCCTCTGAAAATCCATTTTTCATCGTATTGTTTACCAACAGCATTTAGCTTTATTCGTGTCATTAATAAAAAACTTATTCTTGTTGAATAGCATTAAAGCCTCTCATAATTCCTCGATCTGCAGAACGAATGAATGATAGAATTTTATCACGGTGCTGAGATGTAGCAGTTTCTTGTTCTACAATACCTAATGCTTTGTTTACTGTATATCCTTGCTGGTAAATAATTCTATAAATTTCTTGAATTTCATTTACACTTTCTTGGGTATATCCTCTTCTGCGTAAGCCCACTGAATTTATTCCAGCATACGATAGAGGTTCACGCGCAGCTTTTACGAATGGTGGTACATCCTTACGAACTCCTGTTTGTCCTCCAATAAAACTATGGGTTCCAATTCTAACAAATTGGGATACTCCAACATATCCTTCTAATATTGCCCACTCTTCTATAGTAACATGTCCTGCGAGGTTTACTGAATTAGCAAGTATTACATGATTCCCAATAATGCAATCATGTGCAACGTGTACATAGGCCATTAACAAGCAATTTGCACCAACTTCTGTTTTCCCTAATGCGTTTGTTCCTTTATTGATGGTAACAAATTCTCTGATGGTTGTATT
>JAYVOC010000087.1:0-3955 GCA_043758125.1 Bacteroidota bacterium | reverse complement strand
AATACTCGAAGAAGTAGATAACAATGGTGCTGCAATATTAAATATTGATGGAGAAAAAATTTATGCAACTCACCCTAAATTTAGATTTTATATGAACCGATAGAATTTATTTATAAAAAAAATCATTAGCAATCGGCAATTTCTTTATAACGATTAAGTAATAGATTTATAAAATTCTTTAATGGTTTTTCTGCCATCATTTTTAGTAGAGGATTAAGATCCGCATCGAATAAAAGTTGAAGCGCTGTGCTATTATTACTTATCTCATTCAATTTGCAAATTAAATTAAAATCGAATGGAGCTTTTTCGTGTTTACTCATTACGATTTCGGTGTTTGGTGTCTTCGATCCATAGCGCATACCAAGTGTTGCCATTCCTTCAATTGTGAATTTACATGTGTCACCATCAGTTTCAAAATTTACAACTTGTGATGGCATTAATGATCCTATATTTTTAAAATCAGCAAGAAAATTAAAAACTTCTATGGCTGGTTTATTGATAATTGTTTTTTCACTTTCTATTCTTGTCATAAAAATTTTTGTATTGAATAAGATGATTCTATTTAATTAATTATCACTGAAAATATTTCTAAATCCCCCACTTTTCAGGATGTTGTCGCCATGCTTGTAGTAATGGTAAATCTTGTTTTTTAACGTAACCACTAGCGATAGCCTGTTTTATTAATATATCGTAATTACTCAAAGAATACCACGGACAAGCTGCTTGCTTAAAGTTGACTGATGCTGTTTCAAAGCCGTATGTAAAGATGGAAACAAGGCCTTTAACAATTACACCATTTTCTTTTAAATCTTCAACTGCTTTTAAGCTGCTTCCGCCAGTTGAAATTAAATCTTCAATAACTACTGCGGTTTGATCTTTTTTAATTTCACCTTCAATAGTGTTTTTACGTCCGTGGTCTTTTGCTGATGACCGAACATATACAAACGGTAATCCCATGGCTTCTGCAACAAGGGCACCTTGTGCAATAGCAGCCGTTGCAACACCAGCAATAATATCAGGACGACCAAATTTATCTTCTATCAACTTTACAAGTTCTTGTCGCAAAAATGTTCTAATCCTTGGATAGGATAATGAGATTCTATTATCGCAATATATTGGGGATTTCCATCCAGAAGCCCATGTAAAGGGTTGCTCTGGCTGAAGTTTAATCGCTTTAATCTGTAACAAAAACTCAGCGACTTTTATGGCTACATCATCGTGCATATTCTACAAACCTACATTATTCTAATTAAAATTACAACGGATTAGTAAATCATTATTTGATATTGTATAAATTGATAAATTCGTATCACCAAAATAGGAATTAGTAGTTTGGTTTCAGAATTCTTTTATTATTTGAAAATAGTTGCTCAATTTAATCTTACAGAGTAATCATGTATAAAGTTTATATTAACGAACGATTGTTACACTTTGTTTCCGTAGGTGATTCACTTGAAAATTGTGAATTAATACTACGACTTTATGGAGATGAAAGCAGCGAACAAATTGATAGTATAGTGAAATCATTTGAAGTAAATATAGCCGTTGGAGAATTAATTTTATTGTGTGAAAACATTGATAAGAGTTGGGTTACTTTTGTTTCACTTTATCTGCTTTTAGAAGCTGCTGGGGGAGTTGTTTATAATCAAGAACAATCAATGCTTATGATTTTCCGAAATGGTATTTGGGATTTGCCAAAAGGGAAAATTGAGAGGGGTGAGGATCCAGAAATGGCTGCAATCAGAGAAATTTATGAAGAATGTGGCATATCAGGATTGAATTTAGTAAAACAATTGCCAACAAGTTATCATACGTATCCTTTTAATGGTAAAAAGGTGCTTAAAAAAACGTATTGGTTTTTAATGACAACTAAAGATTTATCTAATCCAATTCCTCAACTTGAAGAAGGTATTACAGAAGTTCGTTGGATGGATAAAGCTGATATGAAGTTGGCAACACAAAATACTTATTTGTCAATCACAAATTTACTTAAGGAAAAAGAGATGAATGAAAGTTCTGGGTTGCTAGAATAATTTCTATTAAATTATTCGTTTTATGAGCCTCAAATTATGAGTATATTTCTTAGTTTCAGAATTGAAAATACCATGATGGTCGATATTGTCGATTCTAACTCTTCCAGAAGCATGAATGATGCGATTTTTGGAAATTAAAATCCCGACGTGAATAATTTTCCCTTCTTCATTATCAAAAAAAGCAAGATCGCCAGGTTGAGATTCATCAAGTAAATGGATTCCATGACCTTGTTCTGACTGCATCCATGCATCACGTTTTAAAGGCACTCCACTCAACTTATAAACCATCTGCGTTAAACCCGAACAATCAATACCGAATGGTGATCTTCCTCCCCATAAGTAAGGCGCGTTTAAATACATAAAGGCATTCTCAACTACAGCCTTTGTTCCAGAAGTTAATTCTGGTTGCCGTGCATTACCATCAAATTTGTAATTTTGATCACCTGTTCTACAACTCCCAGATCGAAACCATGGGAGTGTACTACCCAATACTATTGAATAGATATTTTGATGATTCAATAAAATTTGAACTAAATCAAAGGATAAAAAATCGTTTGACTTTTGTAATTCGTTAAAGTCTGGAAGACCAATCTCTAATTGCTGACCATTGTGTATCCAACCTTCATATTCATCATACGACATTTTAATTCGAATCCATTCTTGATGTTTATCAAGAACAGTAAAGCTTTCCCCAAACAATAATTGACTCACAATTTCAGATCTATGTGCAGGTTCTAACCTTACCGATACAATACTCAAATTACATATTCCGTAGGCCATTATTAATGCTAGTACTTAGTTCGAAATAACATTGTGTTAAATAAGGAATATGATTATAATAATTCAACAACTAATGCTGAAGCACCTCCTCCGCCATTGCAGATTCCTGCCGCACCAATTTTAGCGTTATTTTGTTTTAAAACATGTAGTAATGTTACGATGATTCTAGCTCCTGAACATCCTAATGGATGACCTAAAGCAACTGCACCACCATTAACATTTACACGACGAGCATCTAAACTCATTTCTTTATTATTCGCTAATGCTACAACAGAAAATGCTTCATTGATTTCGAAGTATTCTATATCATTCATTTTCAAGCCAGCTTTTTCAACGGCTCTTGGAAGTGCTTTAGAAGGAGCTGTAGTAAACCATTCAGGAGCTTGTTGTGCATCTGCATAACCTCTAATTTTTGCTATTGGCTTTATTCCTAATGAATCAGCTTTTTCTTTGCTCATTAATACAATCGCTGCAGCACCATCATTAAGGGTACTTGCATTTGCTGCTGTTACAGATCCATCTTTAGTAAAAACCGGACGTAAGGTTGGGATCTTATTAAAATCAACTTTTTTGTACTCTTCATCTTCACTAATAACCAAAGTATCTTTGCCTTTTTGTACAATTGATACAGGAACAATTTCATCTTTAAAAAGACCTTTTGACCATGCAGTCTGCGCTCTTTTATAAGATTCTACTGCGTAGGCATCTTGATCTTCACGACTTATTTTGCACTCAGTTGCACAAAGTTCTGCTGCACTCCCCATGTGATAGTCATTGTATACATCCCACAATCCATCTTTAACTAAACCATCAATGATCTGTCCATTTCCTAATCGATATCCATTTCTAGCCTTATCGAGATAGTAAGGAACAGCACTCATATTTTCCATTCCTCCTGCAACAACTACATCGTTATCACCTAACATAATACTTTGAGCAGCAAGCATGATTGCTTTCATTCCAGAGGCACATACTTTATTGATAGTAGTACTTGGAATCATATTGGGCAATCCAGAAAAGATAGATGCTTGGGTTGCGGGAGCCTGCCCAACGTTCGCTTGTAAAACGTTGCCCATGTAAACCTCATTTACATCCGAACCTTTGATTCCAGCTCTCTCAATTGCAGCTTTAATTGCAATTGC
>JAYVOC010000086.1:0-2952 GCA_043758125.1 Bacteroidota bacterium | reverse complement strand
TTCATACATGGAAATACAGATCCTAAAAAGAATATTAATAACGTCTTAAAATCACTTTACATACTTAAGCAACAAAGCAAATTAAAATACAAAGTTGTTATTAGTGATATTCCTGAATGGAGAATACTTGCTAAGATTAAGAAGTTTAAATTAATTGGCTTAGAAGATGATTTAATTTTCACAAACTATATTAATAATTTCGTTTTGCCAGACATCTACAATAGAGCAAAAGTTTTTTTATATCCTTCCATTAGAGAAAGCTTTGGTGTTCCCATTTTAGAAGCAATGGCATGTGGAACTCCTGTAATCACTTCTAATTGTTCAGCGATGCCTGAAATTGCTGGAAAAGCTGCTATTTTAGTTAACCCTCTTAATCCACATGAAATTGCAGAGGCGATTGACAATATTTTATCCAATGAATCTTTGCAATTAGAACTCTCAAGAATGGGGCTCTTACAAATAAAGAAGTTCAACTGGAAAAAATCAGCTGAACTTCTTTTAAATGTGTATCAATCTTCTGTACAGACTTCTTTTAGTCCTTCTTCCATACAGTATTAAATCCACTTGCCATCGCCGATGGTAAATAATCGATAACTGTATTATCAAAAGATGATAATGCTTTAATATTTCTTGTTAACAACGAATATGGAAATACTTTTTCAATAAAGTTAGAATGACCGAATTCAACAAGCTTAAAACCTTCAGTAGAAATTAAATTACAAAGAGCACCTTTCGTAAAAAACTGCACATGCGTTAAATCGCCTGATTGGCTTTGTACTGTTGCATTTGTATAACCCAACATTTTCTTTGATTGATTAACAACTTTCCCCATAATTCCATTGTTCATGCTTTGTACAGGTCGAGTAATAAATAATTCACGAGGCCCAACTCCATTTGGAACTGTTGCAATAAGTATTGCTCCAGACTTCAAAATATGAGATAACGTTTGAACTAATAATTCAGGCTGATGAAGATGTTCTAATACTTCGCTACAAATAACTGCATCGAAATTTTCTGAAACATTAACCTCTTCTGCGCTACACACTCGAAACTCAACGTTGGGAAGCGTATTTTTAGATCGAGCGTATTGAATCGCATCACTACTAAAATCAATTCCTACAACAGTATAACCGAGGCTACCGATGCCTCTTGCAATATTACCATTACCACAACCCACATCAAGAATTCTCGCTCCAGGGCGACAATTATTTTGTATGGCATCGGCAATGAAATTCAACCGTTTGATATCTACTATTTCTGTAAATTCAGTGTAACGGGCAACATTAATTCTTGAGTTTTTCATATTTTATTTAATCAGATTTATCTTGTTAAAACAGTACTATTTTCAATTAATTTTGAAATCTCGTTAACATTATTCTCCCATGTATGGGTTAGCGCAAAAGCAATACGCTTTGATTCAAGTGAATTATTATTTTCACTAAGTGCTTTCTCAATTGCAATTACATATTCCTCATTAGTAGTTGCTAAATATGTATAGTCTTTAAAATATTCCATAAATGGCGTTTTAGTAGCGACAACAGGTTTACCCATTGCTAAGTACTCATCTATTTTACGTGGATAGTTGCCCATAGTTACCTCATTAATTAATTGAGGGTTTAGTGCGACATCAAAACCTTTGATATATGAAGCCAACGTATCCGTATTTTTATTTCCTAAAAAATGCACATTATTCAGATAATGGAGTTCACTTAATTTGAAAGCATTGTCTTCTGGCCCAACCAAGACTAAATTCCACTCAGGTTTGCTTTGAGCAATAAAAACCAATAGTGGAATATCCAAACGCACCTCCGTAAGGAATCCTACATAACCAATTATAGGACTATTAAGGCATTTAAGTTCTTCAGCAATTTCTATTGAATCTGGGTTTGAGAATTGACTAAAGTCGCAACCTTGCCCAACCATTTTTGAATTCAAATTATAATTTTTAGCATACTGAGCAAGAAAATCAGAATTGGTTGCAACTGCATCCGCTTGTTCAATTAATTTATGCTCCATATCCAAAGCATGGCGTTTGAAATAAGGTATTGAACTTAAATTATCTCTAATATAATATATTATGTAAGATGGATTTAGTAACTCTTTTAGATGATAACATCGTACCATCGATTGATCATTAAATAAAATAAAGTCAGAAAATTTTAAACTGATTAATGCCTCTGAAATATCCTTTGCTAGTCTTTGATTATTTAATCTATTTAAAGATGAAAAAATACTTTTATTAGTAATCCAATTAATTGACTCTGCTAAAGAAGAAGGATACAAATTCCATAAATTAGGAAAAACTTCAGTCAATGATTCGCTCTTTCCTTTTATAATATTTATTCTTTTTACAACTGAAGGATCATCATTTTTTTTTATATAAGTTATTCGATCCAAAGGAGGATTTACATACAATACACGATTATGCTTTGAAAGCTCTATTGCAATATTCTTACAATTACTTCCTATTGCAATATCCCATGGCTGCAATCCTACTATAATTATGTCCCTTCCTTGTATCATCAGTTAAAATATGACTATTTATACTCAAGTACAAAAATCCAGTTTCAGAAATTTTAGATTTTGTAAGATAACTTATCATATTGTATTAAGAACGAAGAACTATCAAAACAAAATTGAAGTATAATACCTCAATAAATTTAAGGTAATGTCACCACTAGAAAAGATAAAATCTAATACTGTATTAAAGCGAATCGTGTTACGCTCACTTATGCCAACAAATCAAGCAAGACCTCGTTGGTGGGTATCCCATTTCATAAATCCATTTTTTCACAAAAAAGGTAAAGGGAGTCTTATACGACGTAATACAAGAATGGATGTATTACCATTTAATTCATTTTCTCTTGGCAAGAATTCAACGATTGAAGATTATACTGTTGTTAATAATGGTATGGGAGAAGTTAGAATTGGAGACGGTGTAAGAGTTGGATT
>JAYVOC010000085.1:0-10202 GCA_043758125.1 Bacteroidota bacterium | reverse complement strand
ACCAAACTTCTTTATTGTTGGTGCTCCTAAGGCAGGCACAACGGCATTGCATTCATATTTAAATGATCACCCTCAGGTGTGTATGAGTGTTGATAAAGAACCGAATTTCTTTAGCCATAGTGAAATTGCATCACAAAATTTATATTACGACAAAAAAAATGTAGCATCAATTGAAGAGTATCTTCAATTATTTAAATGTAAAACTGCTGAAAAAGCAATAGGCGAGGCCAGTGTATCTTATTTATATTATCCTGATGTAGCTAAACGAATTTTTGCTTTTAATCCTAATGCTAAAATTATTATTTCATTAAGAGAACCTGTTTCAAGAGCATTTTCGCACTATCAAATGGATTACAGTCAGAATTTAGTGCCTTATACATTCGAAGAAATTGTAAAGAATGGACCAAATGATAATAATTCTGGTATCTACTTCCAACAATATATCCAATTAGGTGAATATTATGATCAAGTAAAGCGCTATCTAGAAACTTTCGGTAAGGATCAAGTACTAATTTTTCGTCATGAGGATTTAATTTTACAAACAGAACAAACGGTAGAAAAAATCTACCTTTTTCTTGGTATAGATAATCTACATGAGTTTGTAAAAATTAAAAATCAGAATGTTACTTTGACTGGGAAAAATATATTTATAAAGAAATTATATTCACAAAAAAAATTGCGAAGTATCATAAATAATTTAATAAGCGATAACATTAAAGAAAAATTATTTAAAATATTTTTTAGCAAAGATGGCTTACCTATTCTTACTTCTGAAACAAAACAAGCTCTCACAAATTACTATTCACAAGACATTAAAAACCTACAAAACTTAATTAATATTGATCTTTCTTCGTGGCTATCGAGTTAGAAAAGTGAATTAGCTGAGTACATTATAGTGAAGAATATTTACATTTTATTTTTCTGGAAAATTATGTGCTGAATATGATTTAGCAAATCCCAATACCTTCTCAATATATAAATTACAACTAGGAAAAAGTTCTAACATATTTGCCTTAGACAATAAACGTATTTCGTCAATATAATTTTGGGCTCTTTCTGGATTCCATTTTTTCATACGCGAAAATTTGGTTTTGGTAAGAATAAAAAATTGTAATTCTTTCGGAATAAATTGAAAGAAAGGTAATAAATAGTGAGGCTCAATTATAAAATATTTATTGGGTGTTTGCACATAATAAAATTTTCCCACTCTCATTACCTCCTTCGCCATTTTAATTTGATTCTCCTTCGTATGCAAATGTTCAATTACAGAATTTGAAAAAACTATATCAAATGAGTTGTCACTGTATTGAGAGAGATCCGTAGCATCACCAACAATATATTTTATGTTAGCATGTTCTGATTCAGATTTTTTCATGTTTAAAAGTGTTATTTCAAACCCAGGTTGTTTATCAAATCCTCTATTCACCCAGTAGTTTAAGGTGCCTCCAACATCTAATATTTTTACTGGTGCGGAAAACGATTTAAATTTTTCTTGTAGAAATTTAAATCTCTTTGCTCTAAATTTATTTCCAAACGAATTTGGTAACTCCGAACCAATAAAAAAGTTTTTTATGTTCATTCTAAACTCTGATTTATATCTAGCCGTAAATATAAGTCAAATTTTAATTAATCGAAATTGTCCAAGTTGTTTTCACTCTTATCATAATTAATTCAATGAATACTTAAGTCTAACTCATTCAATAGTATGACCTCTAATAATTAGTAGCCCTTTATTTACAGTCCTCTATAAAAATTAACTATTTCGATTTAAAAAAATGACCTCTGGCATACAAATTTAGGAGAGTTAGAAGCAATTTTTATTTTAATCACCATAACCATGAATATGCAATGACGAAATCTCCCAATTTCACTTTCATTGATGTTAAATTGAAATTAATATTTAATCTTTTTCATATCTTTATCTCAAGAAAACACTATTTATCATGAAAAAATCAGCACTAATATTAACCTTAATCTGTTTTTCTATCTTTTTAATATCTGCATCATGTATTAAAAGCAAAAAAAAGTTTCACTCGCAAGTAAATACCGAATCTGCCAATAAGAATAAAAGTTTTAATCCATCTAATGTCTATCCAAAAAATTGGCCTTGGAGAGGTGTTTGTCTCGAATCAAAAAAAACCAAACCATCCGACATTGCATATCTTGCTAGTGTTAATGTAAATTTTGTGCGCATATTAATAAAAGGAAATAAACGTGCAATGCGTGAAAAAATCGCTCCAACAAATGCCTTTTTAGCGGAAATCGCCTGGGCAGATAGCATCCTCACTGAAGTGAAAAAATACAATATGACTAGTTTGATTGCTTTTAATAATGTGGTTATTGATCCTAACGATGAAGTGAACGATAAATCAAAAGAATTTTGGGAAAACCCTGCCTACCAAGATAGTGCTATTAGTAGATTAGATGTTATTGTAAATCACTTTAAACAAAGAGGTGATGAATTGTCAGCCTACGAAGTGATAGGCGAGCCTTCGGAAGATGGTATTTTAGGATCGATTGTACCTGATAATCTTGAAGGCTTTTTTAAACGCGTTCTTAGTACTATTCGTAAATATGATAAACAACGATATTTCTTGTTAACACCAGGTCCTTGGGGCCGACCAACAAATTATACAAATTTTAATGGCTTCAATATTAATGATGATAAATTAATATATGGTGCACACATGTACTTGCCTGCACCTTTCGCACTTCAAGGAGTAAGAAAAAACCCAAAAGGACTTAAATATCCTGGTAAAATTAATGATGCATTCTGGGATAAAACACTTATTGAAAAACGTTTTAATGCACTAAAAGAATTTCAAAAAAACACCAATTCATTAGTTTATATTGGTGAATTCCAAAGCGCCAGATGGTCAGAAGGTGGTGATGTATGGGTTAAAGATGTTATCGATGTTATTGAGAAAAATGGTTGGGCTTGGTCTCAATATGGATACCAATCGGATACTGATTTTTGGGATCCCTATTTTGATATTACCAACCCTAATGATCCGCCAAGTAAATGGAAGGTTGCTTATAAAGGAAAAGATACAGCGCAATGGCAACTCATGCTTCAGTATTATGCGCGAAATAAAAAATAACTTTATTTAATAATCATAATGTTTCATTTCATTATTGAATTAAAAGTCAAATTATGCATATCACTTTTATGGATGTGATTATTGAATTTCACGCATTATGAAAGTAGGTATCATTGATCCAGTAGGTGCGAAAGCTGGAATGGATTATTACGACTTGTTACTTTCATTGGGATTGTCGGAAAATAATTGTGAAGTATTTCTTTATTCAAACTTTGAAAATACTACTGCTTCCATACATTATAGAAAATTGTTTTTCAATATTGATGTAGGAAAATTATCTGCTATCACAAGTAATTTTACTGGATTCTATAAAGCATTAGTAGATGCGAAAAAAAATAAAGTAGATTGGATTTTGTTGCATGTTTTTCGCGCAGGACTATTTGATTTGTTTACCTTTTCGCTCGTGAAATTGATGGGTTTCAAGTTGGTTGCTATCGTTCATGATATTGAAAGTTTAGATACTCTTTCAATACCAATTATTCGTAAAACTGTAATTGGTGTTTTACCAGATAAACGAGTTGTTCATAATCAATTTAGTAAGGATCAACTATCAAAAACAATTTCTGCATCTGCCGCAAATACTATTAGCGTTGTTCCTCATGTAAACTTTACTTCGTTATTTGAAAAATACCATTCCAATATTTCCTTATTGGAAGCATTAAAAAATAATACACTTGTTTTAAATAATTTAGACTCTCGATTAGGTGATTTAGTAAAATCCAATAAACCAATTATTTTATTTTTCGGGCAAATAAAAAAAGTAAAAGGGCTGGATATTTTAATTAATGCATTTCCACTTTGTAAAACAGAAGTGCACTTAGTTATTGCAGGTAAACTACGAAATGAAAATTGGGAAAAATATTATAAGCAAATTGTAAATATAAAAAGCGCTAATAAGGTAATTTCAATTATTCGCCATATAACGGATGAAGAACGTGATGTTTTATTTGCTATTTCTACATGCATTGTGCTTCCTTATCGTGTGATCTATCAATCAGGAGTTTTATTGATGGCAATGAGTTTTCCTCTTCCTGTAATAGCATCTGATCTTGGTCCAAATCGCGATATCATAGCTCATCAAGTTAATGGATTACTTTTCAAATCAGAAAATGCAGCTAATCTTGCTCAACAAATTGATGATTTAGTTTCAGGAAAAGTTGATGCAACCCAACTAAAAAATCAAGCTTTTTTAGATATTAAAAATCGCTTCAGCTACCAAGAGATTGGCAGGCAAATGGCAACTATTTTAAAGTAACCCATCCTTCCTCAGAAATGTATCCTAAAGAAAATAGATTAATCCCTATTTTATGGAAAAATTTTTAGGTTTGAAAGAGCGTCGAATTAAAAAGTGGCTCCCAAAAATTAATCAAAAAATCATAAAATGAACAATTTTGATCATTGATTTAGATTAATTTTATTTTGAAAACACATGCACTTCTAAAGCAAAAGAGCACTCATTGAAATTGTAATTTTATTCCAAAATTTATAATTTAATCTTCTGGAATATTACTATCTTGGGAGCTAAGTAGTTTCGCTATTTTTAGTTGGTAAGTAACTCTGGTTTGAAATTAAAGAAACAATAGTTATAATAAAATAACGTAGGAAACGATTCGTAATGATTAATTGAAAAAATACCGAGCAATTGCAAAATCATAATAAAACAATATTTTCCATGTATAATGAAAGGATAAAACCTTTTATAGTAAAAATAAAAATAAAATTAAAAATCGCAGCAATTATTGACAATAAAAATATATTTATTTATTCAAGCAATTATATATCTTTTAATTCGGCTTGTATTACAGCAAATAATTATTTCTATAAAGTAGCATTACATAGTAAAAATACTATTAGTGAAGAATACACCAATTATTTAATGCTAAAAAGGCATTTAGCACAAGAAAATATCCTTCCGAATTTAATTTTTAATACTGATAAGCGTCCATATTTGAAAATGGAAATTTTGAATTCGCTAAATGAAGAAGAATATACTACTGCCTTGATTTATGTAAATTCTATTCTAAATAAATACGCTGAAGTAAATTCAACAACTATAGAAAATCAATCAAACATTAAGTCTGCTTTGGTTTTTCTAAAGACTATCGTTAATATAGATAAAATAAATACCCTTGAAAGATGGGTACAGAAGGTGCTTAATAAAAAATTGTCAATTGGAATTTGTCATGGTGATTTGTATTTAAAAAATATAATGAAAGATGATGATGGGAATTATAAATTAATTGATTTTGACTGCGCAAATGAGAAGGGAATACAAGACTTGGATGTATTTAATTATATGATAGAAATAGAGTTGTTGGGAAAGAAATCAGGTTGGCGAGATCAATTAGCAAGCTTCTATGAAAAGCAATATGAAAGCGAAAAATATAAGCCGTTTGTCGATTTAATAAAATTGGATAAAGTTGAAGTGATTGTTCTTTATTTCTTAAATAGAATTGGTCTGAATTTTAAGTATTATGACCCTAGCGAAGATAATTTGATGTGGATGAATTATTCTGTGATTGATTATTTTCTTGAAAAAATTAAAGGTGATGCAAATTAAATATTTGTGTTATTATCAGCTACCAGGAAATATTTTTTAAAATACATTCAAAATCTAATTGAAGAAATCCTCCACATCAGCACTTTCCAATCGATAATAATCGTATCCAATCTATAACCTAATAGGAAAAATATTCATGATAGAATTTCAATGGCGAAATAATTTCCTTAAAAAAATTATCGTCCCAAATATATTTGTTGAAATTTGCTGTTAGGAAAAGAATAGCATTTAAAAAATTCTTACTACATTAAACTAAACATATCTCAAATTAAAAAGGGCGAGCGATTCAAATTGAATCGCTCGCCCTTTTTAATTTTGCACATAGTGGCCCCTTTGGGGTAATTCTGCATTCTATTCCACTGTTACACTCTTCGCTAAGTTTCTTGGTTGATCAACATTGCATCCACGCATAACTGCTATATGATACGCTAATAACTGTAATGGAACTACACTCACCAATGGAACTAATATTTCATCCGTTTCAGGAATTTCAATTACGTAATCAGCCATCGCTTTTACTACTTCATCACCTTCAGTAACGATAGCAATAATTTTTCCCTTACGCGCTTTTACTTCTTGAATATTACTTACTACTTTTTCATACGAACCTTGTTTGGTTGCAATAACAACAACAGGCATCTCTTCATCTATTAATGCGATTGGTCCGTGTTTCATCTCCGCTGCAGGATAACCTTCCGCATGAATGTAAGAGATCTCTTTCAGCTTTAATGCGCCTTCTAATGCTACTGGAAATCCATATCCTCTTCCTAAATATAAGAAGTGATGAACGTCTTTAAATCGTTCTGCAATCTCTTGAATTTTATCATTCGCTTGTAATGCAATCTCTACCTTTTTCGGTATTTGATCCAACTCATTTAACAACTGACGAAAACGTGACTCCGTTATACTTCCACGCTTATGCGCCATCTGCAAAGCAAGTAATGTTAAAACGGATACTTGTGCTGTAAAGGCTTTTGTAGAAGCAACACCAATCTCCGGACCAGCATGCGTATAAGAACCTGCATGTGTTGCACGAGGAATACTCGAACCTACCACATTACAAATTCCAAAAATAGTTGCTCCTTTACTTTTTGCTAATTCAATTGCAGCAAGTGTATCTGCTGTCTCTCCACTTTGTGAGATCGCAATAACAATATCATCTTCGTAAATAATTGGATTGCGATAGCGAAACTCTGATGCATATTCTACTTCAACGGGAATACGTGCAAGATCTTCAATTAAATATTCGGCAACTAATCCTGCATGCCATGATGTTCCACAAGCTACGATCATAATGCGTTTTGCATTCGTCATTTTCTTTTCGAACTCACGGATACCACCCAATTTTAAAGTGCCAGTTTTTGCATCAAAACGTCCACGCATACTATCAGCGATTGAACGTGGTTGCTCATAAATTTCCTTCAGCATGAAATGTTCGTATCCACCTTTTTCTAAGGCTTCTAATTTCATTTCTAACTCTTGAATGTATGGAATTTTTATCTCGTTACCGATTGTCTTAACAGTAAGTTTGCCATTATCAATAACAGCCACTTCGCCATCATTTAAATAAGCAACATTTTTAGTGTATTCAATAATTGGTGTAGCATCGGAGGCAACAAAATATTCATCCTTACCAATACCCACAACAATAGGTGAACCTTTTCTAGCAGCAATTAATTTATTGGGTTCCTCTTTCGAAAGGATAACGATTGCATAAGCACCAACAACTTCGCCAAGCGCTAATCGTACTGCTTCTTCAAGAACTAATTCTCCATTATTATAAATTTCTTCTATCAAATGAATAAGAACTTCTGTATCTGTATCACTCGTAAAAGTATGTCCTTCTTTAATTAATTCTTGCTTAATGGTTGCATAGTTTTCTATGATCCCATTATGAATAATTGCAAATTGATGATTTTGTGAAAAGTGAGGATGCGCATTTCTATCGTTTGGTTCACCGTGAGTTGCCCAACGAGTATGACCCATGCCAATGTTCGCACTAACATCTTTCCCTTTTACATATTCAGCAAGGTCAGATACCTTTCCAGCCTTTTTATAAACATTTAAATTTCCATTATGGATGAGTGCAACACCTGCACTATCATAGCCTCGGTATTCTAAACGTTGAAGGCCTTTAATGATGATTGGATAAGCATCGCGCTTACCGATATATGCTACAATTCCACACATGGTTATGGATTTACTTTAGTATAGGTGACTATTAATTTTATGGAAGATCCACCATCTAAAATGGTGCGTTGAGCATTTGAAGTACTACCGCTCGCAACAAGATAAAGTCCGTAATCTTTTCTTCCCTGTTCTACCACTTTTGTTAATGTTTGTTGCAAATATCTAGCAATATTAAAAGTATAAGTTTGGGTATTGATGTCAAATGTTCCTCCATAATATGATGCAGGCTCAAACTCATCAATTATGGTAGTGTTTTTTCCTAAGGAATCACTACCAAGAATTAATAAACTAGGATGCTGATCAAAAATTCCTGCAGTAATAGTTCCTGATTTTACTTTGAAAGTTAATTTCGCAGAATTAATGGATACTTTTCCATGCGCATATAATTTTTCAAGATTAACAATTTTTATTTTCGTTTTCAACCCAGCCATTGATTGTACAGCAATAGGATCATCTTGACTTGAATCGAGATATGCTGAAATATAGTTGTGCTGAAAGAAACTACTTCTAACACAATTTCCATCTATTATAAATTCATATTTTGTTGGATTACCCCCAACTTTGTAATACAACGTCATTCTGTTAATGGATGAGTTCGATACCAATGTCATCATACAACCTGAAGTACCATTAACACTATCATAAACCACGATTCCTTTCATGTACGTTTTAAAGTTTGCTGCATCCAAATTTGATGGGTTCGTTATTTCTTCAGTCATGATACGATCACCAAATGATTGAGAAAGGGGAATACGAAGTTGAGGTGCAACGTTTACCCCGCCAATATTTAAAGAATCTTTAAAGTTAGGATGGAAATTAGCAAGCTCACCAATCGGTTGAAGAATATGCGAATAATTTCGGCCAGAATAATAAAGACTATCTGTTGAAATTGCCTCTAATAACTCATAAACGTAAATATGGTGCGTCGCAGTTGAAGTATCTCCAACAAAACCTTTGTAGGCGAAGCTTAAAATTGTTGAATCGGGTGAGGTAACGCCTCCAAAAGCACTCGTCCCCCCAGTATTGATGGTATTCCCAACTCTTATTTGAGATACAAAACCTCCAGAAGAACCTCCTATATATGGTTGATCTTCCAAATGCCCTAAAAATAAGGTGGGAACCTCTAAACTGTTTTTATAGGTGCCGTACATCAGCAAAGAATCCTCTGGTCTAGTATACGCCTGAATATTAAAAGTGTCTTGTATTCCAACAAGTGGAATTTCAGAAGTTGGTTGTAAGTCTAGACCAATATTATCAGGATCGGAACAAGAAGATACTGCTACTATCAGGATGAATCCAAATAGTACCATTAAAGGGTTTTTTAAACGAAACATTTTGCGAAAGTACAGGAAAATTTCCCGCAAATAGCCATCGTAAACGCTAATAAATTTCGAATACCGTTTGTATGATGATTAATCTGCTAAAACAACGTCTTCCAACAGCGCTTCATCATAGAAATTATCGTACGCTGAAACATAATCATCAGGAGCTTGATATTGTAATGATGGCTTTGATAAACTCTTGAATGCTTCTTCAACTTTAGGATGAATAGTTTCTGATCCTTGAATCACTCCATCCGACCATTGCATAGCCAACTTCGTTAGACCAACATAATTATGTTCTTTTAGCTCTTTCACATCGTTAGCAACAAGGCCTTCCATCAATGTTTTTTTGCCAAAATTTTCGCTAAACGACTCTTCAAAAGAATCATTATAAAGTGAATAAACCACTTTGCTATTATGAAACATTGGATCGTCTTTGTAACTAGTTTTGATAAAAAGTGGCAAAAGTGCTGTCAACCAACCATGACAATGAATGATATCAGGTGCCCATCCAAGTTTTTTCACGGTTTCTAAAACGCCACGGCAAAAGAATATTGAACGATCATCATTGTCGGGAAAGAATACATTTTCAGCATCGCGGAAAGTCTGTTTACGTTGAAAATATTCCTCATTATCGATGAAGTAAACTTGCATCCTTGCTGCTTGAATTGAAGCAACCTTAATGATCAACGGATGATCTGTATCGTCAATGATAAGATTCATTCCTGAGAGGCGAATTACCTCATGCAATTGATTGCGACGCTCGTTAATACAACCGAATTTCGGCATAAAAGTTCGAATCTCTTTTCCACGCTCTTGGATGCCCTGAGGCAGAAAACGTGCTATTTTACTTTGTTCGTCCATTTCTAGATATGGATGAATCTCACTCGACACAAAAAGGATACGTGCTTTTCTCATAAATTTTTTCAATTAACGAATTTGCGAATACAAAGGTACGGAAAATAGCTATATTCTGCACTATTCCAAATCAATAATGAATTGAATGAAATGATTTATAAAGATTACCTT
>JAYVOC010000084.1:0-5802 GCA_043758125.1 Bacteroidota bacterium | reverse complement strand
TTGTATTACTTACTGGATCAACAGGCGGACTTGGGATATGGATAGCAAAAGGATTGGCGCTAAAAGGTTATCACTTAGCGTTGCATTATCATACAGATGAAAGTCAGGCGATCACATTGAAAGAAAGTCTAGAAAATTCGCAAAAACATAAAATTTTTGCTGCTGATTTATCTGAAGAGTCACAGATTAAAAAAATGATTGCTGCAGTAGTCACACAATTTGGAAGAATTGATATAGTTATAAATAATGCAGGGAAATCATTTAGTGGAATGAGTTGGAAGCAAAGCGCGGATGATTGGAATACGATAATGAATGTGAATGTTACAGCAGTATTTTTGGTCAATAAGTACGTAATTCCTTATTTGCGAGAACAAAACAATGGAAGAATTATAAATGTATCTTCAATTGTTGCTAATAGGCCTTTAGTTGGAACTAGTGCTTATGCGGCATCGAAGGCTGCGTTAGAGGGATTCACTAGGGCGCAAGCTATTGAATTGTCAAAATTTGGAATAACCGCTAATTGTATAGCTCCTGGATATTTCAATACAGGAATGATAAACGGATTAGATTCACAAACACAAGAAAATTTAATTCGCGAAATTCCTTCAGGAAGATTTGGAAATCCAGAGGAACTAGTTGAATGCATCGTATATTTGTGTAGTGAATTTTCGGCATATATGACAGGTCAAGTTATTGCATTGAACGGGGGACTTTATCTATAAAATAAATAGCAAATGGTGCATGTTTTAAGTGAATCAAATTCTATCATCAATCAATTTATTGCTGAGATACGTGATATTGAAGTGCAAAATGATCGAATGCGTTTCAGAAGAAATTTAGAACGAATTGGAGAGATTGCTGCTGTAGAAATTAGCAAAGTACTTCCATATATTATTAAGGAAGTGGTGACTCCATTAGGTATATCACCCGTACCTGTTTTAGCAGAACAACCAGTTGTAGCGACAATCTTAAGAGCAGGTTTGCCTTTACATCAAGGAATTTTAAATTATTTTGATCATGCTGATAATGCATTTGTCTCGGCATACCGAAAGCATCATAAAGATGGGTCGTTTGAAATCCATTTAGATTACCTTAGTTCGCCTTCATTAGATAATCGGATATTAATATTAGCAGATCCAATGCTTGCTACTGGCGCTTCCATGGTAGTTACATTTAAAGCAATGATGGAAAAAGGGAAACCTAAGCATACACATATCGTAGCTGCATTAGCAAGTACTCAAGGTGTGGAATATTTAAAAAAACATTTGCCTGAAGAAGTTACTATTTGGATTGCAGCTATTGATGAAGAATTAACGGCACAAGGTTATATCGTTCCAGGACTTGGTGATGCAGGAGATTTAGCTTTTGGAATTAAATTGTAATCAAGGAAATACTTTACAAGAAAAAAAATATAAAATACCAATATTAATTAGATGTTATCATGAACCAACTGGGAAAAATTATCCTAGTTATACTTTTGAGCAGTGTTAAATTTGTTGCAGGACCGTCATTTGCATATTACGATCAACGCTATGAATTTTCGTTTGTAGAAACAATTTTTTATTGTGTTTTAGGCGGAATGTTAGGCGTAATAGTTTTCACTTATTTTTCTCGTACGATTATTTCTATTTGGCATCGATTTAATCACAAAGTAAAATTAGCATTTGTGAAATCAGAACCATTTTCTAGTCCGGTTGCAGATGTTGATCAAGTCCTTGATATACATTATGAATACATTGAAAAAAAATCTGAGCCAAAGAAAATATTCACGAGAAGAAATAGAAGTATTGTTAAAATTTGGAAAAAATATGGTCTTTATGGTATAGCATTTCTTACTCCAATAATATTATCTATTCCAATTGGAACAATCATCGCAAACAGCTTAGTTGACAACAGAAGAAAAATATTGCTTTATATGTTTGTGTCGTTAGTTTTTTGGTCAGCGTTTATGTTAACTATGTTTGAAATATTTCATGCTTCTACCTTACAAGATTTACAACATAAAATAAATAAATGAAAAATATTACACACATCTTTTTCGATCTTGATCATACACTGTGGGATACAGATAAAAATTCGGAGGAAAGTTTGAATGAGCTTTTTACAGAGATGGAATTAGAAGAATTAGGCATCCCCTCTTTCAAAGAATTTCATATTCAATATAGAAAACACAATGAACGATTATGGGGACTTTATGCGGAAAATCAAATTGGAAAAGATGCTGTAAGATTGCATCGATTCATTCATACGTTACAAGACTTTAATATTCACGATCAGGATAAAGCATTAATTATTGCAGACAAATTTGTTGAACGTACACCTTACAAACAACATCTAATTCCTGGTGCAAAAAATATTCTTTCGCACCTTCACGGGCGCTATAATTTGTCGATTATAACCAATGGTTTTAGCGAATCTCAATACATTAAATTAAAAGAATCAAGTATTGTTGATTATTTTGATCACGTTTTTATCTCTGAAGAAATCGGAATTAACAAGCCTGATCCTGCAATTTTTCACTATGCTGTAAATAAAAGTGGTGCGCAAAGCATTGATAATTGCTTAATGGTAGGCGACACATACCAAACTGATATAATGGGTGCAATAAGTGCAGGAATGAAATCTATTTATTTGTCTTCTTACGATAATACAAATAATAATGAAAATGTGATTACTATAAAAAGTTTAGATGAATTAATTGCCTTATTGTAAGATTTTAATGTAAATAAAAAAATCCCGAATTACTTCGGGATTTTTTTTAAATTATTAGAACTT
This sequence comes from Bacteroidota bacterium, assembly GCA_043758125.1. GTDB lineage: Bacteria > Bacteroidota > Bacteroidia > AKYH767-A > OLB10 > JANXSD01. Next base: position 3,027 of record JAYVOC010000084.1, on the reverse strand, counting down.
ATTTTTTTGTCTCAGTTGGTTTTTCTGACTTTACTTCAGAATGTCCTTTTGAACAGCACGAAGATTTTGCTCCTTTATCAGTACAAGATTTCGATGCTTCTCCCCCTTTTTTGCAACATGCTTTTTCCGATTTCTTATCGGTTGATGCCGCTTGAGCTTTAGTAGCTGTTGCAGGTTTTTCAGACTGAGCTGAAACAATTCCTGATGAACAAGCCAATAAGAAACTTACTATAACGAATATTTTTTTCATGATAATTTTTTTGATATTTAGATTTTGAAACGCAAGTTTACGGAAAATATTATGTTAATCATACGATTGAGAGATGATTTTTGGCATTTCCGCAAAATAATTCTATTAGAGCAATCTTGTTGCTTAACTTTGAAGCCGTGACGACCAAAGAAAATATTAAAATTTCGCTTCAAGCCATCAGAAGCCAATCCTTAAGAACAGTATTAACAGTGTTGATAATTGCTTTTGGAATTATGGCGCTAGTTGGTATATTAACCTCCATAGATGCCATAAAAGCTTCTATCAGTAGCTCGTTTTCTTCAATGGGTTCCAATTCATTTACCATCAGAAATTCAGGGATGAATATTCGAATGGGAAATAACGTAAAACGTAGTAAGAAACATAAAAAAATCACCTATAATGATGCTTTAACTTTTTCTGAAAGAATGAACTTCGATGGTAAAGTTTCCGTTTCAACCATCGCTACACAAGTTGCTACATTAAAATTTGAATCTCAAAAATCAAATCCCAATATTTTGGTAATGGGTGCAGATGAAAACTATCTTGATGTTTCAGGCTACGCTGTTGCTGAAGGTCGAAATTTTTCGAAATCAGATTTAGAACTTGGGAATCGTGTTTGCATTTTAGGGAAAGAACTTGTAGAAAAGCTATTTATCAACACCGACCCCATTGACAAAATTGTGAATGTAGGAAACGCAAAATACTTAGTAATTGGCACCTTGAAAGAGAAGGGATCCAGTATGGGATTTGGTGGCGATAAAATTTGTTTGTTGCCATTGTCGAATGTAAAGCAGTATTATGCAACCGACCAAACCTCCTACTCTATCACTGTTAAAGTTGATCAAGTGTCGGATATCGAACCAGCAGTTGGCGAAGCAACTAGTTCGATGAGAAGTGTACGTAAAGATCCGATTGGCCAAGAGGATTCCTTTGAAATCACAAAAAGTGATGCATTGTCAAATTTACTTTTTGGGCAATTAGTTTACCTCAGAGCAGCGGCAGTAATAATTGGAGTCATAACTCTTATTGGAGCTGCAATTGGATTGATGAATATCATGCTTGTTTCAGTAACTGAACGAACTCGGGAAATAGGTATTCGCAAATCTCTTGGGGCAACACAAAAAAACATTAGAGATCAATTCATTACTGAAGCAATTGTTATTTGTCAAATGGGTGGGCTTTTGGGAATTTTATTTGGGATTATCATAGGCAATTTACTTTCGTTATCGATGAGTGGAACTTTTATTGTACCATGGGGATGGATGTTTATGGGAGTAACGTTGTGTTTGATTGTTGGTTTGATTTCAGGTATTTATCCTGCAATAAAGGCTGCTAAACTTGATCCTATTGAGGCATTACGGTACGAATAAGTAATTTGAAGCGTGCTTATAATTTTTAGCTTAAAGGTTGGTTTTGTGTAAGATAAATCCTTAAATTTGCAGTCCCTTTCTAAAAAAGGATAAATATTAATTATTAAAAAAACCAAGTATGACCAAGCAGTATGAAACCGTGATTATCATGACACCTGTTCTCCTTATGGATCAGGTAGATGAAGCGGTTGCAAAGTATCGTAAATTCCTCACCGATAACGGTGCCATAATTGTTCATGAGAACAATTGGGGATTGCACAAGCTGGCCTACCCAATTCAGAAGAAGAACACTGGGTTCTACTTCTTATTCGAATTCAAATCTGAACCAACGCTAATTGCGAAGATGGAAGTCGAATATAAACGGGATGAGCGAATTATGCGTTTCCTATCAATTGCTCTCGATAAACACGCTATCACGTATAACGAGAAAAAGCGAAAAAATGCTGCTCAGAAGAAGCAGGAAGAATCAACTGTATCCTAACTCAACCCGAAAAACATGGCAAATCACAATTCTGGAGAAATCCGGTATCTGAACCCTCCGGCAGTAGAGGTACAAAAGAAAAAGTACTGTCGATTCAAAAAATTAGGCATCAAATACATCGATTATAAGGATGCAACTTTCTTAACAAAATTTGTAAACGAACAAGGAAAAGTCCTTCCACGCCGCCTAACAGGCACTTCATTGAAGTATCAGCGTAAAGTTGGGCAAGCTATCAAACGTGCGCGCCACATCGCAATCATGCCATACGTAACTGACTTGTTTAAATAAGCTCGTAAAAAATGGAAATAATCCTTAAACAAGACGTAAAAAACTTAGGCTACGCTGACGATATCGTTAAAGTGAAGAATGGCTTTGGTTTGAATTATCTCATTCCACAAGGAATGGCAATAATAGCGAGCGAAACGAATAGAAAAGTGCATGCTGAAGTTGTTAAACAACGTTCGCATAAACTTGATAAAATTCGTAATGATGCTACTAAATTAGTTGCAGCTTTAGAAAGTGTAACATTAAATATCCCAGTAAAAGTGGGTGAGAATGGTAAATTATTTGGTTCGGTAACATCACAACAGTTGGTTGATATGTTAAAGAAAATGGGTTATGTTATCGACAAAAAGCAAGTATTAATGCCTGAGGATCATGTTAAAAAAACTGGTACTTATACTGCAGAAATTATCGTTCACAGAGACATTCACGCGAAACTGAATTTCGAAGTAATAGAAGGTTAATTCTTATTATAATTAATATTTGAAGGCAGGGTTTATTAACTCTGCCTTCTTTATTTTAGCAAAAAAATATTTCAATGGCTACTACGAGCGATGTACACTTAGGAACAGTTCTCCGTATTAATGGTGAATTATGTCAGGTTATAGAATGGCAACACCGCACACCAGGAAATCTACGTGCAT
>JAYVOC010000083.1:0-2320 GCA_043758125.1 Bacteroidota bacterium | reverse complement strand
GCAGAGTAAGGAAAAAACCGAGTATTCAAATCGTTAAACTGTGGCTTGTTTGCTTCCTTGACAACTTTATCTCTATCCTCATCAGGAGCAACAATGACATATCTTGTAGGGAAAGGCGGAAATTTATCTTTAAAGTTTTTCATCCTTGACAAACCGCTTGTTACACCCGTTGAGTGCTCAACTTCCATTACAGCGGGCATCAATTTACCGTTCTTAAACCAAATGCAATCAATCATCAATGCCGCACGAATAGCATCATCGTATGCAGACATTAATTTTTCATCTTTCAGCGACACTATTATTCCATCAAATTCTCCGAGTTTTTTATTTTGGTATAAAATTCCCTTATCATTTTGAGCAACCCAAGTTCTAAAACCTAATTGCAGACCAATGTGATAAAGTGCAATTTGAATTTGGGCGTGCCTTCTCTGAACATTAATATCAATATCATTCGACTTACTTTCAGACGGCAGAACTAAAGCATCGTAAAAGACTTCAAGATTTGGAACTTCCGAAATGACTATTTCTGTTTTAGTTTCCTTTATTATTCCCTTCTTGTGTGGCTCATCAGGTGTCCACATCAAATGTTTATGACCTCTTTTAACTGTTGGGTTTCCACCAGTAGTTTCAAGACGACCAGGATAACAAAATTGAAATTGTGGAGTATGTGCAAGCAATGCTTCTAACACACTTCGTGTGTTGTAGCTTCCGCCAAGCACTCTGTCAAAATTTATTGGTTGATTAACTGTGAAGGCATTTGCAATTCGCCAAATTAACTCCGTTGAAATTGGTTCAATTTTTTTCTTAGCTGATGTTTCTCCCTTAGACGGGTCCCATCTCTTAATTCGGATTGGACCTTCAGGCAATTCAACTTCTACAATTTGAATAACTCCTTTATTCCTTGGATTTAAATAATTGTAAGTCGCTCTCTTATCAAGCTGATTGATGAACGCTACTATATTGTTTGCTGTTAATTTCTGCATATGATACTTTCAAATCTCTAATTGGATTGTTGTAGATGAAATCAAAAATATTTTCAGCAAGACCTTTAGCAGCTAAAAACGGAACTCCATTGCCTATAGTCTTAAACATATCGGTTAGTGTAATGTGATCAGGTATTACAAACTCCTTTGGTAAAGACTGAATTGCTAATGCTTCGGCAACCGAAATTCGCCTTGGTTTATAAGGATGCAAATGAACCTCATTATTTCCGTATGCAGCAGTTGGAGAATAACGCCAACGGTGTAGTCGTTTGTATGATTTTTTTAAGTCATCACCTTCGTCAATCACTTCAAACTTTGCAAGTCCTGCACGTGGAGTAAAATAATGTTTTGCATTCGGGTGCTGTTCAACACTATTCTTTTTAAACCAATTCTCGACAGTTAATTCCAAAGGAATATTTGGTGGACTTTGCTTCTTAGAATTTGCTTTAAATTTTTCTAATGTTGGCCAATTCAGTCCAAACACTTCATCGCTCTTAAATAACGTATTTTTCTCCCAATTAAAATTCTTAATAATTGGTGAGCCATTTAATTTGAAACCTAATTCGCCTAAAGTGTATCGCTGAAAACCTATTAAAATTATTCTGTCCCTATCTTGCGGAACACCAAATTCAATTGCATTGATTAGCTTTTCAGTAATGTAATAACCAGCATTTATCAATTTCAATTTCATTGCCTCAAAAAACTCCCTATGTTTTGTTGTTCGATAAAGACCTTTGACATTTTCAAATAGAAAAAAATCGGGCTTATTCCGACAAATCAATTCTATATAAGTGCCAGACAACTTTCCATTTTCACCAGACTGACCCCTGTTTTTTCCGGCAACGGAAAAATCCGGACAAGGCGGACCACCGACAAAACCGACTATATCGTGACTTTTCTTTGCTTTCTTTAAATTTTCAGCTAACCAAATCGAATTCAAGTTGGTTAGGTTTTCAGTAATATCAGCGACTTGGTGACCAAAGGTAGGAGGAGCAATACCTAAGTTTTTTCGTGACGCAGCATAGATTTGAGCAAAAGCTTTATGATACTCGTTCATAAACAGCGTTTCGTAATGACCAGTTTTTTCAAAACCCAAGTCAAGAAACCCCGCACCTGCGAAGAATGAAAATATTCCAATTTTGTTGCTCATCGAATCTGACAAAGTTAACAATATAAAGCTTTAAAATACCGACACATTTTCGATAATTTACCAACTTCAACTGAATACATCCTGACCTTTTTGCCTTTGGTCGGTGTTTTCACCGCACCACTAAACCTACTAGTGCAAGCTGGTTTTCTCAACCCCTCGTTGGCGCGCGTGTGCAAGGCGCACTGGC
>JAYVOC010000082.1:0-5615 GCA_043758125.1 Bacteroidota bacterium | reverse complement strand
CAATTTTAACGGCAATTATTCCGCAACCTTATTCGTTTACCGATTCATCAGAAATGTACATCAATATTCCGCCTAGAAACTTTGAGTCATTTACCAAAGCTGCTCAAGAAGCAAGTGTGAGTCGCTTTTATGGTGGAATACATTATATGCCTTCATTAAATAATGGTGCTGATCAAGGTCGAACAATTGGAAATTTTGTAATCCAACAAATATATAATCGTAAGTGAAAAAAATTACCATACTCCTACTTTATTTGCTATTACACTATTGCTTAATAACAGAAGCACAAGTTTCCTTTACTCAAATTAAATCAGAAGATTCTGGTGTAGATTTTAAAAATATTATTACTGAATCAAGTACGCTAAATGAATTCACGTACTATTACCTTTATAATGGAGGAGGTGTTTCAGTTGGCGACATTAATAACGATGGATTGCCTGATTTATATTTTACTGGAAACACTTCCCCAAATAAACTTTACCTCAACTTAGGCAATTTTAAATTTAAAGATATCACTGAAAGTGCTCATGTGAATGGCGGAGATGGATACAAAACCGGTGTTACCATGGTTGATATTAACGGTGATGGATATTTAGATATTTACGTTTGCAAATCAGCATTCAGCATTGATAGCCTTCGTAGGAATATTTTATATATCAACAACGGTGATTTAACATTTACAGAAAAAGCAAAAGAATATGGACTTGATGATGCGAGCTACAGCACTCAAGCTTATTTCTATGATATGGATTTAGATGGTGATTTAGATATGTTTTTATTAAATCATCCATCAGAAATGAATTTTGCAAACAATATTCTTGTTGGATATGATGCTAATGGAAATCTAGTAGCACATAAAGACTCACTTCGAAAAAATGTAAGTTGCAGATATTATGAAAATGTAAATAATGTTTTTAAAGATAAAACAATGTCTTCAGGTCTTGATACCTATTCTTTTGGATTAAGCGCCATTATTGATGACTTTAATGATGATGGTTATCCAGACATCTACATCTGCAATGATGTGAAAGAACCAGATTATTTATTCATCAACAACAAAAATAAAACCTTTACTAATAAGGCAGAAGATTATTTTAAGCATTTTAGTTATTCATCAATGGGTTCTGATTACGCGGATATAAATAACGATGGATTATTGGATTTAATAACACTTGATATGCTTCCCGAATCTTATCCTCGTCAAAAAATTTTAATAGCAGCTAGTAATAATGATAATTTTAATAAGCGTGTTAAATATGGTTTTGGAAATCAATACGTGAAAAATGTTTTACAACTCAATAATGGTAATCACACGTACTCCGACATAAGTTACTTAGCAGGTGTATCGGCAACCGAATGGAGTTGGACACCTTTACTCGCCGACTTTGATAACGATGGTTTAAAAGATTTATATGTTACTAATGGATATTTACGAGATATCACTGATATGGACTTTATGATGTTTGGTGGCGATTCCATTAAAAAAGAAGTTTTTAAAACAAGTAAAATTGAAGATGCAATGAAAGCATTAGCAGCTATCCCTTCTTTTAAAATGCAGAATTATCTCTATAAAAATAATGGAAATCTTACTTTCAACAATATCACTAAAGTTAGTGGAATGGATATTCCTTCTTGGAGTAATGGTGCCGTTTATGCTGATCTAGATAACGATGGTGATTTAGATATTATCGTTAATAATATTTATGATACGCCTTTTATCTACAGAAATAATACTTCCGAAAATAAATCTGGAAATTTTGTTAGGTTTAAATTAATTGGCGATAAAAAAAATAGCGAAGGCATCGGTGCTGTTGTGAATATTGAAACTCCTGATGGTAAAAAACAAGTGCAACATTTTAATCCCGATAAAGGATATCTTTCCAGTAACGAATGGTTCGTGCATTTTGGAATCGGACAAAATAGTTCTGCTAATGCTTCTGTTAAATGGCCGAATGGCTTAACACAAAATATAAATGCTGTTGCAGCGAATGCGCTTTATTCACTCGACATAAAAAACGCTATTCCTAGTGTGAAATCAGAAGAGAAAATTACGACCTTATTTACTGACATCACAAAGCAAACGAATGTAAATTATACTCAAAAAGAAAATGCTTACATCGACTTTAAACTCGAACCTCTATTGCCACATCAGTTTTCGTTAATGGGTCCTTGTATTGCTGTTGCAGATGTAAACGGCGACAAGATCGATGACTTTTTTATTGGTGGAAGTAAAGATAACGAAGGCTCCTTTTTTCTTCAAGATACTTCTGGAAAATTTAAATTAAAAAATGAAAGTGATATTGTTGCAGATAAAAAATATGAAGATACAGGTGCTGCTTTCTTTGATGCAGATAACGATGGTGATAATGATCTACTTGTTGTAAGTGGCGGCAATGAATATCCTGAAATGCCAAATATGTATCCGGTAAGATTATATACGAACGATGGCAAAGGTAATTTTACAAAAAGTGATGCGCTGCAAAATATTTTTACAAGTGGTAAAGCAATTGCAATCGACGATTATGATAAAGATGGTGATCAAGATATTTTTATTGGAGGAAGAGTTGTTCCTGGACATTATGGTTTAATTCCAAACAGCTATTTATTGCAAAATAATAATGGAAAGTTTACGGATATCACCAATACTATTCCATCATTATCTAAAATAGGAATGGTTACTGATGCGATTTGGTGTGATGTAAATGGTGATGGATGGAAAGATTTAGTGATCGTTGGTGAATGGATGCCGTTAACTATCTATAAAAATAATAATGGGAAATTAGATACTGTTCCAATGATTTTGGAAAGCTCGTATGGCTTATGGAATACCATTCAACAAGCCGATGTAGATGGTGATGGTGATATGGATTTAATTGGTGGAAATATTAGTTTTAATACAAGATATAAAGCCAATGAACAATTTCCACTTACGATGATTGTTAGTGATTTCGATAACAATGGAAGTACCGATTGCATAATAAGTATGTACCAAGATGGTGTAAGTTATCCAATTGCTTACCGAGATAATTTGTTAGATCAAATGGTTGTTTTGAAAAAGAAATTTTTACGGTACCATACTTATGCTAATGCTACCATCAACGAAATATTTAGTCCTTTGCAACTCAGTAAAGCCTCAAATTTTAAAGTAAATGACCTAGCAAATACAACTTTCATAAATGATGGAAAGGGAAATTTCACACAACAATATCTTCCAGTAAAAGCGCAAATATTTCCTATCAATGCCGTTATTGCAGATGATTTTAATAAAGATGGAATCATCGATTTAGTAGTTGGCGGAAACGACTATTCAACAGAAGTAGAATCAGGGAGAAACGATGCTGGAATTGGTTTATTTCTTGAAGGAACTAATAGTAAATTTAAAGCAGAAGTAGTAACTCAATCCGGATTTTATATTCCAGGTGACGTAAAATGCATGAAAAAAATAACAGTTCATAATAAGCCATGTATTATTGTAGGTAAAAACAAAGGAGCAATTCAAATTGTTGGATTGACAAAATAAGAATATGATTTATTTGTTACTTTGCACACTATGATTTTAGTTACAGGAGGAACAGGACTTTTAGGATCTCGTCTTTTATATGATCTTGCTAAAGAAGGTAAAAAAGTTCGTGCTTTAAAGCGAACATCATCCTCTTTAAAAATCTTTAATAATTGGATAAAAGATGAACCTGAACTAAATAAAAATATTGAATGGATTGATGGGAATTTATTAGATCTGTTTAGTTTAGAACAAGCACTAACGGATGTTACTATCGTTTACCATTGCGCCGCATCTATTTCTTTTGATCCTAAGAAAGCAAAATTAATGGAACAAATTAATATTGAAGGAACAGCAAATCTTGTAAATCTTTGTTTAGGAAAAACGGAATTTAAAAACTTTTGCCATGTAAGTTCTGTATCGTCACTAGGAAGAATGATTGAAGGTGCCATGATAGATGAACATAGCGATTGGATTCCAGGTTCCCATAATTCAAATTATGGCATAAGTAAATATGGTTCTGAACGTGAAGTGTGGAGAGGAATTTCTGAAGGGTTAAATGCTGTAATCGTAAATCCAAGTATTATTTTAGGTCCTGGCGATTGGATTAAAGGAAGCTCTGAACTTTTTTTAAAAATAAAAAATGGATTTAAATTTTATACTGATGGTGAAAGTGGATTTGTGGATGTTCGCGATGTAAGTTTAGCAATGCGCTTTCTTGTAGAAAAAGAAATTACTGGAGAGCGATTTATTTTAAATGGAGAAAATAGTAGTTTTCATACGTTCTTTAACCAAATCGCTAATGCGCTAAATGTAAAAGCTCCTTCCATTAAAATAAAACCTTGGGTAAGCGCAATTGTTTGGCGACTAGAAAAAATACGTTCAGGCATCAGTGGGAATAGTCCTTTCATCACAAAAGAAACAGCTCACTCAAGTCAGCAACATTATCATTATAACGCTGATAAAATTAAAGCATTGGGTTTTCAATTTAGACCATTGAGTGAAACAATAAATGATACTTGTAATGCATTAAAAAATTCCTAATCGAAGTTTATTTTTTTGAAGCTAAAGCTTGTTGCTCCGGACTATATCTATTAAAAAAATTCAACCAAATCGCACGACTAGTTCTGAATGTATAAGGAGCTAAACCCAATAATATAAAAGTAAATAATATTAAGAATGGCATCGGACTAAAAGTTGGTACCAAGAAATAGTAAAGTAGAAATACCCCAACTCCAATCGCGATTGTAAATGCATAACTAACATACATTGCACCATAATAATAACCAGGCTCAGGAAAAAAATTCAAATCACACTTTGGGCAATGCGAATACATCTCCGTAGTATGTTTCAAATGGTATGGATTCATGTCAGGGTATAAATTACCCTCTAAACAACGAGGACATTTATGCGTTAAACTACTTTTTATGATATGAGAAAATGACATTGTTTTTTTTGCAAAGTTACTATTACATTTGAAATGGTGAACATAAAATACTATGAAATAATCCAATAAATAGCACGGATTGAATTCAGAATATCACTACCTTTCAACTAAAATTATACACAACAAATTCCATGTGGGAAGAAAATGACAATCATCTTTGCAAGACTTTTAAATTTAAAAATTTTAGCGAAGCATTCGGCTTCATGACTAGAGTAGCTTTGATAGCCGAAAAAATGAATCACCATCCAGAATGGAATAATGTTTACAATAAAGTAGACATAAAATTGAATACGCACGATTCCGGTGATATTGTAACAGAAAAAGACCATCTTTTAGCGAAAGCTATTGACAATTTATTTCAAAAATAAATCAAAATATCAAAATGAATTTGTTGAGAATTATTTATTAAGTGTATATCCTAATCCAACTAAAGATTTTATATTATTAAAACAAGACGAAAGTCTTGTTGGGCAATATGTAACCATTTATGATATTATACGCAGAATTATATTTAATGAAAAATACAAAAATAAGATAAACATAAATTTTCTTGTTGCGGGTTTATACACTTTGGAGGTAAATGATGGTAGTATAAAGAAGATTGTGTAAACAGAGATTTAGGTTAAGGGAACTAGTGTCTAGCGTGGAGTGGAGCGTAGCGAAACGGAG
>JAYVOC010000081.1:0-6537 GCA_043758125.1 Bacteroidota bacterium | reverse complement strand
TCCCCTCACACACTAGTGGTTCCCCCGAAAAAAACGGGGCAAGCTGTGCAACATGGCCTTCATTGTGCGTCCTCCGGACGCAACGAAGCCTTAGCTGTTCCATCAGTGCTTTGTCCTTCGTTTCAGTCCCGCATGTCCACCGATATTTTTTCTTTTTTGTCGAGCGGTTGGGCATTTTTAAAATTTATTTTTCTTTTGGGTCGGCTTTGCAAGCTCTATTAAAAACTTTGCTCGTGAGTAGGCCTGTGTGGTTTTTAATTGTGCTTGTAAATCGGGTAGCATTACATAATTTTTTTTATTTCACCATATCTATCGGTGTTGTAATTTCCTTTATTGTCAAATGTTGTTTTATTGTAAATGCGATTTAAAGTTTTGTCCGCACCAATTTTTTGCTTAATCAAGGCGTCATTAGTTACTAATTCAAGTTCGGAATGTAAATTCCATTCTGTTAATTGTGCTTTGTATTCAGCAGTTGTTCTTTTTGCATTGTCTGTGAGCAGCTGAAATTTAACAAGAAAAGTAGTAGTCGAAATGCTATTAATTATTTCAAGTATTTGCTCCATTGTACTTGGCTGGCCGGATAATAAATCCCAAAGTTCATTCGCAATTAAAGTTTCGTTTGGAGCAAAATATTTGGTCATATTAATAATTGAACCAAGAAATCTCGTTTTATTAAAACTTGTTACTGCTTCATTCGCGGGATTAACAGTAGGATCAAAAGGAAATCCGATATAAAAATTTATTTGCTTCCCTGGAAAATGTCGGTATAAAGCTGCTTTACCTTCAAGAATTTTTTGTTTTTCACCCTTCATTTCACCTGAATTCGGTTTGACAGATTTTAGTTCAATAGCCGTGATAGAATTTACATCTTCTATAAAAACATCAGCTGCAAAATCCATTGCACTAATTTCAGTAGTTGTATAATTTGAAAAAAGTAAAGCGTTTTCAGAATTTAAATTTGGAGTTTTAGTTGAAGTGCTTAAATCTGCTATGATTTGAGCAATTTGATCTCTTTGTGTTTGGGTTATTGGTAAGTTGCCTAATCTGCCAGAAGTATATTCTCTTTTTCCACCATTCGCTAAATGATTTGCAACATTTTCAAAAAACGTTTGTCCAAGTGTAGTGTTTAAACCTTGGAGCCAACTGCTAAGAGTAATAAAAAATGGAGTATCGGAAACTTTACCTAGCAATTTATCAGAAAACGCTTTTAAAAATGCGTCATGAAACGGAGCGTTTCTATTGCTTGATGCGTCTTCCGGAAAACTCTCAAAACGAGTAACTAATGTCTTGATGACTTCTATTGATATTTTTTCTTTTTGTTGTGGTGATAGTGCCATTTATTTTAAAATTATTTTAAAAACTCCGTTAGTTGTCTTGTTTTAGGGGCAGAATAAAAACCTCTTCTTTCAAAAAGGTAGCTCTGCCCATTAATAATAATATTTGTTTCGTTAAAAATATTCAAAGCGTTTGTTTGGGTAATTAAAAAGTCAATTTTTTTCTTCGTAGTATCATACCCTTTTTTTGTTAGTTGTAAATGGCATGCCATTAATAAATGCATATCCGCTGTCTTAGAACTTAAGATAACAAGATTATTTATTGTAAAATAATTCAACCAGTAAAACAGAATAGCACAGTAATAATAGTCTGGTATATAATCATTTTCATTAAACACGGTCTTACTTTTTTGATGCTCTTCAATTTTTTGGATAGCGTTGCTCTTCATTTTATGCGGCTCTTCCTTAAACACCGAGATATATACTTTTGCAAGATTTTCAATATTGATTCTGCTGTAAGGCGGATTTACCTGTGAATGCTGACCCCTTAACCTTTCAAAATACAAAGTCAATCCCTCAATACCAGAAAAATACTGTTCAATTTTTTCATGAAAATCATTTAAGGATTGCAAATCTTTGTGAATTGAGTTTTGATTGTTAGCAGCAAATATTATCTTTTTTTTAAGTTCATTATCTTTTGTTGAAATAACTTTAACTACAATTTCAACATCATCTATTGAATTTGGATCGTCTTTAAATTTTTCGAACAAAATATGCGTGGTCTGACAACCATTAATTATTCGAGGATATGTAAGAATAAATTCGTTTTGCTTGATTTTGTGTTTTTCAATTAAATCACACATGATTGTAAGGCCATTATTCAAATATGGGAAATACTCTCTAAAATCAGGACTGTCAAGTGTAGTTTTAATATCAGAATTTACATCTGTTGGTCCAATAAAATTTCTAACATTTTCTACAAAAAGTCTTTCTCTAAGTTTTGAATCGCTTGTTAGGATTAAGTTTTTTAATTCAGAAAATTTTATGGTAGCCAAAAGACTAAATTCAATATTATTATGTTCTTCAAGTTGCACGTTTTTATCAAACTTCAATTGCGTAGTATGAAATTTAGCGATCTTATCATATTCTGCCTTTGTTTCTTCTGCCTGAAAAATATTTATGTCATTCAGAATAAATCTGCCTTCAAGTTCCGCTCTCTGAGTTATTTTCTTTTTTTCAATATCTTTTTCTGCTGAAGATACTTGATGATTAGTTTTTCCGGATACAAAATATAAAGTAATTTTCGGTGTGTCTTCTAATCTATCAATAAAATCGCCCTCTTCATTGAGTAGTTTGTTATATATTGTCGAAAAAGGATCAATAGTTTTAGTGCCACATAGAAAACTCACGACCATGTCAACATACGCTTGAAATTTCTTTAAATCGAAACTTTTCTGAATGGTTGACTGGATAAAACCAATCTCAATTTTAATTTTTTCATTTATACCGATTTTGATCAGGTCAGCTTCTTCTGAAATCAATCTGTTATTAACAATAATTACAATACCATCAATTCCTTGTGATTGACCAGTAGAAATTGAATTTATATTTTCTAATTCTTCCTCAAGTAAATTAGAGGCAATTACATAATTTGCGAAGTGTTCAAAAACATCTTCAATATTATTTTCTGTTCTCGTTAAACTGAATTTTTTTGAAAACTCATTTATCTTAGAATTAAGGCCAACGTCTAATCTTTGTTCCATCAACTATTACTTTTAATTTGTTTCTAATGTATCAATCATTTTGTTTTTCTACTATTATTATAAATTTTCTAAGCCTTGAATTTGTGGTAGCTGGGCAAAATATTCCTCTAAATGTTCTGTAATGATAATTTCACGTCTATTGAAATCATAAGATTCATCTTTGACACATCTTGCATGATAATGCCGTGGTTTTTGTTCGCTTGTTATTCCGTTGAATTCAGTTCCTTTCCATTTCCCATAATAATTCGAAAATTTGCAATTCCCTTCTTCAAAATTCGGGCATTCACTACATAGAAATCTTTTTGAAACCTCATCTAATTGATTTTTTAATGTACCATTAGAGTATGCTTCAATTACAGGGTCGCAATAAAGAATAATTTCACCGCACTTTGGGCATCGATTATGCATATTGTTTTCCAAATCAACTGCGAATGTTGGTATTGAAGTCCGTATTGAGAATTCTCTACTTTGCCCTTCTTTAGCATATCCTACTTCAATGCCATAAATTTCTTTGTTACCTTTGGCCAACAGAAAGTCAGGTGGAGCAATTGGATTTTTGTCACCGAAAAGGCGCTGAATTAGAAGTAAAGGAATTATTATTCCCTTTTTTGTTCTAATAAGTTCCGCAAAAACAATTAATTCCTTTGGGCAGCCTAATGTTTTTGGTAAAATTGAATCAACTAGAAAATCAAACTGTTTCCATTCAGAATCATTCAAGACTGTTTCGCTTTCCTTAAGTTCATCAGCTAGTTCAGAATCTCCTTCCTTTTCATATAGTATATCTTCATCAATTTCCTCTTCCAATTTTTCCAAATACAATTTTCTTATTTCAGGATTAACAGTAATAGCATCGTAAATAAGGAGTTGGTTTACAGAATAAAGAATCAGTTTTAGAAAATGTTTAAAATTCTCTTCTGATTTTGCCGCATAATAATATGCTCTCCCGGTAAAAATATATTCAATAACGTCACCTAAAATCATTTGCCTAGCTAGCTTTATATGCCCCCTCGGTTGCTTACCACCGGCATATATCTCTCTAGAAATTTCAGTGTAAATGGAGTTAAATTCTGGTGAATTAAGGATTGTTTCAATTCTTTGATACTCTTCGTGATTTTCAGAAAAAACTTCATCTAGACATTTCAAGTGCTGAACCGAAACGCCTAATTTTTCTAGCAATAATTTCATTTCTTTTTTAGATGAAAAATTATTTCTGCATATGCACCCTTATCCTTTTCTGTGCGATTTAATACAGGTCTCTTATATTGATTTACAATTTGCATTCCGGCATTTTCTGCAATCGTAGGATACATGTTGTATTTATCGTTTGCGACTAAAAAAATGTCGTAATCTTCAACGAGGAATTTTTTAGCGTTGTTTAAAACATCACTCAGCCCTTGAATATAACTTTGTTTCGCTTCTTTTCCTTGTCCTTTGTATAATGGTCCGATTTCTAAATCATCTTTTCTTTCAAATCCGAATAAGTCATAAGCGTAAGCGTGTTGCTCGTGATAATCTATTAATCCAACATAGGGCGGTGAAGAAAATATGCCTTTTATTTTTTGTTTAGAGGTTAATTCCGCAAACTCGGAATTTTTCTTTTTAAGCTCTTTTAAAATGTCAGTAGTTCTGCTGTCACCTGTTAAACAATTTTGGAATGGTGATTTTCTTAATTTATCAAAATCAACCAATCGCTTAACGGTATCTTTTGTATAAGACTCCCACCATTTTACAATTGAAAATAACGGCTTGCACATTTTACCGTGTTTTCCACAATAGTATGTAGCTGTTATTGGTTCAAGAAGTGTTGCAAGATCTGCGTGAGTTGTTGCCCTGCACGAACGAATAGTCCGACTTAGAATTACGCTAATAATATTTTTTGTTTCCTTGTTTTTTATTTTTTGAATGGAGTCAAATACAAATTCAATCTCATCTCTCACATGTTGAGAGTACCATTTATCAAGAAATGAATCCTTTGCTGTCTGACGCAGCTTAATCCCAAAATCCTTTACAAGCTTATTATAAATTGGTAAAAATAATTTTTCCTTTTCATCACCAAATTTTTTTTCATTTATTTCTCCTCGTTTTAATTTGTATTTGTATTCCGGAACAGGGAAATATTTATTGTTGAAAACATTAAGTTCTTTAAGCAATGTTTCTTCAAATTCAATTACATGAGAATCAGAAACAAAAGCCTTTAATTCGGCTGAAATTCGATTGATTTCTTTTTGTACATCAATTAAATTATAATTGGTCACTTTGCAATTTCCAATCATAGCATTAAAAGCTGAAACATCTATACCAATCGCATGAATACCTAATTCGCAAGCCTGCACCATTGTCGTTCCACTTCCTGAAAATGGATCAAGAACAATATCTCCTTTTTTGAAATAAGTTTCCTTTTTAAACTTATCAGTATGGTTGTCTAAAAAATATTCAACAAGTTGAGGAATGTACTTCCCCTTATAAGGATGCAGACGGTGAACATGTTTTGTTGTTTCCGATTCTTTGTATTGCTCAAATGAAAGAGTCCAATTTAAATCTTCACCTAATTGGTCTTTCCAATCATCTTGTCGGGATTTTTTTTGGTCTTTATAATAGTCAATCAGTTCTTCTTTCAAAACCTGGGTAGAACCATTTTCACCGATTTTTTTCACACGCCCATATTGTATGAGATAAGAAATGTTTGAGGTCGTAACATTCTTCTCTAAATACTCTGTAGCCCATTGACTCGCTTCCTTTATTGATAGTAATTCTGCCATATATTTTATTTTAGTTTTTTATTTACTCCGTATTTTATAGTTTTTTCAGCAACCTTCAACGCTTTCATTCCTAAATCTTCGTCTTGCAATTCATACAGAATTTTTTCACTAAGGTATTGTACAAGAATTGAATCTTTGTCCAAATCTAAAATGTCCGCTATTTTGGAAATTTGATCTCTAGTCGCTTTTCTTTCCCCTCTTTCAACTTTACTCAATATAGCAGTATCAATGTCGAGTTGAGCTGCAACTTGTCGAAGTAGCAACCCTTTTTTCTCTCTTTGTTCTCTAATTATTTCGCCTGTTGTTTTCAATTTGAATATTTTAACTTGACATTATTTGTCAAAAGTAGAAAGTCTTTTTGGAATAACAATAAATAAATTCATTAAACTTATTAACAGTCTGGTGCGGTGGGAAAATTTGGCTCTTTTGGTTTTGCTGAAAGGTTGGTTTTGTGTGTCGGGGCAAAACCAAATGTGCCAAATGTGGGGAGGCAAAAGAAATTTTTAAAAATGCGAAGGGTCGGCCTTTTCTATTTTGTCCACCGGTCAATTTGTCGTCAATTTGTCTGTTACGTTATTGTCGTCTTAGCATTGGTGGTAACGAAGAAGGGATTAACGATGTTTTTAAAAAGGGGGATTAGAAGCACAACTGTTTGTTTACGCACCACTGTTTGATAGAAGTAGAAATGTTCGTTTACCACTCAAAGCCCCCTTTTTAAAAATTTCGTTTAATCTTTATGTT
>JAYVOC010000080.1:0-7282 GCA_043758125.1 Bacteroidota bacterium | reverse complement strand
TGCCATTCCTAGTTCGGAACAATCAACAGAAATATATGATGTTTGATTACTCCAATAAAAATAAACTAATCATGCAATCCATTGACAAATATAAAAATTGGGTGTACGCAATTCAAGGAAACACAAATTTTACTTCCAATGCAACCGCTACTTTATTTGCAGGCACTGGTTCTGTAAGTGCAGCACACATTACAGATCTTTGGAAAGTTAAAATCATAGCATCAACAGCAATCAGTAGCAGTCAATATGAAACCGCAACTTATGCATTCAATGGAAACACGCTCATAACTAATTTCTCAGGACTTATTGTAAAAAGTATAAATGACCATTGGAGTTATGGTTTAGAACCTGCATATTATTCTAGCACCTATAGTAATGTTAAATCACAATTTTCTTTTGCACCTGGAGTTGAGTTCAATATTTTTCCTTACACTGAATCCGTTAATCATCTCTTCACTGTTAAGTTAAGGGCACAACCGCTTTACAACTTTTATGTCGATTCAACGGTGTTCAATAAAACTAAAGAGCCATTTCTGAATAGCATACTAGATGCAACTTACACACGAATTGAAAAGTGGGGAAACGTCTCTGTTAAACTCACCGCATCCGATTATCTCAATCGTACCAAAGCATATCGCTTTGATGGGTTAGCTTCCTTAAATGTCCGAATTTCTAAAGGACTTTTTATAAATTTACTTGGAAATGCTTCCATCATCAACAACCAAATTTCATTAAGCAGAAAAAAACTTACACCAGAACAAATTGTTCTTAATCAAAACGAGCAAGCAACTAATTATACCTTTGGAATTCAATTCGGATTCACCTACACCTTCGGTTCAATCTTTAATAACATTGTTAATCCACGATTTGAAAGTGGAATAAATATTGACCCCGAAGTTGTAAATTCCGAATCACAAACAAATTAATGATAAGGAATATTATTTTGAATTTCCTTTAAATTTTTCTTCAAAGAAATTTAATTATGCCCAGCATATTCCGTAAATGCGGAATGCAAATTTAAAAAAAATAGGATTGCATATTGTTATAAAATAAATGCCATTCCTCAAATTGTGTTATGATAAAAATAGTGCCGTTCCTACACAATTTTATTATCAGAGGCTCTTGTGAAAAATTCTAATGTAGCATGAAAATAGCTTAACTATGTCTTTGCAAGGTTGATTTCTTTGCATCTCTACATAATTCTTTAGCAACTTTTTGTTTACTTCCTTCAATAATTTCTGATCTTTCTGAGAAATCTATAATTCTATTTTGGTTTTTCTATTAATACTAATTATTGCAAATGTTTTTGCTTGGTTGTTATTTATAAAAACTAGTTTGAATATGTCATTGCAAGTCTTTTTTTATTCTATCAATTTTTTTTCCATGAAATAAAAATGAGAAATATAATTATTTCGGAGATTCTCCTTAACTTTATTTCGGACTTGAAACAGTTGTGCTACAAGGAAGATATTTAGAAGCAACTAACAAAAAAATACTTAATACGATTTTTAAAAATCTCCTAGCTGCTATCGGAATTATTGACTATATCTTGCTTGTTAAAAAATAATAAAAATGCCTGTAATAACTGGTATGTGATTTAAATATGCTAGTATGTATTTTACAAATGCCGTAACATCCTTTTAGATTTTGGACCTGGTTTAAAACGCTTCACATAATTCAATCGAAAATTTCCTGTGCTCACATTTATTTTTGTTAATGCTCTTTGTGTTGTTAGTGAAACTTCTGAATTTATAAAGGTGAAACTGAAAGCATATAAGGCAGAATTATATCCAGTAAAAACTCTAAAAGTATTATTCGGGCTAAATCCATCTGTTTTTAATCGTGAGGTATTTCCACGAGAAGTATTTGTTACATAATCAAAGCTAAATGCTAAGGATCCAGTTAAGAAAAAATTTTTGTGAACCACCAAAGTATAAGCATAACCCACATTTGGACCAATTTCAAAATAGTTAAAGTTTCGAATTTTTCCACCTTCGGATAAAGTGTTTACTTCTGATGCTACAATGGAACTGTCGGCAGATATTTTTCCAAAGTGTATTTCAGCTCCTGCAATTAAACTGCCGCAAGATTTACGTTGCCATTCATTTTGTAAGAACGCAGCTCTGTAGGAGAATCTTTTGTTATTTAAAACATATTGTACAGATGCTCCAAGAGCATTTACTTTCAAGTCGGGGCGAATATAATATTGATTTTTATTTGCTAATGTTCCTTTTGGATAAAGATAAAATCCTTTATAAAATTGTCCGAAGAAATCTATAGTAAATTTTGGTCCGTAAAAATGTGCTTGTAAATCGAGATACTTCGTTTTGCCTTCTCCATTTTCAGGATTTAAGAATGGAAAACCATACGCTAAATTTAAAGTAGCCCATTTGTAAGTAGCACCAATTCCCATATTTAAATTAGTATTCGGACGATAACTTAAATCATATTTATCAATGCTATTTTTAATATTTAGTCGAGTATATTTTTGTGAAAAATAAAATCTTCCAGTGATAAGCTTTGCATATGATTTGCAATACAAAGTATCTGTTTGCGCATCAGCATTTATGAATATCAACATTAAAAAAATTATTAAAAAGCTTCTCATTCACAAATAAATTTTCGCAGAAATAAAATAATTTGATTAGTTAAATACATTTTCATTAAAGATATTATCCTAAATATTTTGCGACAATTGGCATTCGTCTACCTCTCCCAAAAGCTTTAGGTGAAACGCGAAGTATTGGTGCAAATTGAAAACGTTTCCATTCATTCATGTTCACCATTTTTAAAATTTTATTTACTAAATCGGCATCAAAGCCTTCTTCAATAATTTGATCAGGACCATTTGCATGTTCGATATAACTGCAAAGAATAGTGTCAAGTATTTCATAAGGAGGTAATGAATCACTATCCAATTGTCCGGGGCGCAATTCGGCAGAAGGTGGTTTAGTTATAATGTTTATTGGAATTATTTCTTTCATTGAATTCATGTATTTACACAATGCGAAGATTTCGGTTTTATATAAATCACCAATTACGGATAAGCCTCCACACATATCTCCGTATAAAGTTCCGTACCCAACCGAAAGTTCGCTTTTATTGCTCGTATTTAACAAAATATATCCCAACTTATTGCTCAATGCCATTAACGTAGTTCCTCTCACGCGTGATTGAATATTCTCTTCCGCCACACCAAAAGGCAATCCTTCAAAATCATGTTTTAAACTTTCAACAAATGCATTGTATATGGGTGCAATAGCAATAATTTCATGTGAACAACCAAGGTTCTTCACTAAGTCAAGTGAATCGCTAATAGAATGATCGCTTGAGAATTCTGAAGGCATTAAAACAGCATGAACATTTTCTTTTCCTAACGCTTGTGCTGCAAGAACAAGAACCAATGCAGAATCTATTCCTCCTGACAATCCAAGAATTGCTTTTTTGAATCCCATCTTCAAAAAATAATCGCGAATACCCATCGTCAATGCTTGATGAATACGTTGCATTTTTATTTTTTCATTTTTTACAGCAACGTACGAATCATCACTTTGAATTTTACTTTTTGCAACATCAAATTCACAGACAAAATAATCTTCTTCAAAGTAATTTAACTCTTTTAATATATTCGCTTTCTCATCGTAAATTACTGAACCACCATCAAAAATAATATCGGTTTGTGCTCCTACTTGATTAACATATATTAATGGTAATTGATATTGACGAACATTCTTTTCGAGGATACTTTTGCGATCATCAATATGTTTGTAATTGAAAGGGGATGCTGCAATGTTGATCATCAATACTGGTTGCTGACGAATTAATTCTTCCATCGGCCAGAAAGTATAAAGCGGATCATCTCCCATGTTCCAAAGATCTTCACACACTGTTAGCGCAATGCGAATACCGTTTAATTCTACACAATTAAATGTTCTATTCGATTCAAACCAACGATATTCATCAAACACATCATACGTTGGCAAAAGTGTTTTCGAAACTATTTGTTTTATTTTTCCTTCCGATAAAACAAATGCCGCATTAAATAAATTTTTCCCCTTCGGATCAGGATTTATTGCTGGACCACCAATAATTGCAGAAGTGGTTTTACAATAGGATGCAATGCTTTCCATGCTTTCCATGCAACGATTAATAAAATGCTGGTAATCTAAAAAATCGAGCGGTGGATAACCACAAATTGCTAACTCTGCGAAAACAACAAGATCAACCTTCTCTTGCTCCGCTTTTTGAATAGCGTGAATAATTTTCTCTTTATTTAATTCGAAATTACCAATATGGTAGTTTAACTGTGCAAGTGCGATTTTCATTGATGTAAAATTAATGAAAAGATAGCTCTCAAAGAATTTTAAAAAAATGGTCTATAACGGATGGTTTCTCTAAATGAATAAATGGAAATACTAAATCAATATTAATTAGTACAACCATTCGCTAAAGGCATAAAGAAAAAGCCCGATATAAATACCGGGCTTATCTATTTGACTTCTATTAGCTTAAAATAACACACCAACGTTTAAACCAAAATAATTACTTATTGCTTTATCATCTCCTTTTAAAACATCGATAAAGCCATTATTAAATTCAAGTGATGCAACCAATGCTGTACTTCCTGAAAGAGTGTATTCTGTGCCAAGTGCAATGCTCATTGCAACATTATACGAATTAATATTCTTCTTAATATCATTATTATCACCATCTTTTGCTCTTATATTAATACCATTTACGATTCCAAATTGTCCGAAAAATTTATATTTATTGAAGGCATTGGTCTTCATTTTTAGAGTAATAGGTAGTTCAATATATTGAAGATTTATTGAAGCTTTCTGCTTAACTACATTTCCAGCAAAATCAGTATAAGGAACAATTAACTTTCCACCTCTATAGGTTACTTGCAATCCAGTGGCAATAGCATAATTTTCCTGGAAATTGAATTCTGTTATAATCCCGTATGAAAATCCTAATTTCGAACCTCCTTTCTCAATACCTTTGGTGTCAGGTTTTAACCAAGCTAAGGTTGGAGAAACTTTTAGTCCGAAATGGAATTTCTGATCAGAGGATTGAGCATGGATTGGAGTTCTCAAAGTACCAAAAACAATTAGTACAAGAATTAGATGTCGCTTATTCATAGATTGAAGTATTATTCTGCAATGATAATTAAAATAAAACTGTTTTGCCTTTTATCAATAACACTCTTATTGATTTCATCTTGCGAAAGTAAAAAAAAGCAAGCCAATATTCCTAAAAGAATTGAAGTTCCTGATATCAAATTAAATTTGGCGTTCATCCGGTTCGAAAAATTGATTTTTGATCAGCAAACACCATTTGATAGCAGTCAAATTCATGCTTTTAGATTAACCTACGGTAAATTTTTTGATTTATGGTGTGTTAAATTGGCTGGAATTACACCAGCTAGTAGAGATCCTCTTAGTGATGCTGATATAGCTACTAATTTGAATCAATACCGAAGTGATAAATATATTCGTTTAGTATATGCTGATTGCGATAAAAAATTTAGTGATATAAGTAATTTGAAGTCCTCTTTCACAGAGTCTTTTAAACGCTATCATTTATTATTTTCGGGGAAAAATATTCCCAAAATAGTTACTTATATCTCTCCTTTTACAAGTAATGTAATGGCGATGGATAGTGTATTGGGAATTGGTTTGCACTTTTATTTGGGTGCTGATTACAAATACTATCCTTCTCTTCAATTACCACAGTATATGGTTCGAAAATTTCGTGAAGAATATATTTTAACCGACGCTTTAAAAGGGTGGATGGATAGCGAATATACGAACGATAGTTTGCATCGAAGCTTCTTAAATAATTTGATATATCAAGGAAAAATTTTATATGCGCTCGACTTGCTAACTCCTGATACTGATGATACCATTAAAATTGGTTTTAGCGAAAAACAATTGACATGGGCTATACAAAACGAATCAGAAATTTGGGGATTTTTTATAGAACATCAATTACTGTACAATAACAATCCTAAAACTTATATGAAGTTTATTAATGATGGTAATGGCACTAGCGGATTTCCTAAAGATGCTCCAGCTCAGTTAGGAGTGTATATTGGATGGCAAATTGTTCGTTCCTTTATGCATCAACATCCAGAGATAAAACTTCCTCAATTATTTTCTATTCAAGACGCACAATTATTACTTTCACAATCTAACTACCGACCAGCAAAAAATTCTTAATATATGTTACACTTAAAATTATTTACATTCAACCCTTTTTATGAGAACACTTATATTCTTTATGATGAAACAAAATCATGTGTGATTATTGATCCAGGTTGTTATGAAGCAGCGGAAAAAAGAGAACTTTTTGATTTCATTATTACTGAAAATTTAAAACCCGTTCGTTTATTAAATACACATTGTCATATTGATCATATTTTAGGAAATAAATTTGTTGCAGAAAGTTTTGGATTAAAAGTTGAAATACATGAATTCGAACACCCTCTTTTAAAAGCAACAATTGATTATGGTTCTAAATATGGAATCATGGTTGAAGAATCACCCGAACCACTACTTAGCTTAAGAGAAGGAGAAGAATTAACTTTTGGAAATAGTACACTGAAGATAATTTTTGCCCCCGGACATAGTCCTGGTAGTGTTTGCTTTTATAGTGAAGCAGATGGAATATTAATCGGTGGTGATGTATTGTTTCGAGAAAGTATCGGACGAACAGATTTTCCTGCAAGTGATTCAGCAACATTATTAAGAAGTATTCGAAATAATTTATTTATTTTACCTGATGACACAATTGTTTTTCCCGGACATGGACAAGAAACAACAATAGGTTATGAGAAAAAAAATAATCCATTTTTATTAACTCATTCTTGATTTAAAAAGCTTATGCGATGCTTGCGTTTTCTGTTTTATATATTTTTTTGGATGATCATGATTCCAATTTCGTTATCTGCACAAAAGTTAACGTTATCGCCACAAAATTTGGACGATTTTGGAATGAATTACTTAAAAGTAATCGGTCAAGGTGATACAGGAATTTTTGTATTACATAGCAACTTATCGCTCGAATCACAAAACGATAGAATTGGATTGAGGACAAGGAAATATCGCCTCAGCTATTTTGATTTTTCACTTCGACCGCTATGGTGGAAAAACCTAGTACCACATCCAGAAAGTGCAAGTATCGAATCAGTAAGTTTTTTTAATGGAAAAGGAATTGTTATCTCTAGCGACTGGAACAAAAGTGAAAATGCATTAAATATTTTTATGGATATTTATGATAC
>JAYVOC010000079.1:0-2043 GCA_043758125.1 Bacteroidota bacterium | reverse complement strand
AATTTTCCATTTAGAATTTTTATTGATTTCAGAATCTTCTCCACTTAGTGTTATCACCTCATAAGATTGTTTCAGGTATTGATATAGCGAA
Source organism: Bacteroidota bacterium (assembly GCA_043758125.1). Taxonomy (GTDB): domain Bacteria; phylum Bacteroidota; class Bacteroidia; order AKYH767-A; family OLB10; genus JANXSD01. The sequence goes on along the minus strand of JAYVOC010000079.1, from coordinate 1,952 downwards.
TCAATATGCTCTTTACGCTCAGTAATAATAACTATTTTCTTGCCTTTGTTTATTTCGGTTTTTACATCTTCAAGGATAAGTTTGTTTCTTACAGAATCATGGACTAATATTTTTGATAGTGTTTCAAATTTGTCTGTCTTTGAATTATAAGGAACATCAAGTTCTGTATTTCTGATAATGATTTGCGCCTGTTGTGAATTGCTGATTTCGCTGGATTTTATTTCAGCAACCACTTCACCTAAATGAATAAAAATTAGTTTGCCGTCATTGTACTTTCTGAATGGAGTTGCTGTTAAGCCATAGAGGTAAAATGTTTGAAGTTTTGAAATGGTATTTCTAAATGTTTCGGCGGGGATATGATGACACTCGTCAACGATAATTGTTCCGAAAGCTGTTAGTATGTTTTCCGCATCAGCCTTTCCAAGTTCTTTTGATAAACTTTGAATTGTTGCTATTGTGATTTTCTTTCCAATCTTGCTTTTGCCTTGCCCGATTTTTCCAATTTCATTTTTTGGAATGCCAAGAAAGGTTTCAACTCTTTCTGTCCATTGCTCAACTAATTGTTTTCTATGAACAATGATTAAGGCAGGTTGATGTTTATCCGAAATTATTTTTAATGCAACAATTGTTTTGCCCGAACCGGGTGGGGCTACAATTACTCCTAAATCTTTCTTAGCAATTGATTCCACAACTATTTGCTGATGGTCTCTTAGTCGAGCATTGAATAAATAAGGGATTAATTTTTGTTTCTTTCGTTCATCAATGAAATCATGTTCAATTTTATTATCTCTACAAAAACGAATTAATTTTCCTATAAAACCTCTTGGAACAACAACTTCGTTTTCCGTTTCTCCTACAAATTTGAAATATCGTTCAGTCCCGAAAGTATTCTTACCAATTTTCTTTTTGATGATAAACTCTGTGCTTGCAAAATTTAATTCTTCTTTCAGAAAATTTATTAATGAAGTTGTCATTCCTTCACGACTGATTCTTGTATCGTTTCTTAATGTGATGATTAATTTCCCATTGTTTACTTTAGGTGTAGTAGAAATAATAGATGTCGAAACTGACTGATAAAATTTGTCTAATTCTGAAATGGAAATCCTCTTTATGTTTTTCAGAAATTCAAATTGTTCTTTTATTGGTTCTAAAGTGTCTGCATCAATAAAGCAACTATTCCCTTGTTCAAAAGTCTTTTTGAAAAGTGGTAAGGCAATCAGGTTTCCTAAACCTTTTCCTGAAAGAAAATCCTGATTGGGGAATAATCGGTCGAAACTTGAACTTTTGTCAAACATTGAAAACGCCCCTGACTGTTCAAGTATTGAAATGAAAATTTTCCTGCTCCTAATTGCCGGATAGGGTTGTTCAAAGAATAACCAAACATGACCACCATTGCCAGAACGGGAACGCTCCAAATATGCAGGGAATCCTTTAGCCTCACAAGATTTTATAAATGGTTTGGCTTCGGCTATCCAATTTTCTTTGTCAAAATCAGCAACTAAAAACCACGATGAGTTATCTGAAAGCAAAGGATAAACGCCAATGAGTTGTTCACCGTTCAGGTGCTTTGCAATTTCCTTATCAGTAAGTTTTAGGTAGCTTTTGTCTTTATAATTCTGGAAAGTACCACCCTTTATTTTATGAGCCCGATACATATACGGGTCATAGAAATAGGCAGGCATGTAGCCACTCTTAGTTTCTTTCTCCCAACGAACCGCAAATACATCTTCCCTGCCTTTAAAAACAGATTTGAAGAGCTGAATTTGATTAGGAAAAGGTTCATCCATATTTCTTTTCGTTATAGAAGCGGCCAATATATTGAGCCAATTGTGAGCCTATTATGAGCCAACTGAGCCAACTATGAGCCAACTCATGATTCGAGTTCATATTTTGAACTTGAGCCTTTTGTTCCTTTGTTAATAAGGATGCCTTTAGATTCCAGTTCCTGTAAA
>JAYVOC010000078.1:0-4341 GCA_043758125.1 Bacteroidota bacterium | reverse complement strand
GCAATTGGAGCACCATTTAAAGACCATTGCGTTGCATTTGTAGCTGCTGCCGGACCTGCATCAAGCTGTGTAGCTGTTGCGCCAACACAAATTGTTTCGTTTGAAAGTACATTAACAGGAATAGTATTAAACGTATTCAACATAATATCAAAACTCGCTTGACAAATACCACCTGTTGTTACAAGTACACTATACGTTCCACTAGTTGTGGAATTAGGAGTTAACGTTGATAATGTATCATTTGGTAATGGGAGTCCATTAAAATACCATTGATATTGTGAGCCAGTATTTCCAGCATCAAATGTTGGTGCAGGATCATTGATACACTGAATAATATCAGCACCTAAATTATCAGTTGGAGCAGCGAACAAATTCATTATGATTGTATCACGACCTGAACATGTTGGTCCGTTGTTAACTTGAACAGTATAGATACTACTAGTTGTTACAGGTAACTGCTGACTTGTTTGACCAGCAATCACAGTACTTCCATCATACCAAGTATATTGTAATCCAGGGATACTTGCTGAAATAGTTATTGGATTAGTACCAATACATAAATTTTGATCGGGACCAAGGCTTACATTAATTTTATTATTAACGTAAAGAATCGCGAGTGTATCACCAGTAGTTATATTTCTTCCGCAGTTATCCGAAAGAGTATTTCCATCTGTAAATGCACCACCTACAGTGATATAAAATGGACCAGTACCGCTTGTGTTCGATGCCATATTTATTAATATAGCATTTGTTTTTAAGCTATTCGTACTGCAATATCCATAAGCACTAGCCGCAGGAAACACTGTTCCAGTTGCATCAGTGATAAGGAAATCAGAACCATCAGCAGCTACGGAAGTACAATAAATACTATCAGATAAATTCAGTGTAATATTATTGAACACGCATCCAATAGAATCAATTTGAGGCGTAAGTTTCGCGATAACTGTTGTATCAACATATAGATAAACGGTATCTTGAGAATCAATTAATTCGAATCCACACTCACCTAAGAAAGTATTTCCATCAAATCCTTTTTTCGACCATAATCGTGTAACACCTGCTGAAAGCGGATTCAAGAAAGTAATGACTAATGAATCTGTATACCCATTAGCACAAGTTAATGGCGTTACTGCTATTACCGGGTTTGGAGTTCCATAAGGAGCAAGCGTACGGAAATCCGAAGGGATTGCTGAGGCACATTGGATAGGATATAAAGTATCTAACGGAAGAATAATTGTTCGGTCGTTGCAGTTGACTGGTAGATTTCCACCAGAAATACCACTAACTGTACTTCCTCCTACTGTTCCTGGTGAGAAACCAGGTTGAATTAACTTACATTGTGCAGTAATTTTTACTTGAATATCGCGAACAACTTCACCTACCTGAATGCCATTTCGAAAATCTTGAACTAATAATGCAATAACAGCAACTTGCTGTGCCAATGGGGTGAACTGCATAGTTCCCGTTTGAGAGTTGATAGTGAGTGGTGTAATTGAAGAGAAAGGATATATACCAGAATAAAGTGCGCCGTTAACGGCTAATGGATCACCAGAAATAATTGGTGCATACATAACATCCGTAAATGGAGTAGGGCATGGTGTACCTTCCTGTGCATTTATTAAAGAGAAAACTAGTGAATCGCCATTAGGGTCAAAAGCTTGTTGTACATAATTAAATTGATTACCTACACAAAAACGAGTATAAGCAGGGTTGCTAAAAACAGGAGATGAGTTTGTAGGAGCATCTAAGTTATTAAGTAACGCATGAGTAGTAAGGTTGCCAGCGGTTTGTAAGGTAGTAATAGCACTATTTCTTGCACTTGACGACCAAAAGAAATACCAATCAGTTGTTTGAGCTGGTAAATCAACTATACCCTCAAAACGATAAATTTCGATATCTCCCTGACTTCCGACACACGATGCTGCTGCAACAACGCAAGGAGATGATCCAACGCTATCAACCGAAACTTGATTTACAGGGAATGTACCATTAAGTCCAAGTAATGCCGATTGATAACAAACGTCATAAGTTGAATTAACAGGAATTCCTAAACAGTCACGATAGACTGCAACTTTTACCAAGAACTGAAGTGGAACACCCGTTGGGGCATAAGTAATTTCTGCTCCTGCAAGATGGGATGCAAACGTCTGATCTGGTTTCATAACCAGTACCATTAAGGCCAGAGCGAACAGTGTAAATAATTTTTTCATAGCAAATCTTTTAATTTATTTCGGTGGGGTATTTATCTGAATAAGTTGATTGTTCCTTTTTGTTTGTAAGTAACACCTGAAATTGATGTGGCAAATATATCATAAAAGTAGGTTCCCGTTTCAGCTAATTGTCCTCGTGAAACTGTACCATCCCAAATAATTTGTTTTCCCTTTCCTGAGAGTACCATTCGGCCCGAACGATCGTAGATATGAACATCTACAGAAGCCACTTCAGCACCTCCAATCACAAATTGATCGTTCACGCCATCGCCATTAGGACTAAAAACAGAAGGAAGTTGTCCCAATACTTCAACAGTTGCGTTTAATTCACGTCCGGCAAGGAGGCATTTTACAGTATAAATTCCAGGCTCATCATAATGATGTGAAGCACTTGCAACATTATTTATTTCTGTTCCATCACCAAAATTGAAATCAGCTTTTTTACCATTCTGATTCGTAAGGGCAGTAATCGATAATGGTGCAAATCCTCCTCTGGTATTCAATATTAATACAGGTTCAACAGGTGTTTCATCACTAACTAAAGGTTTACTTGATGATATCTGAGAAACACCTTGCTCTTTCACATTTCCAGATGAATTATCAGTATGAACAGCATTAATTGTAGTAGTGGAATGTAGTGGAGTTGAGGTAGCTTTTTTATCATTCTCAATTGTAGATGTAGAAGCTAAATTTTGTGTTGATGCATCTGTGACATGTGAAGCTACTGATGACACTTTCTTAACATTATTTTCTTGATGATCAATACCTAAATTTCTTTTCGGAGATGTAACAGCCGAAGCTTTATCACTATTTTTTTCAATAACAGCTTGTTTGTCAGAATTAGCTACCGAAGGAACGTTTGATTTATTGTCGATAATAGGAACGGTACTTTGTTGTTCGTTGCCTGATTTGATAGGAGATACTATTTCGTTAGAATTTAATTTCCAAATAATTCCTAGTCCTACAATTGCCGACGCTCCAGCAATCCATCCAGCAAATGGAGCCAATTTAGCAACAATCGTTTTTAAAATTCCAGTAGAAACAGAGGTGCCACCATTAGTAACAGGACTAGCAGAAACCAGACGGGCACTCACATTGGCCCATACAGAAGGATCAACCTCGGGCTCGAAGTGATCAAATGTATTTTTTAACTGATCTTCTAATTTCATGGTAATTTATGGATGCTCTGTATTAGTTGTTTGCTGATAATGAATTTGTACTGATTCGGCGAGTTGAGCTCTGGCTCTTGAATATTGTGATTTACTTGTATTTTCTGATATTCCTAACAGCTCACCAATTTCGCGATGATTATAACCTTCTATCGCATATAAGTTGAATACTGTTCGGAATCCTTTGGGTAATTGTTGAATGATCTTTAATAACTCTTGCGCATCTAATTTTCCTAATGTGCTTTCTTCACTTATCTGATCTTCAGCCATCTCAATCCCCGACCAACTAATTTTTTGTTGTCGGAAATGATCAAGAGCAGTATTCACTATTACTTTTCTGATCCATCCTTCAAGAGACCCATCACCTTTATAAGAACTTAATTTTTGAAATACTTTAATAAATCCATCCTGTAAAATGTCTTCCGACTCTTCGCGATTGGATGAATATCTCAAACAAACAGCGAACATTTTACGGGAAAAGCGCTCGTATAATTGCTTTTGAGCCCTTGCATCCGGGATTAAACACCCCTCTACTAATTGCTCGTCTGTCATAGCTATACTGCTCTCTAAACTCATAGACCGAAAATTAAGAAAAAGGGTTGCACGAAGGGGGATTATTTTAAAAAAAATGATTCACGCAGAGGCGCAGAGACGCAAAGGAAAATTCACGCGAAGACGCAAAGGAAGATTCACGCAGAGGCGCAGAGACACAAAGGAAGATTCACGTAGAGGTGCAGAGACGCAAAGGAAGATTCACGCGAAGACGCAAAGACGCAAAGGAAGATTCACGCAGAGGTGCAGAGACGCAAAGAATAAATCACGCAGAGGCCCAAAGGGTTTAATTGTTCATTTGCCTATTTTTAGCCCCTTCACAAATCATACATGCTCAATCGTACAGATCTTTGGTTAATTTTTACAATTATAATGCTTTTTGTTATCACGTTGATAATTCAAAAGGCGTC